>JBJMQD010000321.1:0-9655 GCA_045802855.1 Myxococcales bacterium | reverse complement strand
GCTGGAGATCCTCTCCGCGAGCAGCCGGTAACCGGAGGCGGGTCTCGGGTCCCGCCTCCCGTTCCGCCCCTAGAACGACAGCTTGGCGCCGAGGCGTGCCGAGAACGGAAGCTGGTACGCCGTCGCGTTGTTGAAGTTCGTGTTCACGATGGCGTTCTGGCCGGCGACCGTCTTCAGGGAGGGCAGATCCGACGTCTTCCCGTTCACGATCGGCGAGACGCTGTTGAACGTGTAGTTCTGATCGACGGTCAGGACTTCGCGATTGTCGGTGACGTTGAACAGGTCGAGCGTGAATCCGAGAGCGTAGCTCTTCGACAGCTTGTAGTTCGCGCCGCCGCGGAGGTTCAGCTGCCAGGTCCACGGCGTCCGGCCCCCGCTGCCGCGCGGGAGGACGTAGGCCTCTCCCGGACCGTAGAGCGGATGCGCTCCGAGATAGCTGATCGGCTGGCCCTGATCGGCGCGGACGTTGCCGCCGAAGTTGAAAGTGAAGCGCGGGTTCAGCTCCCAGACGTATCCGGCGTCGACCTTGAACGAGTTCGGGATGTCGCCGGGGAGCGGGCCATCCTTGTTGGGGAGCAGCGACAAGAGGTCGTACTCCGAAAGGATGTTCGGATCGGTCTGCGGGGCGCCGACGCCGCGGATGCTGAAGAGCCCGGGGTAGTTGCCGCGGAACGACGAGTACGTGTAGCTCGCGGTGAGGAGCCAGTTGTCCGAGAACGTCTTGTTCACGGAGAGCGTCAGGCCGTCATAGACCCGGCGCGGCTTCGGCTCGACGATGGTGGTTCCCCCTCCCGTCGTACCGGAGTAGCCGAGCTTGCCCTGCTCGCCCGGGTTGGAGAGGAAGTACGTGGCGCCGTCGTTCGTCGACATGTCCTCGATCACGCGCCCGATCTGCTTGTGCACGTAGTCGACGCCGACGGTGATGTCGCGATACGCCTGGTACTGGACTCCGCCCAGGTACTCGTCCGTGTACTGCCCCTGCAGGTTGGGATCGACGGGCGTGCTCGCCGAGCCGCCCGTGAACGTGTACGTCTTGCCCACTCCGAACGCGTTCGGAATCGTCGAGCAGGTGCGCATGTCCGCCGGGTTCGTGCAGTTGCTCAGGTCCTTGACGAGGTTGACCTGCGTCTCGGAGCTGAGGGAGCGGTCGGCGAGGTCCAGCGGGACGTACTCGTAGAAACGCCCGTACGAGCCGTACACCTTGGACAGACCGCGGCCGGTGAAGTCGTAGATGAGGCCGATGCGGGGCATCACGTTCGTCAAGTTGATCCCGGCGCCGTTGACCGGATTGCCCGTGGCGTCGAGCGTCTTCGTGTCGGCGTACATGAGCTGCTTCTCGACGCGGATGCCGGCATCGAGCACGACGCGGTCGAAGAGGTTCCAGGTATCCTGCGCGAAGGCCGCGATCGAGGTGTTGTGGGTGACGTTGGAAACGGTCGAGCCCTGGAGCAGGTTGGGATTCGCCGCTTCGAACGCGGGCTGGCCGGGGGAGGCGGGATCGGCGTGCCCGAACGCGCGCACGTACGTGCCCGTGGTAGGCGTCGCGAAGACCAGCGCGCCGCCCGTGTACGTCTTGCTCTGATCGAAAGTGTCGCGGGAGGCGTCGACGCCGTACTTGAACTGGTGGTGCCCCAATGCCTCGACGAAGTTGCTCAGCTTGAGGACGCCGCCGATGCGGTTGAGCGTGCGCTGCCCGGCGAATCCGAAGCCGCCGTCGAAGTAGTTCGTGACCGGGCAGGGATTGAATCCGTTCGGCTGGATGGCACATCCCTGCAACACCGCGGCGCTCTTTTGCGAGGAGGGCACGGTGGAGTCCTGCAACTGCGGGTCGAGCAGGTTGCGCGTCCCTTGCCAGCTCACGGAGGGAAGGTCGCCTAGCGCCGACGCCGACTGGCCATTCACGCCGACCGGTACGTCGTTGTCGCGCTGGCGGTGATAGGCCGCCGTGGCCTCGACGAGCATGCTCTTGTTGAACAGCTTGCCGGAGTAACGGAGCGAAGTATCGAACGCTCCGAGCTCGTGGTTGGCGAGGAAGAAGCCTTCGCTTCCGCCCGCGGGCGAGGTGAAGAAACCGTAGCGGTCGACGTACACGCCGTTGTTGGTGGTCGGGTTCCCGTATCCGGCGAGCGCGACGCTGTGGTTCTCGTTGATCAGGTACGTGAGCTTGCCGCTCATGTTGTAGGTGGTCTGCGTCGACGGGTACGTCTGCCGCGCGAGCTCGGTGAGCCTCGGATTGCCGTTCGAATCGAGCACCGCTTGCCCCGCCTGGTCCGACGTCTGCGCGCTGACGATGCGGTCGACGTTCCGGGAGATGAACTGCGGCGCGAACCCGGCGAAGAACCACAGCTTGTCCTTGACGATGGGGCCGCCCAGCTCGGCGCCGAAGTCGAGGTTGTAGCGCTGCGAAACCTGGCTGGAGAGCGCCTGCCCGAGCCCGCCGATCTGCTTGCGCGGCGCCTCGAAGGGCGACCAGTTGACGAAGACGGAACCGTGGAACTCGTTGCCCCCCGACTTGGTGACGACGTTGACGATGCCGCCAGTCGCGCGGCCGTACTCCGCCTGGTAGCCGCCGGTCTTGACGTCGACCTCCTGGACGAAGTCCTGGATGAGGGTCGTGCCCAGCGTGCCGAAGGCCGGATCCGAGACGTTGACTCCGTCGATGATGTAGTTCTGCTCGGGCCCCCCCGAGCCGTTCATCTGGATCCCGCCGTTGGCGTCGGGCTGGACGCCGGGAATGGAGGTGGCGACCTGATCGAAAGTCCGCCCGTTGCGGCCGTACGGTACGAGCGCCATCTGCTCTTTCGATATCGAGCCGCCCTGCTGCGTGGTGGTTACCGAGATGCTCGGCCGCTGCGCCACGATCTCGATCGCCTGCTCCTTCAACGCCTCGGGAACGAGCGACAGCTTCACCTTGATGCTGCGGTCGAGCGCCAACCGCAGCCCGGACTGGGTGAAGGGCTGGTAACTCTCGCGCTGCACCGTGACCGAGTAGGTGCCTGCGGGCAGGAGCGTGATCTCGAACGCGCCGCTCGCGTCCGTGACCGCGGTCTGCTCGCCCTGCAGCGAAGGACTCTGGGCGATGACGACCGCGTCGCCGACGGGTTGCTGTGAGTTTGCGTCCACCACCTGGCCAGACAACGTTCCCGTCGTCTGGGCTAGAGCCGGCATGGCGAGCACGAGGCTCACTGCTCCGGCAGTCGCGATTCCTGCGATGTTTCTGAACCGCATCTCGTACCTCCACGAGAGACGGTTCCCCCCGAAGCCCTGCCGCAACCGGCGCGAGCTCCGCCTGACACGAAACCATTTGCCATCCGATCGATCGCGTTCCCGAACGATCTCGCATCCGCAGACGAACTGCTCCCGGCGGTATTCACGGGGCCTATCGATCCCACTTCCGAACGGGATCCCACTTCCGGACATCGATAATGCGATCTGCTTCTGACTTGCTGATCGATCGATGATTCACAAAAAAGAAGGACCCCACGCGCGCCAGACCGGGGAAATCCGGCGCTGCGTGGGGTCCAGGACCTACGGGGAGGAACACTGATTACGCGGCAGGCGTGAGCACGATCGAGAACTGGCCCAGGCCGCCCGCCGGCGCGCCGGCCGGGGTCAGCTTGACGTTCACGGACGCGTTCACCGTGAAGGCCTCCGGGTCCGTCGCGTCGCTGCCGGCCGGGTACACGGTGACCGGGAAGGTCACGGTGCCCTGGTTGCCCACCGGCAGGCTGCCAGTGAAGCTGCCAGTGGCCTCGAGGGCGGCGCCCGACATCGCGCTGCGGCCGGACACCTTGTTGAGCTGGATGGTCACGTTGAGCGAGGCCGCGCTGGCGCCGGCAACGGCGAGCTGGGTGGTGACGGTGGCGTCGCCGGTGAGGATCACGTTGTTCTCGGTGATGTCCGAGACGCTGCCGTAGACCGGCACCTTGATGGAGCTCGCCGCGGGGACCGCGAAAGCGGTGCCGGCGCAGAGAGCGATGCCCGCCGCGAGGGCGAGGACGGAGAGGAACGAACGCTTTACCGAGAGTCCGATGTTCTTCATTTGAGTACCTTTCATTACGTTGGGGCGCGTGTGCGCCCCTGGAGGGTTTGTGACCGTTACCGGTCGTTGTTGAACGCCGATGAACGTAGCATCGGGCACCCCCGCCGACGTTGACGTGGATCAACCCCGCGAACTGACAGCGTTTTTACTACATCGCTGGATTTTTACACTCCCGTGGAGTCGTGGAAGCGAGGCGGAACGGGGTCTTAGCCGCAGCGATCCTTACAGGGCTGCAAGGTCGCGCCAAGTATGCCCATGTCGGATGATTGAACCTACGGGAGGTGCCTCGTGGCTCTTTTCGAGCTGGTGATCGCCCTGCTCCTCGCGGGCCGTGCTCTCGGTCTGGGCGCGCCGGACCAGTACGGCACCGGGTAGAAGCGTGTGCTCTCGGGTGGTCGCATCGGCGCAGCCCTGACATTTCACGTACATTTTCAAGGGTTTCGTTACCAACGAGCTTTGACCCGAGGCTCCGGCGACCTTTAACGTGTGTACAAGCCGCTTTGCGGTTCTTCATTCGCGGCAATCCTCTTCGGTCTGGAGCCAACGACGATGTCTTCTCGGCTTTCCCTGCTCTTCGCCTGCGCGCTCCTCGGCGCCTCGGCCGCTCGCGCCGACACGCAAAACGTGTTCGCGCCGGCTCCCGCGCACCATTGGTACGAGCTGTCGGACGTGCGTCACTTCGGTTTGCAGCTCGACGGCGGATTTCCCGCCGGCGCCGGCGTCGCCGCGGTGTTCCGTCCGTACAGCGTCCTGCGGTTGGACGGCGGCCTCAACTACGACCTCGCCGGGTTCGGCGTACGCGGCGGAGCGAGCCTCATCCCCTTCGAGTGGGTGATCACCCCGACCCTCAACGTCGAGGGCGGCCACTACTTCGACGGCGACGCGAGCCGTTTCGCGAGCAGCCCGGGCGCGCGGGTGCTGCTCAGCCACATCCAGCATGACTTCGTCACCACCTCGGTCGGCCTCGAGTTCGGCTCGCAGCAGCGATTCGTGTTCTTCCTGCGCGGCGGGATGAGCTGGATCTGGTCCGACGCCCGCAACGTCCGCGACGCCGTCACCGCCCAGAATCCCGGCAGCGCGAGCCAGCTCATCCGGGCGGGCGACGTCTCCTTCTTCGCCCGGGCCCCGTCCGTGAGCCTCGGCTTCCTCCTCTACGTTCTCTGATGGATACGACGATGACGAACTCCTTCCGAAAGCTGTCCCTGGTCGCTGCCTCGCTGTTCGCGATCGCCGGATGCGGCGACATCTTCCAGGCCCGCGCCAATGAGCCCTCGCTCGTGGTGTCCCAGCGCATCCAGGGCGAAATCCCCGGTGTTCCCGCCGCGGCTGCCGCGTTCGTGACGGCGCTGCCGCCCTACTCGTTCTCGTTCGACATGCCGTCGACGCCGCTCACCGAAAACGGCGCGGACAACACCGCCGGTCCGGTGAAGATCAGCTCCAGCCTGCAGCTCAACCAGGCGGCGATGTCGATCCCCTCCTCCTATACCGCCGACTTCAACGGGTTCGAGAGCGTGGAGTTGACCATCAGCGGAAACGGCAAGAGCCAGGTGCTGGCGAGGTACGTGAAGGACCCGGCGCATCTTCCCGGCAAGACCCTCGTCCTCGACCGGGCCGACGACGTGGAGATCCTCGACTACGTGAGCAGCACCAGCCGCACGGTCACGCTCGCGATCAGCGGGACGGGAGCGCCGCCGAGCAGCAACTGGACCGCCGATGTCGACATGGATCTGAAGGTCGGCGCCGGCGCTTCTTGGCCGTAAGGGCACCGTAAATGAGCGGGAGTTGCCCGAGGCCGTGAAGCGCATGGCGGCTGCGGTCCCGTCTGCCTATGTTCGGTCCCATGAACCATAGACACCTCGGGCAGAGCGGCCTTCTCGTCAGCGAGATCTCGTACGGCAACTGGATCACCCACGGCTCGCAGGTGGCGAAGGACGCCGCGTTCGCCTGCGTCCGGGCGGCGCTCGAAGAGGGAATCACCACCTTCGACACCGCCGACGTCTACGCCGGGACCAAGGCGGAAGAGGTGCTGGGCGAGGCGCTCGCCGGAGAGCGGCGCGAGGGGCTGGAGATCTGCACCAAACTGTACTGGCCCGTCGGTCCCGGGCCGAACGATCGCGGCCTCTCCCGCAAGCACGTCTTCGAGGCGATCCACGGGAGCCTCCGCCGCTTGCGCACCGACTACGTCGACCTGTACCAGGCGCACCGCTACGACGTCATGACGCCGCTCGAGGAGACGATGACCGCGTTCGGCGATCTCGTCCGGCAAGGAAAAATCCTCTACCTGGGAGTCTCCGAGTGGACGGCGGACCAGATCACACGCGCTGCCGCGCTTGCGCGCGATTTGCGGATCCCGCTCGTCAGCAACCAGCCGCAGTACTCGATGCTGTGGCGGGTGATCGAGGCGGAGGTCATCCCGGCGAGCGCGAAGGCCGGCATGGGACAGATCGTCTGGTCCCCCATCGCGCAGGGCGTGCTCAGCGGCAAGTACCTCCCGGGCCAGCCGCCGCCCAAGGGCAGCCGCGCTACCGACGAGCGCGGCTCCCAGTTCATCGCCCGCTTCTTGACCGACGACGTGCTCACTCGAGTGCAAAAGCTCAAGCCAATCGCGGAGCGCGCCGGGCTCTCCATGGCGCAGCTTGCGATCGCCTGGGTCCTGCAGAACCCGAACGTGTCGTCGGCGATCATCGGCGCCTCGCGGCCCGAGCAGGTCCGTGACAACGTGAAGGCGGCGGGAGTGAAGCTCGACGGGGCGATCCTGAAGATGATCGACGAGGTCCTCGGCGAGGTGGTGGAGCGCGACCCGGCGAAGACGGTGAGCCCGTCAAAGCGGCCATGACGGCGCCGCTATCGGGGCAGGAAGGGGAGCGGATCGACGGCGCTCGCCTCCGCTGGCGTGTGCGCGACGTTCAGCACCATCGATATGGTCGTGAAGTATCCCGCGAGGCCGACTAGATCGACCACGCCGCGCTCGCCGAACGCGTCGATGCAGGCGGCGTAGGTTGCGTCGCTCACGCCGCGGTTCCGGAGAAGCTCGGTGGTGAACTCGTAGGCGAGCTCCTCCTCGCGGCTCATCGCGGTCGGGCGCCGGCCCTCGCGCAGCGAGTCGATTGCCTGCGTGGCGGTCCCCGCGGCGAGCGCAAGGGGCACGTGCACGGCCCATTCGAACTGCTGCGCCCAGCCACGCGACACGACGAGGATCGCGAATTCGTTCACGCGTCGCGGCAGCGCGCTCTCGAATCGAAGGTAGTCGCCGACCATTAGCAAACGCGCGAGCAGGCGCGGGCTCCGCAGGAGCGCGATGAACGGGCCCTTCACTCCCTTGCGCGGACCGGCGATGAGCTCGTCCGCTACCGCGCGCTGCCCGTCGTCCATCCGCTCGAGTGCAATCGGCGGCATCCGTTCGGTCATGTCGGTCCTCCTGATTCGAAAGAAGGCGTGAGAGCGGGAGCAGCCACGAGAACGGCGAGGCCGAGCAGCAACACGGCCGCCGCGATGGCGTGGGGCACGGCGACACCGGACGAGCCCAAAGACGTGACGGTGAACGGCCCGACGAGCTGACCGACCGCGAACGCGGCGGTCATGGCGGCGATCAACCGGGACGCCGCCGCGCCCGCCACCCTGCGAGCTTCCTGGATTCCGGTCATCGTCAGGACCATGAACGTTCCGCCCACCCAGACCGCGCACCAGAGGAGCGTGGAAACGGTCATCCTGAGCGCGGGCGCGAGCACGCCGAGTGCCATCACGACCTGAGCGCCAGCCCAGAGCGTTCGCGGCGGCAGGTCACGAAACCAGCGCGATACGGCGACCGTCGAGATCGCGGCCGCGAGACCGAACAGGGGCCACGTCCAGGCGAACACGGCCGGATCGGGAACGACCTGCCGCGCGGCCGCGGGCAGGAACGTCGCCGGGACGATGTAGCCGAAGCCGAACGCGCCATAGGCGAGCACGAGTCGCCAGGTGCCGGCGGGGAGCTTCGCCGTGCCGCGCGCTGCCGCCGCGACCGGGGGCTCCCTTCCGAGCGTGCTCCAGCAGAGGATCGCGACGACCGACGACCCCCCGGCGAGAACCAGCCATGTCGTGTCCGGAGAGATCCTCCGGACGCCCGACGTGAGACCGATGAGCCCGCAGACGACAATCCCGATGCCCACGCCGGAGTAGACCCGGCCGGCCCAGCCGCCGCGGCCTCTCGCCGCCAGAAGCGGCAGTATCCACGCCGAGACTCCCACCAGGACCAACGCGCTCGCGACGCCCGCGAGGAATCGCAGCGCGATCCACAGCGCGAACGACGCCGTCATTCCCATCCCGGCGGTGAACGCCGCGACCCCCACGAGCGCGAGCCGCGCGGACCGCCCCGGAGACGGGTTCAGCGCCATGCAAAGGACGGCGCCGACGAGGTACCCGAGGTAGTTCGCCCGAGCGAGCGTGCCGCCCTGCGCGAGGGTGAGCGTGCCGGCCTCTTGCATGAGCGGCAAGAGCGGCGTGAAGCCGAACCGTCCGACGCCCATCGCGGACGCGAGGCCGGCCAGTCCGACGAGAGCAATGCGCGCCGTCATGAACCGATGCTAGGCTCGCGCTCGACCACAAGATAGTGAATAATAACGAAGAGGATGTTCTCGAAAAAGGAATGACGATGGACCTCGCCCAGCTCCAGATCTTCAAGGCGGTCGTCGAGGAGGGCGGCGTTCTCAAGGCGGCCCGCAAGCTGCACCGCGTCCCCTCGAACGTCACCACCCGGGTGAAGCAGCTCGAGGAGACCCTGGGAACCGAGCTGTTCGTTCGCGAGCGCAAGCGCCTCTTCCTATCGCCGGCCGGCGAGCTGCTGCTGGCGTACGCGGACAGGCTCCTGCGGCTCGCGGACGACGCGAGAGCCGCGGTAGCGGGCTCGACGCCGCAGGGTGTCCTCCGCCTCGGCGCCCTCGAGAGCACCACCGCGAGCCGGCTCCCGCCCGTGCTGGCCGGGTACCACCGCAAGTATCCAGCCGTCCGCATCGAGCTCATCACCGGCACGAACGACGCGCTCACCGCGGCCGTCCTCGACCGTCGCGTCGACGCCGCCTTCGTGGCCGAGGTCCCGTGCAACGCCGATCTCGCCCACCTGCCGCTCTTTCCCGAGCGCCTGACGCTCATCTCGTCGCTCGCGCATCGGCGGATCCGGCGCCCGGCGGACGTCGAAGGAGACTCCGTCGTCGCCTTCCCGGACGGTTGCGCGTATCGCCGGAGGCTCCAGCGCTGGCTCGGCCCCGCCAGCACGGCCACCCGCGTGCTGGACCTGGGCTCCTACCACGCCATCGTCGCGTGCGTGGCCTCGGGCGCTGGAGTCGCGTTGGTCCCGGAGTCGGTGCTGGACACCGTGAACGGGGCGCAAGTGAGGCGTCACCCGGTCACGCGATCGCTGTCCGCGCTCGTCACGCCACTCATCTGGCGTCAGCGGGAGGAGAGCGCGGCGCTCGCGGCGCTCAGGGAGGAGCTGACGGCAGGCGTCACCGCTCGACGAGAAAATCGAAGTCGCAGCCTTCGTCAGCCTGCGTGATGTGCTCCTGGAACAGGCGGGCATAGCCGCGCGAAGGCGTGTGCGCAGGCGTCGATCCGGCGGCCGTGCGCGAGCGTAGCTCC
>JBJMQD010000288.1:0-9626 GCA_045802855.1 Myxococcales bacterium | reverse complement strand
GCTCCACCCGCACCGCGACAAGCTCGGCAACAAGCACCTCGGCATCTCGGCTCCGTACGCCGCGTTCTACGGCGTCGTGGTGGCCTTCGTGATCTCGTGCCTGGTGTTCGGGATGCCGGTCACCTCGGCCGTGTCGGCGTTCGCGCTCGGGACGCTCTCCGGATTCCTGGGGATCATCTGGATCGTGCTGGCGGCGATGTTCCTCTACACGATGACCGTGGTTACCGGAAAGTTCGAGATCGTGAAGGAGTCGATCGTCCACATCTCGTTCGACCGGCGGCTGCAGGTGCTCCTCATCGCCTTCTCCTTCGGCGCCATCATCGAAGGCACCTCGGGCTTCGGTACGCCGGTGGCAATCGCCGGCGCGGTCATGGTCGGCCTCGGGTTCTCGCCCTTCCAGTCCGCGGTCCTGAACCTGCTCGCCAATACCGCGCCCGTCGCGTACGGAGCGATCGGTACGCCCATCGTGACCCTCGCGGCGGTGAGCGGCCTCGACCAGCTCACCCTCTCGACCATGGTCGGACACCAGCTCCCCTGGGTCTCGATGCTGGTCCCCTTCTGGCTGGTCGCCGCCTTCGTGAGGATGGAGGGAGGCTCCTGGAAGCAGGCCTTCGAGGTCTGGCCGGCCGCGGTCGTCTCCGGCGTCTCCTTCGCCATCGTGCAGTTCCTGGCCTCCCGCAGCGCCTCGTTCCACCTGTTGACCGACGTCGTCGCGGGCGTCTTTTCCGTCATCTGCACCGCGATCTTCCTGCGTTTCATCTGGCAGCCGAAGAGCCGGTTCGTGCTCCGGTCCGAGCGGGAGACGGAGAAGGCGCGGCTCAGCGTGGGTGCCGCCGCGAGTGAGACCAGCCCGAAGCGCTGGGAATACACTTACACCGCGGCCCAGACCGCCTACGCCTGGCTGCCCTGGGCCATCCTCATCGCCTGCTGCGCACTGTGGGGAACGCCCACGTTCAAGGCATTCCTCAACAACCTCTTTGCCGGGGTGAAGTTCAAGACCAGCCTGCTCGGCGGATCCTTCGACGGCACGCTCTCGCTCCCGGGCTGGAACATGCCGGCGCTGCATAATCTCGTTCAGCGCGTTCCGCCGGTCGCCCCGGTGAACGCGAAGCCCGAGGCCGCGCGCTTCGTCATCAACTGGCTGTCGGCCGCCGGCACCGGCGTCTTCGTCGCCGCCATCCTCTCCGGGTTCGCGCTGAAGCTCACTGCGGCGCAGTGGAGCGAGGCCTTCTCCCGCACCATGAAGCGGATGACGATTCCGGTCCTCGTCATCGGTCAGGTGCTCGGCCTCGGCTTCCTCACCCGCTACTCCGGCACGGACGCGGTGCTCGGCCTCGCCTTCACCAGCGCGGGCGTCCTCTACCCGTTCTTCGCCGCCTATCTGGGATGGCTGGGCGTCTTCCTCACGGGCTCCGATACCGCGTCGAACGCGCTCTTCGGAAGCTTGCAGCGCATCACCGCGCAGCAGTTGAACCTCAATCCGATCCTTACCGTGGCGACCAACTCCTCCGGAGGCGTCATGGGCAAGATGATCGACGCGCAGTCGATCATGGTGGCCTGCGCCGCCTGCTACGACGATCCGAAAGAGCGTGCCCACGCCCTCGGTCCGATTTTCCGCACCGTCTGGTGGCACTCCATCGCCGGCGCCGCGGTGATCGGCCTCATCGCCCTCTTGCAGGCCTACGTCTTCCCGGGGTCGATCCCGATACCGCCGGTCAAATGACCTTCGGCCGCTCGGCGATGGGATAGCTGCCGATGATCTTCACGTGACGGGCCGCGGTCCGCAGTTCCGAGATCGCGGCTTTCACGGCGCCCTCGTCGTGGCCGCCTAGCAGGTCCACGAAGAAGACGTACTCGAACGGATTCGCCGGTACGGGGCGCGACTCGAGCCGCGTCAGGTTGATCTCGTGCTCGGCGAACTTCTTCAGGCAGTCGAGCAGCGCTCCCGGATGGTCGTGGACGTAGAAGGCGAGGCTCGTCTTCCCGCCCGCCGCCGAATCCGACGGCCCGCCGCGCCGGAAGGCGAGAAAGCGCGTGATGTTGTTCGGCACGCTCTGGACCCGCTCGGCGAGGAGCGTAAGGCCGTACACCTCCGCGCAGCGCTTCGAGGCGATGGCGGCCTCCCCCGGCGCGCGCCGCTTGGCGACGATCTCCGCCGCCCCCGCCGTGTCGTATTCGGGAACGGCCCGCATGCCGTGGGCGTTGAGGAAGTCGCGGCATTGCGCGAGCGCGACCGGATGCGAGCAGACGGTCTTCACGTCCTCCAGCCGTTCCCCAGAGCGGCCGAGAAGGCAGTGTTCGATCGGCAGGTAGAACTCCGCCGTGGCGAAGACGCTCCGCTCGAGGAGGAGGTCGTTGTTCACGCCCACCGGCCCCGCGATGCTGTTCTCGACCGGAACGAAGCCGCCGTCCACCTGGCCGGCCTCGACGGCGTCGAAGACCTGCTCGCTGAGGGGGAAGCCGACAGCGTCCGTAGACGGCCCGAAGCAGGCGAGGAGCGCCGCCTCGCTGTACGCCCCGCGGATGCCCTGGAATGCGATGCGCACGTTCAGATCCCGTCGTAGAGCCAGGCCATGCTCTCCGGAGAGAGCTTTCGTAGCATGTCGTTACGGACCTCGGCGGCGGGACCGCGCGGATGGTAGACGTAATCGCCGACGAAGCGCGAGGTGAGCTGGACGCGCGCCGTCCGCAAATACCTCTCCTCCTGGTACTCGAGGGCCGCGCGGGCGAAGTCGCCGCCCGTCGCCTTCAGCTTGTCCGCGAGGACGACGCTGTCCTCGATGGCCATGGCCGCCCCCTGCGCCATGTACTGGAGCATGGGATGGGCCGCGTCGCCGAGAAGCGTCGCGAGCCCCTTCGTCCAGACCTTGACCGGCTCGCGGTCGCACAGGACCCACATCCTCCAGGTCTCGATGAGCCCCAGGAGCTCCTGCACCTCGGGGCCCGCCGCCTGGAACTTCTCGTGCAGCTCCGAAGGATCGCCGAAGACGTCCCAGCCCTCCTCGTAGCGGTCGCTGTGGAAGACGGCCACGAGGTTCAAGAGCTCGCCCCGCCGCAGCGGGTAATGGACGAGATGGATCCTGGGGCCGGCCCAGAGCGTCACCCGATGCGCCCGCGCGTGCTGGGGGGCCTCCTCGATGGGAATCACGGCGCGGTACGCGACGTGCCCGGCGCGGCGAGGCTGCCCGTCCCCGACGATGTGCTGGCGGACCCGCGACCAGAGCCCGTCGGCGCCGACGAGCCCGCTCCCCTCGAAGGTCTCTCCTGCGGCCGTCTTCACTATTACGACCGATCCGTGGTCATAGATATCGACGACCTTCTCACCCGCCACCAGCGTGACGAGCGGAGCTGCGAGGCATGCGCGGTAGATCGCCTTGAGCAGATCCGGCCGGTAGACGACCGCGTACGGGTTCCGGTACCGCTCGCGGAAGGCCGGGCCGAGCGGGATGTGCATCACCCGCTCGCCGTCCACCGCGTCGTGGACGTTGAGGCTGTCGGGAAAGACCGCGACTTTCTCGATCGCCTCGCGGAGCCCGAGGCGGTCGAGCATCTTGAACACGTTCGGGCCGAGCTGGATCCCGGCGCCGACTTCCTTGAACTCCGGGACCTGCTCGAGGACGAGCGCCCGCTGCCCGATCCGCGACAGCGCCAGCGCGGCGCAGAGGCCGCCGATGCCTCCGCCCGCAACGAGGATGGGCCTTTGCTCACCAGAGGGCGCAGGCGGCATCGGGCCGATCATACAACCGCGCGGGCCTGAAAGCGCCGACGGTCACTCGGCTGGCTCGATGCGAATGCGAAAGCGGACGGGACGGACCATTCCCGACAGCCGCTCCAGAGGGTCGAGCAGCGTACCGTCCGGAACGTCGGGGGGCACGCCCACCCGGGCACTGAAGAGCTGGTTGACGGCACCCTTCCCTGCGCACCTGTCGCAGGACGCGTTCTTTCCGCGGCACAAGAGGCAGCGGACGGGCACCCTCATGGAGATGGCCACCATCCCGCCCGTCGCGGCTTCCTGCCGATTCAAGAATAGCTCTACCACACCGTCCTCGTCGCGCCGGGCGAGGCCGCGGGCGAGGAGGGTCTTGAAGGAGCCGCAGATCCGCCAGAGGAAGTCGTCTGGCGGCCGCCGCGGCGCGGCTCTTCGTGGCGGCGCGGCAGACTTTCCGCGCGCCTCATCGTATTCCGCCCGCGCCGCCGGGTCGGACAGCACCGCGTACGCAATCGAGAGCTTCTGGAAGGTGGCCGTGGCGGAAGGACCCGCGCGGTCCGGGTGCCAGCGTAGCGCGAGCTGCCGCCACACCCGGCGAAGCTGCATGGCATCGACGTCCGGATCGACGCCGAGGAGCGCGTAGTAGTCCTCCGGCGGATCGGCGTGCACCGCGGGAGCGTACCGCAGGTTGCAATCCGCGCGACGAGGCCTTACCGGAAGGCAGACCTTCCACGAGGAGAGCACGTGAAAACTCGAGCCTGGATCGTGCTCGCGGATTCGGCGAGCGCCCGGCTGTACGAGACCGAAGGCCTGCACGGGAGCTGGAAACTGGTCGGGGAGCTGGCTCACCCGCAGAGCCATGCCGCGGAATGGGAGGTCGGCGGGGACAAGACGGCCCGCGTGAAGCAGAGCCCAAGGGACCTGGAAAAGTTCGCGATCGAGCTGGCGAAGACGCTCGAGCACGGACTAGCGAAGCGAGCGTACGAGCAGCTCGTCCTGGTGGTCCCCTCGGCCTTCCTGGCGATCTTTCGCGACAAGCTCACCAATCGTGTGCTCGCCCGCATCGCCAACGTGGTCGAGCGGGACTACCTGCACATGGACGAGCGGAAGGCGCGCCAGCAACTGGAAGAGCAGCTCCAGGCGCATTGACGGTCGCTAGCCTAGCGCGCGCAGGACGTGATCGTGGACGAGGCCGTTCGAGGCCACGCAGTTTCCCGAAGCGTGGGTCGGCCGTCCCTCGAAATCGGTGAACCGCCCCCCCGCTTCCGTCACGAGGACGCGGAGCGCGGCGATGTCCCAGATCTGCACGCCCGCTTCGATCCAGGCCTCCGCCTTGGCTTGCAGGACGAGCGCGCAGCCCGCGAGATCGCCGTAGCACCGCGCCGACTGCGCCGAGACGGCGAGGCCTCCGACGCGCTCGAGGAGCGGCGGCTTCAAGAGCACCTTCGGCTCGCCGAAGGACAGCGTCGACCGCCCCCACTCACTCACGGTCGAGACCTGGAGCCGCACAGGCGCCGCGTCCGCGATTCGCATCCATGCGCCGAGCCCTTTCGCCGCCCAGTACGTCTCGGCGAGCGCGGGAAGCGCCATCGCGCCCGCCACGATCTCGCCGCCGTCCTCGAGCGCGACGACGGCGCCCCAGAACCGGCCCCCGCGGGTGAAGCCCTTCGTCCCGTCGAGCGGATCGACGATCCAGCGAGTCCCGGCGGTCCCGGCATGGGCGCCGCTCTCTTCCCCGACGAAGGCATGATCGGGGAACGTCTCGCGCACGACCGACAGGATGGCCGTCTCGGATTCCCGGTCGGCCTGGGTCACCGGAGTCTGGTCGGACTTCAGTTCCACGCTCACACCCCGCTCGAACCAGGCGAGGCTCGCCGCCGCGGCGGCGTCCACGGCGCGGCGGGCTACCAGCATGGCCTTCGAAAGGTCCAGGTCGGGCATCGGTTCCCTTTGTGCCTCGATAACCCGCCGCCGCCAAGCCGCGTTATGTTTCCGCCGGCCGATGCGCATCCTCCTGGTCGAAGACGATGCGATGCTCGGCGCGGCCGTCCGCGGCGCGCTCGCCAAGGCGGGACACGCGGTCGACTGGGTGCAGGAGGGGAGCGCCGCCGATCTGGCGGTGGCCGGAGAACCGTACGACGTCGTACTTCTCGACATCGGCCTGCCCGACAAGAGCGGTCTCGACGTCCTCCGCGATCTCCGCCGGCGGGGCCTGCGCATTCCGGTCTTGATCCTCACGGCGCAGGACGCCGTCCGCGAACGCGTCGCCGGGCTCGACGCGGGCGCCGACGATTATCTGGTGAAGCCGTTCGACCTCGACGAACTGGCCGCGCGGATCCGGGCAGTGCAGCGGCGCAGCGTCGGACGCGCGGAGCCGGGCATCGAGCACGGCCGGTTGACGCTCAATCCCGCCACTCGCGAGGTGTTCCTCGAGGGAGCGCCGGTGTCGCTTTCGGCGCGGGAATTCGCCCTGCTCGAGGCGCTCCTCGAGCACCCGGGACGGCCGATCTCCCGCTCGAGGCTCGAAGAGCGGCTCTACGGCTGGTCGGGACAGGTGGAGAGCAACGCGGTCGAGGTCCACGTCCACTCGCTGCGCCGCAAGCTGGGCGCGGACCTCATCAAGACGCTGCGCGGAGTCGGTTACATGATTCCCAAGCGCCCATGAGATCGATCCGGCGAACGCTGCTCGCGACGCTCCTCGCCGCCGTCACCGTCGTCACGCTCGCCGCCGCCTCCCTCGTGTACGGCCTCGCCCGGCAGCAGATCGACGCCATCTTCGATTACCAGTTGCGGCAGCTCGCGCTCACCCTGCGCGGTCCGCCCGCCGCGGCCGGAGGAGCCCCGGAGGACCTCGATTTCGTCCTCCAGATCTGGGACCCGACCGGGCTCAAGCTCTACGATTCCCGGCCGAAGAGCGGGCTCCCGCCGAGCGCGCAGCTCGGATTCGCGACGGTGCGATCGCGAACCGGAGAATGGCGCGTGTACACGACGGAGCTCGCCGGACTCGTCGTGCAGGTCGCGCAGCCCTTGCGGGTGCGCGAGAAGCTCGCCATCGCCGCCTCCGTGCGGTTCCTCGCGCCGGTCCTCCTCATCCTGCCGCTGCTCGGTTTCCTGGTGTGGCGCGCCGTGGGACGCTCGCTCGCGCCTCTCGACCAGCTCGCGGAAGCCGTCGGATCGCGCACGCCGGCCGCGCTGGAACCGCTGCCGGTGTCGGATGCTCCGGAGGAAGCGCTGCCGCTCGTGCGCTCCCTGAACGATCTGCTGGAGCGACTCCGCGGCGCCCTCGACGCGCAGCGCGCGTTCGTCGCCGATGCCGCGCACGGGCTGCGCACGCCGCTCGCCGCGCTCAACCTGCAACTCCAGCTCGTGGAACGGGCGACCGACGCCGCCGAGCGGACCGCGGCGCTCGCCGACCTCCGGGCCGGACTCGAACGGGCAACGCACCTCGTCCAGCAGCTTCTCACGCTCGCCCGCGCGGAGCCCGACGCGGTGCCGGCGCTCGCGGGAGAACCCGTCCGGCTCGCAGACCTCGTGGAAGAGGCGATCGCGGACCACGCCATCGTCGCCGAGACGAAGGGAGTCGACCTCGGAGCGACCGAGGTGGCAGGCGACGCGGTGGTCACCGGCGACCGGGCGGCGCTGCGCATCCTGCTCGCGAATGTGGTCGAGAACGCGATCCGCTACACGCCTCGCGGCGGGCGGGTCGACGTCGCCGCCGGCCGCTCCTGGCTCGAGGTGGTGGACAACGGCCCCGGAATCCCCCAGGCCGACCGCGAACGGGTCTTCGATCGGTTCTACCGCCGGAGCTCGGGGACGCAAGGGAGCGGGCTCGGCCTCGCCATCGTGAAGGCCATCGCCGATCGCCACTCCGCGACCGTATCGCTGCGCGATACACCAGGCGGCGGCCTCACCGTGCGCGTGGAGTTTCCGGGCGGGTCTTAAGAATTCCTTAAGGTTTGCCTTAAGAGTCCGTTAAGGCGCGCTCCTTAGCATTCATCCCGGACCCGTGGTTACGGGAATTCGCAAAGGAGCAGAACATGCAACGCAAGATCATGACCATGCTCGCCGGGACTGCCTTGGCGGCCGCGGCGGCGTTCGGATGCCTTCATCACGGGGATGCGTTGGCCGCGCCGAACCAGAACGCGGCCACGGTCGCCACCTCTTCGGCCGCCGCGCTGCCCGACTTCAGCGGCATCGTCCAGCGCTACGGCCCGGCGGTCGTCAACGTGAGCGTCACCGGGACGGCGAAAGCCGCCTACCCCGGAGAGCCCCAGCTCGACCCGGACGATCCCTTCTCGCAGTTCTTCCACCGCTTCCAGGGACCGCGCCCGCGCGGCCGCAACCTCGTGCACGGCCTCGGCTCCGGCTTCATCGTCAAGGCGGACGGCGTCGTCCTCACCAACGCCCACGTGGTCGACGGGGCGAGCGAGGTGAAGGTGAAGCTCACCGACAAGCGCGAGTTCGACGCCAAGGTGATCGGCACCGACAAGGCGACCGACGTCGCAGTGCTAAAAATCGACGCGAAGGACCTCCCCACCGTCACCATCGGCGATCCGTCGCAGACGCGTGTAGGCGAATGGGTGCTCGCCATCGGGCAGCCCTTCGGGTTCGAGAACAGCGCTACCGCGGGCATCGTTTCGGCGCGCTCGCGCTCGCTCCCCAACGAGGGATACGTCCCCTTCCTCCAGACCGACGTGGCGGTGAATCCGGGCAACTCGGGAGGGCCGCTCTTCAACGCCAAGGGAGAGGTGATCGGGATCAACTCCCAGATCTACTCGCAATCCGGCGGCTACATGGGCCTCTCGTTCGCCATTCCCATCGACGTGGCGATGAACGTGCAAGAGCAGCTTTCCTCGCACGGGAAAGTCGTTCGCGGCCAGCTGGGCGTCGTCATCCAGGACGTGAACCAGTCGCTCGCGCAGTCTTTCGGCCTTCCCAGGCCCGAGGGTGCCCTGGTGAGCTCCGTTTCGAAGGAGAGCCCCGCGGCGCGAGCGGGCCTCGAGGCGGGCGACGTGATCCTTTCGTTGAATGGGCAGGAAATCGAAGGGTCTTCCGATCTGCCGCCGCGCGTCGCGGCGCTGAAGCCCGGGACGACCGCCAGGCTGGAGGTCTTCCGCGATCACCAGAAGCGCGACATCGAAGTCCGGGTCGGTGAGGCCAAGGGCGCGACCGCCGCCGCCTCGGAGGAGGACGGCGAGCATGGCGACAAGCTCGGCCTCTCGGTGCGGCCTCTCACGCCCGAGGAGCAGAAGGAGATGGGCGTGAAGAACGGGATGGTGGTGGAGAACGCGCGGGGCCCGGCGGCCGAGGCGGGCATCCAGCCTGGCGACGTGATCCTGGCCGTGAACGGGAAGAAGGTCGCCGACGTCGAGCAGCTCCGGAAGCTCGTGGCGAGCTCGGGGAAGCACGTCGCGCTCCTCGTCGAGCGCGGGAACGCCCAGATCTTCGTGCCGGTCGATCTCGGCTGAGCAGCGAGGCGCCCGGACCTCTCGGGCCCGGGCCCTCGTCTTCACTGGCCTTCGAGCACCACCAGGTCGGGCTCGACTTCTCGCAAACTCGCGCTCACATCCGCGACGTTGGCCGATCTCGCGCCGCGGTTCAAGGCATCGAACGAACGAACCTACCCGCGTCGCGCGACGACGCGGAGGTATCCAAGGGCGCCGGCTTCGACGAGCCGCAGCACCTCGGTCCAATGGCTGCGCTGGATCCTGCTCGTATCGCGATGCGGAACCCGCACGGTCTGGAGGGTCCGGCGTGCCTCGCGCTGGAGCTCGTTCGTCAAGTCGTCGATCGCCTCGACGCGCAGGGACGCCGCGCTGACGTGCTCCCGCCACGCCGCGGCGGTCTCGAGCGAGAAGCACCAGTACCGCGACAGACGGTGCAGGGCTTCCTCGTGCGAACCCGCGCGCGGCCCCCG
>JBJMQD010000284.1:0-5044 GCA_045802855.1 Myxococcales bacterium | reverse complement strand
CGGCCAGGACACAGCTATCCGGGGAAATTTTGTGGTGAACATCAGCCGCGCCGCGCCGCTTTGATTGCGGCGACGTCGATTTTCTTCATGCCCATCATGGCCTCGAACGCGCGCTTTGCTTCATCGCCGCCGGCCGCCATTGCCTCCATCAGCACGCGCGGCGTGATTTGCCAGGAGACGCCCCATTTGTCCTTGCACCAGCCGCACGCACTCTCCTGCCCGCCGTTGCCGACGATGGCGTTCCAGTACCGGTCCGTCTCCTGCTGATCGTCGGTGGCGATCTGGAACGAGAAGGCTTCGTTATGCTTGAACGCCGGCCCCCCGTTGAGGCCGATACAGGGGACGCCGGCGACTGTGAATTCGACCATCAGCACGTCGCCCTCCTTGCCGGACGGGTAGTCACTGGGTGCACGGTGGACGGCGCCCACCGCGCTGCCGGGAAAGGTCTCGGCGTAGAAGCGGGCAGCAGCCTCGGCGTCCTTGTCGTACCACAGGCAAATCGTGTTCTTCGCCATTGTTTTTCCTTTCGCAACCGGAAAGTGAATCTCACTTCTTCCGTCGCCGCGATGGCGCCACGCGGGGCGCCTCGCCTTCCTGCTTCGCGTAGTGCGGCGGCCACGGCGCGTCCTTCTCGCCTCGCGCCTTTTGCTCCTCGGAGAGCGCGAGCAGCGGCTCGATCGATCCCACGGACCTGTCGATCGCCTCCGCCGGGTCCCCGATCTTCGCGAATCGATCGGGCACGGTCTTCAAGGTAAAAGCCGTAGGGTCGCAGTCCGGCACCTCCTCCCAGAGGAGCGGCGCCGACACCCGCGCATCCGGCGTGGGCCGCACCGAATATGCGGAGGCGACCGTCCGGTCCTTCGCGTTCTGGTTGTAGTCGAGGAACACGCCGTGCCGCTCCTCCTTCCACCACTTGCTCGTGGCGAGCTGTGGGGCGCGGCGCTCGACCTCGCGCGCGAGAGCCAGCGCAGCCGTGCGCACCTCGGTAAACGTCCAGCGCGGCTCGATGCGGACGTTGACGTGGATCCCGCGCGAGCCCGAGGTCTTGGGGAACCCGCGCAGCTTCTGCTCCTCGAGCACCGCCTTCACCAGCATCGCTACTTCGCGGATCTGCGACCACGGCACTCCGGGTACCGGATCGAGATCCACCCGCAACTCGTCCGGATGATCGACGTCCTCCGCCCGCACGGGGTGCGGGTTGAGATCGATGCAGCCGAGATTGACGACCCAGGCGAGTTGCGCGGCGTCGCGCACCACCACCTCGCTCGCGGTGCGACCGGAAGGAAAGCTCAACTCGACGGTCTCGATGAAGGCAGGCTTCGAGGCTGGCGCCCTTTTCTGGAAGAAGAACTCGCCCTCGGCGCCGTCGACGAAGCGCTTCATCGCCATCGGGCGGCCGCCTGCGCCGCGCAACGCCCCTTCCGCGACGGCCAGGTAATACCGGACGAGGTCGAGCTTCGTGTAGCCCGCCTTGGGAAAGAACACCTTGTCGGGATTCGACACGGCCACCTCCCGGCCGGCCACCTCCAGGATCTCCTTGCGCGCGGGCACGTCGCGAAGCGTGCCCGGCGCGGCGCAATCCCACAAGTATCCGGCCTCGCGGTAGAAGAGGACGACTGCAGCGGGAGGACGCGATGACCGGCACCTTCAGGTACGAGAACCCGGACACGATCCACTTCGGCCCTGGGTCCGTCCGCGAGTCGCTGATCGCGGAACTGGATCGGATCGGCGCCCGTCGCGCGTTTCTCGTCACCACCGCCAGCGCGGGAAAGGGCGCCGGCCGCGCCGTCGGGGAGCTTCTCGGAGACCGGCTCGCCGGCCGGTACGACAAGATCACGCAGCACTCTCCCGCCGGCGCCGTGATGGAGGCCGCCACCGCGGCCCGCGAGGCACGCGCCGACGTCTTCGTCTCGGTGGGCGGCGGCTCTCCCATCGACGCGTCGAAAGCCGCCGCCTTCGCCATCGCGACCGGCCTCGACCTGCGCGACCCGGCGAGCGTCTCGAAAGCGAGGGGCATGAAACCGAAGAACGTCCTGCCCCACTTCGCCGTCCCCACCACGCTCTCGGTGGCGGAGCTTTCCGGAAGCGCCGGATTCTCCGCCGAATCGACGAAGGAGAAGGTCGGCGTCGCGGCGCGCGAACTGCGACCGACGGCGGTCTTCTACGACGGCGCCCTCGCCACCGACACACCGATCGACTTGTGGTCGTCGACGGGCATCCGCGCAGTCGACCACGCCGTGGAGACCATCTTCGCCGACGGAGAGCACCCGATCCCCGATGCGACCGCCACCGAATCGCTCCGCGGCATGCCGCAGGCGCTCGTCGCCTCGAAGTCCGATCCGCGCAGCGCCGACGCCCGCTCCGAGGGGCAGATCGCCGCGTGGCTCTCGTACCTCTTGCCGGGGCCAGCGGCGCGCGGTCTCTCCCACACGCTGGGAAAGCGGATCGGCTCGCGACACGAGATCCCGCACGGCGTGACGTCGTGCCTCCTCCTCCCGCACGTGATCCGCTTTCTCGGGCCTCGCAAGCCGCAGGCGATGGAGCGGTTGCGGTCGGCGCTCGGGGCCGACCCGGCGGGAGCGATCGACGATCTCGTCTCCCGCTTGGGCCTCCCTCAGCATCTCTCGGAGTGGAACCTGACGGAGAAGGACTTGCAGGAGGCGGTCGCGCCGCTCGCCGGTAAACCCTTCTCCGCCGAGGAACTGCTGGGGATCCTGCGCGCCACCCTCTAGGCGCGCGGCTGCGGTCTCGCCTGATCGGTCTGCTTCAGCGCCTTCAGCATCGCCTCGCTGAACGCCTTCAGGTCCTCGGGCTTGCGGCTCGTGATCCAGTTCTGGTCGACGACGACTTCCTGGTCCTTCACGTTCGCGCCGGCCTGCTCGAGGTCTCCCTGGACGGTCTCCCAGGCGGTGAGCGTGCGCCCGCGTACGAGCCGCGCGGTCAGGAGCAATTGCGGTCCGTGGCAGACCGCGGCGATCGGCCGCTTCATCGAGTCGAACTTCTTCACGAACTCGACGATCTTCTTGTCCTTGCGGATCTGGTCCGGCGAGTGTCCGCCCGGGATCAAGATCGCCTGGTAGTCGTCCGGCCGGACCTCGTCGATTCCCTTTTCGGACTTCACCGTCTCCTTGCCCTTGTAGCCCTTCAATTCCGTCCCGGCCTTCATGCTGATGATGTCGACCTGGTAGCCGGCGTTCTTCAGCGCGTCGTACGGCAGACGGAACTCCGAATCCTCGAAGCCAGGTCCGAGCAGGCAAGCGATCCGTCCCTGCGCCATACGCTTCTCCTTTCGTGGTGGTGGACAGGGTAGTAACCATCGAGCGCGCCGCGGGCAGCGCGCTTTACGTCGGAGGGCGACGGTGCTCAACTTTCCTCGATGGATCACAAGCTCCCCCTGATCGAGGTCGGTTTCCAGGTGTTCGCGAACGGCGAGTCGGAGGAGTTCGGCGCCGTCCGCGAGGTGCTGCCCGGCGGGCGGCCGCAGATCGTGGTCGACATCGAGAACTCGGGCGACCACGTGATTCCGCTCTCCGCAGTCAGCGCGGTCACCGAGCAGAAGGTGATGGTGGATCTGCGCAAGGTCCCGGACTCCGTGCGCGAGGCGGTCAAGCACGCGCACGACGCCGAGGATTTTCCGTAGGCTTCAGTTTCCGGTCAGCCGCAGCACAGGGGCGGCACCGGCCTCGACGACGAGGATCCCTTCGTCCACGTACGATTCGAGATCGTTGCAGAGCCAGCTCTCGCCTTCGCGGATCTTGTGGAAGCGCACCGCGCAGCTTTCTCCGTCATAGGAGACGATCACGTTGAAGCGGCCCGGGAGGCCGACGAGCCGCTTCGAGACCTGCTCGGCGATGAAGAGCCCTCCGGTGAGGAGGAGGAGCGGGCAGGCGTAGACCAGCCACGGGTCGAGCATCCGCTCGACCAGCACCTTGTTCGCGCAGCATTCGAGCGCGCTCGCGGCGTAGAAGTCGGAGGGGCGCAGGCTCGGCTTCTTGCAAAACGAATCTAGCAGGACGACGTCGCCGATCTGCTGGACCGAGAGGTCAGGCCACCTCCCCGGCACGACGGAGGCCGCGTCGATGTTCCGGCTGCGCAGTTCGCCCAGATAATCCGCCATGCGGCGGTTCAGCTTCACCGACCCTCCCGGAACAACGCGAAGGCGCTGGTATATCCGTGCAGGAAGGTGCTGCCGCCGACCGGGCCGATCTCCCCGTTGCAGAAGAATCCGCCGAGCGGCACCGGGCCGACCTTCTCCTTGAACAGGTCGCTGTCGTGATCCGGCTTGCCGAACAGATGGGCGCCCCTGCCGACGCAGGAAAAGAGCAGCGCGCCACGAGGCGAGGCGCCCCGCTGCTTCGAGCGATCGAGGAGCCGCGCGAGGTCCTCCTCGGCGGTGCGCGCGTCGCGGAGCAGGAACTGCACCACCTGCATCGGCTGGATCTCCGCTCCGATGGCGAGCGAGCCGGTATCGGAATCGGCGCCCACCAGGTTGCGCACGAGCAGCTCGCCCTCGCGATATTCGACCTGATCCTGCCGCATCTCGACGCCCGCGAAGAGCGAATGCTGGAACAGCTCCCGATCGCGCTCCGGCAGCGTTTCGAACAGCTCGCGCAGCACGGCGAGGGGCGGCTTCCCGTCCAACTCGTGGACGACGTTCCCTTCGCAGCGGGTCACGATCATCGGATGCCCGATCGGCCTGCACCCCTGCGCGACGATGGTATCGACCGCAAGATTGCCCGAGAGCGCGACGCCCACCGCTCCTCCCCACAGCGCCTCTTCGCCGAGGAAGAGGCGGTTCTCCCCCGGCGACGATCCGCCGCTCGCGAGGCCGCCGATCTTGATCATCCCGGGATAGGCGATGTCGAGGAGGCTGACGAGATTCGCGGCATCGACCGTGAGCGGATCGGCGAGAAGGAGCAGGTGGGGCCGCGCGGCGCGGATTCCAAACTCCTTGCGCAGCTCTTCGGCCGTGACCCGGGCGCCGGGCAGCTTCTCCACTCGGAAAGGCTGCAACTCGACGCCGGGCAGCGAGGCCGCGGTCAAG
>JBJMQD010000283.1:0-8331 GCA_045802855.1 Myxococcales bacterium | reverse complement strand
CGCGCTGCGCATCGCCTATACGACCGGCATCGTCTCTGCCGGCCAGCTGGCGAAGACGCCGATCATCGACATCCGCGGGTTCGACGAGATTACGCCGGACCTCGGCGCGGGAAGGGTCGGCCTGTTCGGGATCCACCAGATCTGGCGCAGCTTCGCCCTGCGCTCCCGGCTCGATCGCGCCGGCGGGCACGGGAACCACGTGCTCTGGCGGTTTCCGACGCCGCTCCTCGCCCCGGCGTCGTTCACCCTCCAGTCGTTCCTCACCATGGACGAGTGGCTCGCGAACATCGAGAACGACACGAGCGACGCGACGCGCGAGCAGAAGGTGGTGAACGACAAGCCGGCCGATGCCTTCGACTTCTGCGTGCTCTCGACCGATCCGAATCTCGCCGACGCGACGAAAGCCAACAAGGTTCCCGATTTCACCGTTTGCGACAAGGACGCGAGGCTCGTGAGCCACGCCTCGCCGCGCCAGGTCGCCGACGGACCGGTGGCAGAGGACATCCTGAAGTGCCAGCTCAAGCCGCTCGACTTCGCCGATCCCGCCTTCGGGGGAGCGACGTTCACCGCCGATCAGCAGGCCCGGCTCCGGGCGGCCTTTCCCGGCGGCGTCTGCGACTTTTCCAAGCCCGGCGTGAACCAGGTCCCCTTCGTCGGACCGCGCACGTTCCAGGACGGTCCCGGCGGAAAGGTGCTGGGACCCGCGCCGGCGTCGGTCAGGTGCGATTTCGGAAAGTCGGGAGCTTGCGTCCCGCACGACGACGACGACTGAGAGGTTGATTTTCGACCTTGCCGGACCTTGCCCGGCGGCCGCGCTTACGCGTCCGCCGGGATTGCAAACGAATGCCGAGTGAGCACGGTGCGCGTGCGTGACGCGTCTCGGCTCTCGGGTGTGGCTTTTCGGACAGGCCTTGCTGGTGATGCTCGTCGCATCTCCGGCGCCAGGCGCCGGACAGGTGGACTGCCGTTACGAGAGCTACGGCGGGGAGCGGTCGACCGTCGATCACGGCTCCGCCGAGGGCATCGCGCTCCCGGACAACGACCTCTTCCGGCCGCTCCTCGCCGATCAGCGAGAGCCGCGCTTCTATGCGGACTACCGCCACATCTTCTTCCGGGACTCCGACGTGCTCGCCGAGGGCAAGGGAGACGACATCAACGCGGCGCTGGTCGCTTTCGGAGGCTCGTTCGGCGTCTGGGGCCTGCGGCAGCCTCGGGGTTGCGACGGCTTTCAGGTGAGCCTGTTCGGTGCCGTGTTCGCGCAGTTCAACCTGCACACGCATTCGCGCGATCTGCTCAACGCGGACTATCTGGTGGGCCCGACGCTGACGTTCCGGCAGGGGCGCTGGTCGGGGCGGCTGCGCGTCTATCACCAGAGCAGCCACCTCGGGGACGAGTTCCTCCTCAACTTCGGGCTCGCCCACGGCGTCCAGCGGCGGGAGTTGAGCTTCGAAATCGTCGATGCGCTCTTCTCGGCCGAGGACACCTGGTGGCGGCTTGTGGCCGGTGGGGGACTCGTCGTCCTGAGCAGCGCCGATCCCGACCTCACCACCAAGCCCGCGTTCCTGCAGTGGGGGCTCGAGTTGCGCGGTCCCGAATGGCAGCCTTGGGCGTGGCTCAAGCAGACGCGGCTGCGCGCCGTCGCGGGCGGGAATTTCCTCTCCGTCGAGGCGGCCGGGTGGACGGTGAATACGAGCGTGAATGCGGGGCTCGAGTGGGCTTCACCGGCCGCCACGCACCGCATCCGCATGTTGGCCGTGTACCAGCGGGCCGCGCTGCTCTTCAGCCAGTTCTTCACCGACAAGGCGCAAAACGTCGGAGCACAGCTCCAGTTCGAGTTCTGAGCTCACAAGCGGGGGTCGACCGGCTCGCTCTCCAGCGCGAGCACGCCGAAGACGCACTCGTGCACGCGGCGGAGCGGTTCGCGGCGCACGAAGCGCTCCATCGCCTCGACGCCGAGGGCGAATTCTCGCAGCGCCAGGGACCGCTTGACGCTCAGGCCTCTCGAGCGGAGCCGCTCGAGGTTCTCGGGCACCGTGTACTCCGGGCCGTAGATGATGCGGAGGTATTCCGGTCCCCGGCACTTCACGGCGGGCTGCACCAGACCCCGCGAGCCGCGTACCACGAATTCGAGCGGCTTCACGACCATCCCTTCTCCGCCGCGCGAAGTGAGGTCCTCCCACCAGCGCACGGCCTCGCCGGCCGCATCGACCTCGTCGAGCGCGACGACGCGATAGGGCGTCGCGAGGAGCACCTTCGGATCGGCCGAGCAGATCTTCCCCAGCACCTGCATGTGCCAGTCATGGTTCTTGTCGGTGTGGACCTTTCCTTCAGTCGCGAGCACGTGGAACGGCGCCAGCTTGAGATCGTCCACCGACCGTACCGGCCAGCAGTACCGCCGGTACGCCTCGCGATAGTTCTCGACGAGCTTTCTGCGCTCGCGCGTAGCCGGGAGCAGGTTGCCCAGGTCCACGCCGCGAGCGCTCGCGGCATCGAGCGCCGGAAGCACGTCGGCGAGCGCGGAACGAGAGGCCGCTCCGACCGCGGCGTACTGGTCCCGGATCAGATCCTGGGCCTTGACGGACCACGGCATGAGCTCGCAGTCGAGCAGTACCCAGCCGGTGTCGTGCTCGGCCCAGAAGCCGCTCGCGGCAAGGGCGGCGCGCACGCGGTCGAGGAGCTCCGTCTCGACGTGCTTGTCGTTGAAGAACGGGCGGCCCGTGCGGGTGAACACGGTGCCCGCCTCGCCGGTCCCGACCCCGAAGCGCGCCTTGGCGGCTTCGGCATCGCGGCACGCCACGACGACCGCGCGCGAGCCCATGTGCTTCTCCTCGCACACGACGCGGACGACGCCTTCGCGACGGAAGTACTCGAACGCCTCGTCCGGGTGCTCGAGGAGCCCGGGCCTATGCGACGTCTCTGGAGGAGACATCGTGGGAGGCAGGTAGACGAGCCAGCGGGGGTTCGCGGCGAAACGGCTCATCGCCTCCAGGGCCGCTGCCGAATTCTCCTCGCGAATCGTCACGGTCCGGTGGAGGCGGGTCTCGATGATGCGCTTGCCGGACACGTCCGCGAGATCGAGCACGTCGTCGCTCTCGTGCTGCGCCGAAAGACCGCGTTCCGGGAGGAGCGGCTTCTTGGCCTCGCAGTACACCCTGGCGGCGGGGACCTGCACGATCTCCCGCTCCGGCCATCGCAGCGCGCTCAACCTCCCGCCGTACACGCACCCGGTGTCGATGCAGATGGTGTTGTTCAGCCACTCCGCCTCGGGAACGGGCGTGTGCCCGTACACGACGGCCGCCCTGCCGCGGTAGTCGTTCGCCCATGGATATCGGACGGGAAGGCCATACTCGTCGGTCTCGCCGGTCGTCTCGCCGTAGAGCGCGAACTCGCGGACCTTGCCGGAGCCGCGTCCCTGGAGCGGCTCCTTCATTCCGGCATGCGCGACGACGAGCTTGCCGTCGTCGAGAACGTAGTGGGACACGAGGTCGTCGAGGAACCTCGCCACCTCGCCGCGGAACTCCGGCGGCTCACGATCGAGCTGCTCCATCGTCTCGGCGAGGCCGTGGGTCAGCTTCACGTCCTTGCCGCGCAGCTTGCGCAAGAGCTTCATCTCGTGGTTGCCGGGCACGCAGAGGGCGGTCCCGGCTTTCTCCATGGTCATGACCGTGCGGAGGACGCCGGGAATGTCGGGGCCGCGATCGACGAGGTCGCCCAGGAACACGGCTTTGCGCCCCGCGGCATGGCGGTAGATGCCGGCGTCGTCTCGCGCGTACCCGAGCTTCGCGAGGAGGATTTCGAGCTCGCCCTGGCAGCCGTGGACGTCTCCGATCACGTCGAACGGCCCGTGGTCGAACTTGCGGTTGTTCCAGAGAGGCTCGCGACCCACCTCGGCCGTGTCCACGTCCTCGACGGACTGGAGTTTGAAGATGTGGCGGAACCCCTCGCGCTGGAGGGATCCGAGCGACCTGTGCAACTGCTGCATCTGCTGCCGGATGACGTGCGGTCCGAAGTTGCGGTCCTCGCGCGTCCGGTTGCGGTCGTGGCAGATCCGCTCCGGGATGTCGAAGACGATCGCCACCGGGAGGACGTGGAACTCGCGCGCCAGGGCGACCGCGTTCTTTCGCGCCTCGGGCTGAACGTTGGTCGCGTCGATGACGGTCAGCCGGCCCGCGGCGAGGCGCTTCTTCGCGATGTAGTACAGCACGTCGAAGGCGTCGTTCGTCGCGGACTGGTCGTTCTCGTCGTCGGACACGAGGCCGCGGCACTCGTCGGACGAGAGGACCTCGGTCGGCTTGAAGTGCTTGCGGGCGAAGCTCGACTTGCCGCTGCCGGACGGCCCCATCAGGACGACTAGCGACAGCTCCGGGAGCTTGATCTTCATCGGGAGAACACCGCCATCTGCGTCGGAGCGCCAAGTCGATCGTCGGCGGGTCCGACCGGAGCGAAGCGAACGCCGTAACCGAAACGTGTGGCGATGCCGTTCGCCCAGGACTCGAACTGCGCTCGCGTCCACTCGAAGCGGTGATCCTTGTGCCGGAGCTTGCCTTCGGGAAGGCCGGCGAACTTGACGTTGTACTCCACGTTCGGCGTCGTGATGACGGCCGTGCCGGGCCGTGCGAACTCGAAGAGCGCGCGTTCGAACGCCGCGAGGCGCGGCCCGTCGAGATGCTCGATCACCTCGACGATGGCGGCGGCGTCGAAGCCCGCAAGCCGGTGGTCGCGATACAGCAACGATCCGTGCAGGAGCCGGACACGCTCGCGCTGCTTCTCCGGAAGGCGGCCCGAGACCCCGAGGCCGAGCCTCTCCTCCGCGATCTCCAGCGACCGCAGCGACACGTCCATCCCGACGATCTCGCCGAACTGCTTCTCCGCGAGAAGCGCCTTGAGGAGCTTCCCTTCGCCGCACCCGAGGTCGAGCACGCGCGACGCTCCGCAATCGCGCAGGACGCCCACCACCGCGGCGCGGCGCTGCTCGTCGAGGCTGATCGACCGCTCGAGCTCGGCTTCCTGCTCGATGCGGGCGGGCTGCTCCGCGGCCTCTTCCGGGTCCTCCTCGACGACGAGCCGCTCCAGGGCCGCGCGAGCGAGACTCTTCTGGTGCGCGAGATAGCGGCGGGCGATCGCGTCGCGCTCCGGATGCTTCTCCAGCCACCCGGCGCCGTGGCGCAGGAGCTTCTCCACCTCGTCGTGTCCGACCCAGTAGTGCTTGTCGTCGTCGAGCACGGGCACTAGCACGTAGAGATGCGTGAGAAGCTCGGCGAGCCGCTTCGTCGCGCGGAGCGTGACGGTGAAGTACCGGCTTCCGCCCCACTCAGGGTTGGTCTCGTCGAGCGCATGCTGGACCGCGCCGACGTCGTAGCCGAGAGGCTCGAACAACCGGCGGAGGAACTCCTCGCCGCCCCGCGCAGGCAAGACCGAGATCCGGGCCTCGAGCGGGATGGCCCGCTCCGCGAGCTCCGGGCGCTCCTTGCTGCGGCCGCCGAGGGCCGAGCCGAGCACGCGCGCGATGGCGACGCTCAAGAACGACGACGCCACGTAGGGCCTGTCGTTCACGTACTGCGTGAGAGCCCCGCCCTCGCCCGGAGGCCCGTGACGGCCCCGGACGAGCCCGACCGGGTCGACGTCGAGCAGCAGCGCCGCCGTGCAACGCTCCGCGGACGCCTGCGGAAAGAAGACGTGGACGTTACCGAAGGGCAGCTCGAAGGTATGCAGTCGAGCGGGATTCTTGGCTAGCAGATAGCCGAGGTCGGTCGCGGGCGCGTGGGTGGTCGAGAGGGTGAGAAGCATCGCATCGCGAGCGTACTACCTGGGTGGTCATCGCGTCGGGGCGACTGCGTACTGCTCGTCGGTGACCTTCTCCATCCACTCGACGACCTTCCCGTTCAGGTGCTCCTGGATCGCCAGATGCGTCATGGCGGTAGTCGGGGACGCGCCGTGCCAGTGCCGCTTCCCGGGCGGAATCGAGACCACGTCGCCGGGCCGGATCTCCTCGACGGGCCCGCCCTCGATCTGCACCCGGCCGACGCCGGCGGTGACGACGAGCGTCTGCCCGCGCGGATGCGTGTGCCACGCGCTGCGGGCGCCCGGTTCGAACGTCACGTACGCGCCCGACGCCTGGGTCGACTCCTTCGCCGGGAACAGCGGATCGATCCGCACCGAGCCGGTGAAATATTCGGCGGGACCTTTCTGCGACGGCTGGGTGCCCGCACGGGCGATCGAGAGCGAGACGACGGCTGCGGCTGCGACCATGGTCATTTCCTTTCCTTTCGCGGGTCGTACCCGTGACTCTTCTCGAGCGGCTCCTGCTGTTCAGGCCCTCCCGGCCAGAGCTTCCCGAGGACGCGAGGCATGCGCTCCGCCGAGGAGGCGAATCGCGACAATCGTCGCGCCGAGCACCACGATCGCGCTCACCAGGAACACGGCGCTCACCCCCGCATGGCCGGCGACCAGCCCGAGCGCGGGATTCCCGAGCCCGAGGGCGAGGTCGAGGAAGGCGGTGTACGCGCCCGTCGCAAGCCCGCGATTCTCGACGGGTGCGCGACGGACGGCCTCCACGCCGAACGCGGGATACACGAGCGTGTAACCAAAGCCGGCGAGCATCGCCCCCGCGAGCGCGACGCCCGGCGCGGCGGCGACCCAGATGAGCAAAAGCCCGGCGGCCTCGATGACCGCCGACACGAGCGCGACCCGGACGCCGCCGATGCGATCCGGGAGGTGTCCAAGCACTGCCCGGCCGATGACGAACGCCACCGCGAACACAGTCAGCGGTAGCCACGCACGAGGCCATCGATGCTGCGTGAACAGGAGCACGCTGAAGGTCGTGAGCGCCGCGAATCCCGCGCTCGTGAACGCCAGTCCGACGCCGGGGACGGAGACGGCGCCCACCACGCGGATGACGGACGGGCGGGCCCTCGCCGAGGGCGGCACGGGCCGGACGGGGGCGACGAGCGCGAGCGTCACGAGCGGAATGACTCCGGTCGCGAGCGCAATCGAGATGAATCCGAAGCGCGCGTACAGCGCCGTGCCGACGGGCGCGCCGACCGCGAAGGCGACGTACATCGCCAGACCGACCCACGACATGATCTTGCCGGTGTTCTGCGCGCCGAGGAGACCGAGGCCCCAGGCGAGCGCGCCGGTGACGATGAAGCTCTCGGCCGCGCCGAGCACGCCGCGGCCCGCGAGCAGGATGGTCGCGGAAGTGGCAGGCGCGCTGAGGAATCGCAGCGACGCGAGATAGAAGATGCCGGACGCCGCGGCGAGCAACAACCCGATGACGACGGCCCGTTTCGCGCCGCGCGTGTCGGCGTAGTTTCCGGACGCGAAGCGCGAGAGCAGCGCGGCCCCGAACTGCGCCCCGGCGACGAGCCCGACGATGAAGGTGCCGAGCCCGAGGTCGCCCTGGATATGCAACGGCAGTACCGGCAGCGCAACGCCGGTCACGAGGAAGGCGACGAACACCACGCCGACGATCGGCACCAGCAGCTTCATCGTTTGAGCAACTCCGTGGGAGCGGTCTCGGCTAGCGGATTCTTCATCCTCGTTCCTCCTATGCCGCGGGTCGCAAGAGCGTCTTGATGGCGCGGCGCTCGTCCATGGCCCGGTAGCCCTCCGCCGCTTTCTCGAGGGGAAGCGTGAGGTCGAAGACCTTTCCCGGATCGATCTTCCGGCTGAGCACGAGCTCGATGAGCTGGGGCAGGTAGCGCCGCACCGGCGCGGGTCCACCGTGCAGGTGCACCTGCGAGAAGAACAACTCCTGGCCGTCGAGGTCGACGCCGTGGGGGACGCCGACGAAACCGACGTGCCCGCCCGGCCGTGTGGCGCGGATCGCCTGCCTCATCGATTCCTGCGTCCCGACACACTCGAGGACCGAATCGGCCCCGACGCCTTTGGTCAGCTCCTTGATCCGCAGAACACCCTCCTCCCCGCGCTCGCTCACGATGTCGGTCGCCCCGAACTCGCGGGCGATCTGTTGCCTGCGCTCGTGCCGGCTCATCGCGACGATCCGCTCCGCGCCCATCAACTTTGCCGAGAGCACGCCGAGAAGGCCGACCGCGCCGTCACCCACGACGACGACCGTCTTGCCGGGCCTTACCTCGGCCGCATCGGCGGCGAACCAGCCCGTGCCCATCACGTCGGAGAGCGTCAGGAGACTCGGGATCAGCTCCGCGCCGGGAACCTCCCGTGTGGCGACCAGGGTGCCGTCCGCGAGCGGAACGCGGAGCCGGCCCGCCTGCGCGCCGCCCATCAATTCGCGATGCTGGCAGGAAGACTGGTAGCCGGCCCGGCAGATCGGACACGTGTTATCCGAGGCGAAGAACGACCCGATCACGA
>JBJMQD010000273.1:0-2670 GCA_045802855.1 Myxococcales bacterium | reverse complement strand
TCGTCGGCGCGCCGTCCTACTTCGCGCGGCACCCGGCGCCAGCGCATCCCAAGGAGCTCGTCCAGCACGCCTGCATCGATTGGCATCAGGGGCCCGACGCGCCGGCGTATCGGTGGGAGTTTACCGAGAAGGGACGTGACTTCTCGGTGGCGGTGGACTGGCGGGTGCTCTCGAACGACACCGCGTTCAACCTCCGCCTCGCCCGGGCGGGCGTGGGGCTCGCGGTGACCTACGTCGACATGGCCCGCGAGGACATCAAGCGCGGGACACTCGTGCGAGTCCTCGCGGCGTACTGTCCGCCGTTCCCCGGGTGCTTCCTGTACTACCCGCAGCGTCGACAGGCCTCGCCTGCGCTACGCGCATTCGTCGAGTGCCTCCGCGCCGTGCGCAAGGAGACCCGCAAGAAGCGCGGCCACTGACCGACGAGAAAGCATTGGGAAGGTGTCCTGAACAGCCCATCCAGTTCTGGTGGGTTTCGCCCCGGCGATCGCCTCCGTATGCTCGACTCCCGTCGCTGGCTTTCGCCAGCCTGGAGGCACCGAGATGAAGAAGATACCCGCCTGGGGCGTACCAGCAGCCGGTAAACCGCTCGCCCCCATGACCATCGAGAGGCGCGAGCCGAAGCCAAACGACGTCGCCATCGAAATCTTGTTCTGCGGCATCTGCCACTCCGACATCCATCAGGCGCGCGACGAATGGTCGGGCGGCATCTTCCCCATGGTGCCCGGCCACGAGATCGTCGGCCGCGTCTCACGAATCGGTAGCGAGGTTTCCAGGTTCAAGGCCGGCGATCTGGCGGGCGTCGGCTGCATGGTCGACTCGTGCCGCGCCTGCTCTCCGTGTCGCCAGGGGCTCGAGCAATTCTGCGAAAAGGGCATGGCCCCGACCTACAGCGGAACGGAAATGGATCGGAAGACGCCGACCTTCGGCGGCTACTCGACGGAAATCGTCATCGACGAGCGGTATGCGCTCCGCATCCCGCGAGGGCTCGACCCGGCCGCCGCCGCGCCGCTGCTCTGCGCCGGCATCACCACATACTCGCCGTTGAAACAGTCCGGCGTGAAGAAAGGCGACAAGGTCGGCGTCGTCGGCCTCGGCGGGCTCGGCCACATGGGCGTCAAGCTGGCCGCGTCGATGGGCGCGGAGGTGACGATGCTCAGCACGTCGAAGGCCAAGGAGGCCGACGCGCGTAGGCTCGGCGCTGCCCACTTCGAGAGCACGCGCGACGAGGCGACGTTCCAGAAACTCGCGGGCAAGCTCGACGTCATCATCGATACCGTCTCCGCGCCGCACGACTACAACAAGTACCTCGGCATGCTCCGGCCGCGCGGAACGATGGTGATCGTCGGCGCGCCGCCCGAGGCAATGCCGGTCCAGCCGTTCGCGCTCATCCTCGCGGGCCGCGCCCTCAAGGGCTCGCTCATCGGCGGTATCGCCGAGACGCAGGAGATGCTCGACCATTGCGCGAAGCACGGAGTCGCCTCCGACGTCGAGGTGATTCCCATCCAGAAGGTCAACGAGGCGTATGAGCGGGTGCTGAAGAGCGACGTGCGCTACCGATTCGTCATCGACCTGAACAGCCTCAAGAGCTGAATCGAAGGAGAACGAGTTCATGAAGACGCGCACGCTCGGACAGGACTTGAAGGTCTCGGCGCTGGGCTATGGTGCGATGGGGCTCTCGACCAGTTACGGCCAACCGACCGCGAAGCAGCAGGCTATCGCGGTCATTCGCGCGGCGGTCGAGCGCGGCGTGACGTTCTTCGATACGGCGCAGGTTTACGGCCCGTTCACGAACGAAGAGGTCCTCGGCGAGGCGCTCGCGCCGTTCCGCGGCCAGGTGGTGATCGCGACGAAGTTCGGCTGGAACCTGGACCCAGCGACGGGGGAGCATCGCGGCGGCGTGAACAGCCGGCCAGAGCTCATTCGCCGGCTCACCGAAGGATCGCTGAAGCGCCTCCGCGTGGATGCGATCGATCTCTACTATCAGCATCGGGTCGATCCAAACGTTCCGATGGAGGACGTGGCCGGGACGGTGAAGGACCTCATCGCGGAAGGAAAGGTGAAACACTTCGGCCTCTCGGAGGCAGGAGTCACGAACATTCGCCGCGCCCACGCGGTGCAGCCCGTCACGGCGTTGCAGAGCGAATATTCGCTCTGGTGGCGCGAGCCCGAGGAGGAGATCCTCCCGGCCCTGGAGGAGCTCGGGATCGGGTTTGTCCCATTCAGCCCGCTCGGGAGGGGATTCCTCACCGGCAAGCTCGACGAGAATACCAAGCTCGACGCCAGCGACTTCCGCAATACGGTGCCGCGTCTCTTGCCGGAGAACCGGAAGGCGAATTTCGCGATCGTCGATCTGGTAAAGCGCCTCGGGGCGAAGAAAAAGGCCACGCCCGCCCGGATCGCGTTGGCATGGCTACTTGCGCGCAAGCCTTGGATCGTTCCGATCCCGGGAACCACGAAGCTAGAACGGCTCGAGGAGAACCTCGGCGCGGTCGACGTCGAGCTCACGAAGGACGATCTCCGCGAGATCGACGAGGGCTTCTCACGGATCACCGTCCACGGCGATCGCTACAACCCGGCCGCGCAGGCGATGATCGACCGCTGAGAGGTTTTCGGGATCACAAACGCAATAGGGTGAACGCCGTGATCCGGCCTACGGGAGAATCGGCA
>JBJMQD010000215.1:0-28804 GCA_045802855.1 Myxococcales bacterium | reverse complement strand
GAAGTCGTCGGCGATGATCGCGACGCGCTTGTAGCCGAGGTTCTTGGCGGCGTATTCGCCGAGCGCGTGGTTCGGCTGGCCGGAGCTCGCGGCGGAGCGCACGAAGTACGGGTTGGGCTTCCTCTGCGTGAGGTCCTCGGCGGCGGCGGAGGGGGAGATGACCGGTACCTTCGCCTGCTTCACGTAGTCGTTGATGGCGAGCGCCTCGAAGGCGGCGAGCGGCCCGATGATGGCGTGCACCTGGTACCGCTCCACCGCCTCCTGCGTCCGGGTCTTGGTGGTGGCGGGCTGACCGGCCGTGTCGAGCGTCGTCACCTCGATCTTCCGTCCGGCGAGCATTCCCTTGTGCTGATCGAGGTAGAAGGCGAGCCCTTCCTCCATCTGCCTGCCGCCGGCGGCGAGGGCGCCGGTCTTCACGGTGAGGAAGCCGATGCGGATGGGCCCCTTGTCGGCGGCGGAGGCGGGGCGGAGCACGGCGAACGAGACGGCGCCGCAGCAGAGGATTGCGAGGAGCCAAGCCGCGCGGCGCGACCAGCGGGTTGCGACGGTGTCGGGCATTACGCGATCTCCGCCGGCGACTGAGATGTCAACGGCAGCGCCGGAAGGTTGACGTGATATATCACGAGGGATATACGGTCAACCCGCTCCGGCGGTACCCAGATGCGCGAGTCCCGAGCGCTGTTGCGCATAGACATCTACCGGAAGCTGCGCGAGGAGATTCTCGCCTGCGAGCTTCCGCCCGGCGCCGACCTGCGCGAGCAGAGCCTTGCGGCGCGCTTCTCGGTGAGCAAGTCGCCGGTGCGCGACGCGCTCCTGCGCCTGGAGAGGGAGCGGCTCGTCACCATCGCTCCGCGGCAGGGTTACCGGGTGGCTCCCATCTCGGTCGCCGACGCGCGCGACCTGTTCCGCCTCCGGTCGGTCCTGGAGACGGCCTCGGTCGCCGATGGTGCTCGCACCGCTTCCGACGAGGATCTCGCGGCGCTCGATCGGTTCCGCTCCTTCCGCGAGCGGGATCACGAGGGCGGGTTCCTCGGCTACAACCGGGAGTTCCACTGCAGCCTCGCCCGGCTCTCGGGCAACGAGAGAATGGCGACGGCGGCGTGCGAGCTCATCGAGCAGATGCACAGGCTCATCCGGGTGAGCGTGGACAACGCGGAGCGCAGAAAACCGAACGTGCTGGTGCTGGAGCACGCGCGGGTGATCGACGCCCTGCAGATGCGCGACGGGCGAAGGGCTGCTTCCCTTTTGCGAAGGCACATCGAAGCGGCCGAGCGGCGCGTCGCCCGCGCGCTGGAGCGGTCGGCGGTGGTCGCTTGAAGGGTTGCCGGGCGGCTGAACGAGATCTCACGGAGAAGGCCAGATGAGCACACAGAAGCGATCGGTTCCGAGCCATGGCTTGTTCATCGACGGCAAGGACGTGCCCGCCTCGGTGGACGAGATGATCGACGTCCACAATCCGGCGACCGGCGAGGTGATCGCCCGTACCGCGCACGGCACGGCGGCGGACATCGACCGCGCCGTGAAGAGCGCCGCCCGTGCCTTCGAGAGCAAGGAGTGGGGCGGGATGGACGTCCGCTCCCGGGCGCGGCTCGTGAACAAGATCGCCGATGCCTTCGAGGCGCGCCTCCCCGAGCTCTTCCAGCTGGAGACGACGAACAACGGCAGGCCGGTCAACGAGACCCGGGCGCAGGTGAGCCGGATCCCCGACTTCTTCCGCTACAATGCGGGCCTCGCGCTCTCCCGCCGCGACGCGGTGGTGCCGGTCGAGGGTCCCTACCTCGCCTACACGCTGCGGACTCCCATCGGGGTGGTAGGCAACTCGACGCCGTTCAATCACCCGCTGATGATCCTGTGCAAGAGCCTCGCGCCGGTTCTCGCGTCGGGCTGCACCACGGTGGTGAAGCCTTCCGAGTACACGCCGCTCACCACGCTGCTCCTCGCGCACATCTTCAAGGAGGCCGGGCTGCCGGACGGCGTCTTCAACGTGGTGACCGGGCTCGGACCGACCACCGGCAAGGCGCTCGCGGAGCATCCGGGTCTCTCGAAATTCGTGCTCACCGGCGGGACCGACGCGGGGCGGATCGTCGGCGCCGCCGCGGGCCGGGCCTTCGCGCGCCAGACGCTGGAACTGGGCGGCAAGACCCCGGTCCTCGTCTTCGACGACTTCGACGTGGAGCAGGCCGTGAACTACGCGGCGTTCGGCGCGTTCGTCGGCGCCGGCCAGACCTGCATCTGCGCGAGCCGCCACATCGTGCAGCGGAAGATCTACGCCGAATTCGTCGAGCGGCTGGCGGCGAAGGCGAAACTCCTGCGCATCGGCGACCCGGCCGATCCGTCGACGCAGCTGGGTCCGGTGATCTCCGCCAAGCAGCAGAAGCGCGTCCTCGCATACGTCGAGGCGGGGCTCTCGGAGAAGGCGAAGCTGGTCGCCGGAGGACACGTTCCGAAGCTCGCGGATCCGAGGCTCGCGAACGGGTTCTTCGTCGAGCCCACGGTCTTCGCGGACGTGAGCCCCTCGATGCGGATCGCCCAGGAGGAGGTCTTCGGGCCGTTCACGGTGGTGGTGCCGTTCGACGACGAGGAGCAGGGCATCCGCATCGCCAACGACTCGCCGTTCGGGCTCGCGGCGGCGATCCGCACCCGCGACGTCGCCCGCGCCCATCGGGTGGCGGCGAAATTCCGCTGCGGAATCGTCTGGGTGAACGACCATCACCGCCTCGATCCCGCCCTTCCCTGGGGCGGCGTGAAGGACTCCGGAATCGGCCGCGAGTTCGGCACCGAGTCCTTCGACGAGCACTTCGACGTGAAGACGGTGATGATCAATACCGACGGCCGCCCGTTCGACTGGTACCGGGACACGTCGGGACAGAAGCGGCTCAACTGACGCTACTTCAGGCGGCGGCAAGCATCGTGTAGTTTGCCGCGCCATGATCTCACGCGCCCGTTTCTGCCTCGCAGTCGCCGCCGCAGCCTGTCTCTCGACGAGCGCCTCGGCGCAGAGCGAGCCGATCCGGATCGGGTTCCTCAGCGTCCGCACGGGGCCGCTCGCCGCCGGCGGGCGGCAGATGGAGGAGGGGATCAATCTCCTCCTCAAGCAGCGCAACAACATGCTCGCCGGACGCAAGGCGATCCTCATCGTCGCCGATACCGGTGGGCAGCCAGCGATGGCGAAGACGCGGACCCAGGAGCTCGTCGAGCGCGAGAAGGTGAACGTCATCATCGGGCCGCTCGCCACCTTCGAGGCCCTCGCCATCGACGACTACGTCCGCACCGCCGCGGTGCCGCTCATCACCCCGACCTCCGCGGCGCAGAACGACCTCGCGCAGCAGAAGAAGAACGACTACGTCATCCACGCCGTCGGCACCGCGGCGCAGCCGACGCACGTCCTCGGGGAATTCGCGGCGAAGAAGCTCGGCCTGAAGAAGGTCGCCACCGTCGCCGACGACTTCACCTACGGTCATGAGGGGGCGGCGGGATTCCACCACGCCTACGAGGACGCGGGCGGCAAGATCGTGCAGAAGCTCTGGCCGCCGCTCAACGTGCCCGATTACGGATCGTACCTCGGCGACCTCAAGCCCGACGTCGAAGGTCTCTACGCGGGCTTCGCGGGAACAAACGGTCTGCGCTTCCTGCGGCAGCTGTCGGAGTTCGGGTTGAAGAGCAAGCTCACCGTCCTCGGCAACCCGACCTGCGTAGACGAAGGGATCCTGAAGAACATGGGTGACGAGGCGATCGGCGTCTACTCGGCGAGCTGGTATTCGGCGGCCCTGGACACGCCAGACAACAAGAAGTTCGTCGAGGCGATGCAAAAGGAGTACGGCGTCATTCCCGGCTTCTACACGGTGGGCACATACACGGCGGGGCTCTTCCTCGAGCAGGCGCTGAAGTCGGTCCAGGGGAAGTTCGAGGACAAGAAGGCCTTCGTGAAAGCGCTCCACTCCGTGAAGCTGACGGAGGGCCCCATCGGCCCGATCCAGCTCGACGAGTACGGCAAACCCGTCCTCAACATCTATATACGGAAGGTCGAGCGGAAGGACGGCAAGCTCGTGAACTCGATCGTGGAAACCGTCGCGGGCGTGAGCCAGTTCTTCCGCTACGATCCGAAGAAGTTCCTCGCGTCGCCGCAGTATTCGCGCGACGTCCCTGCAGCAAAGAACCTGGAATGAGGTAGCGGGGGGGCGGTCCGACGTCGCCAGTCGTCTCGCGGGTTCCCGGCGGCGGACCGCGGGGGTACGGGGGGCAGGCGTCAGCCGGCCCCCCGATCAGACGACCGGCCGAGCCCCACGGTATACGCCCGTTCGGTTGCAGCCCTCGAAGGCACGTCAGAACTTATACGGAGGACGAGGAGGTCCCCCATGTACAAGAGCATCCTTTTGGCACCCGCACTTGCGCTAGCACTCGCGCTTCCCGCGCGCGCCGTTACCGATGCGAAAGTGACGAACCCGGCAACCCGGTCTTCCGGCCTGTCCGACGAGGTCGTCGAAGTCCAGACGCGTCCCTCGCCGGCCGGCACCATCGTCCGCGACATGCTCGGCGGCGCGGTCGCCGGCGCGGCGGTCGGCGGCGGCGTGGTCCTCTACGATCATTACGTGACGAACAATGGCAACGGCGGCTGGGGCAACTGGGGCCGCACCATCGGTATCGGCGCGGCCATCGGTGCCGGCGTCGGTCTCGTCTTCGGAGCCGTCGACGCCGCCTCGAACGCCGATCACGTCATGAACGGTCCGGTCGCCGATCAGCGCGACGTCGGCTTCGCTCCGCCGACCTACGCGTTCGGGAAGAGGTTCTAGAGCAAGCGCTGCGTCACAGGAAAACGGGGCCCGCGGGAGAACCTTTGCTCTCGCGGGCCTTTGCGTTTTCGGGGTCGATTCTTCGCGTACGAGTTCGGTAGACTCCGCGGCTCCGCTTCCCCCACCCGGAGTCTTCCTCATGCTGAAGAAGATCGGCATCGCCCTCGGCGTGCTCGTCGTCGCGCTCGTTGGCCTCATCGCCACCCGCCCAGCGACGTATCGCGTGACGCGCTCGGCGTCGATCGCGGCCCCCGCGTCCATCGCCTACGCGCAGGTGGCGGACTTCCACCGCTGGGAGGCGTGGTCGCCGTGGGCGAAGCTCGACCCCGACATGCTGTCGAGTTACGCCGGGAGGGACGGCACCGTCGGGGCTTCCTACGAATGGAAGGGGAACGACAAGGTCGGGGAGGGTAGGATGACCCTCATCGAGGCGCGGCCCGCGCAGTCCGTCGCCATCCGCCTCGAGTTCCTCAAGCCGTGGACCTCCACCAGCACCACCCGATTCGAGTTCACGGCGGTCGACCCGGGGACCCGGGTGACGTGGACGATGGACGGCCAGAACGACTTCATGGGCAAGGCGTTCTCGCTCTTCACCGACCTCGACAAGTTGATCGGATCCGATTTCGAGCGGGGCCTCGCGAATCTCAAGACGGTCGCGGAATCGCACTCGCGCGCCACGGCGGCTGGACCCGCCGTGGCGCGGTAAAAACGGGATTACAAGCCGATGCCGTAGGCGAGGCTCGCGTGCATCGCGACGTGGATCGTCGCGTGCGTCGGGCCACCCTTCGTCGTTCCGGCGACCACGGCGCTGAACTGGCCGGCGCCCTGGAGTTGATCGAAGAGGAACTTGTCCAGGTCCGGATTGCCGGGGATGTGGACCTTGGCGCCGACCGAGATCGGGAGCGCGTCGATCGCGCCGACCACGACGTCCTGGCTGCCGTCCGCCGGCGCGTCGGCGGCGCGGAGCGCGAGGCTGCCCGTGACCGAGGTAGCGCTGTTGTCGCTCTCGACCGCCGTCACCGTCAGATCGACGGAGTCGAGCGAGAGCGCCTCGATGTTGCCCTTGTGCTCCTGCACTTCCTTCGACTTGGAAAGATCGACGGGAATGGCCGTCGCGACGCTGCCTTGCGTGGAGACGACTTCGGCGTCCTTCGCGATGTCGAAGGCGAGATTGACGGAGCAGGCGGCGAGGGACACGAGGCCGAGCACGGACGCGTAGCGACGAATGGAATTCGACTTCATTGAGGCTCCTGCAGGCCGCGGGGCCCGCGCGAACATGGGGGGATGATTCGATCGACCACGCCGCGCGCCGCGGATACAAGGTGCCGCGCCCCTCACATCCGGAACGACCACCATGATGTCGAGTCAAGGTAATTCGTTCGCGGCCGATTGATTCCATGGTTATGGAAATTACGGGCTCGTACGATGGAAGAGGCGCCAGAGCGGCGCCTGCCCGCTCCTGATGATCGTATGCCGCATGCACGCACCTCATCGCACTTCAGGGAACTTGAATGTACGTGCCTCTAGGCCTCAGAATTTTCCTGTGCCATCGCACCCCTACCACGCCGCATTCGAATTGGCCGCGGACGTTTCATGCCGGTAGCGCCAGGCGGTAAAGGACCTATCGCGCTTCCGTCCCTCGAGGAGGTCCCCGAGGCCGCGAGCGCCATCGTCGCCGATCGTGACGGCGCCGTTCTGCACGCGCCCGACGGTAGCGACGAGACCGCCGGCGCGGTCGCTTCCGCGCTTCGCCAGCTCGATGCGGCGGGTCAAGCGCTGGGACTGTCGGGACTGCATGGCCTCTCCTTCCGCGGAACCAGCGTCTCCTCGACCGCGGTGGTGCGGGGCGCCGGTTTCCTCTTCACCCGCGGCGCTGCCGGACGACCCGCGGGGGCCCTGGAAAAGGCGCTCGAACGATGGTCGTTGCCGCAATCCGGCGTGCCGGCGCGCGACAGCTGGGCGTCGCTGCGCGACGCGCTCGTGCGGGGGCGGATCGCGGACGCGATTGGCCACTGGCGCGAGATCGCCGCCGCGCCGCCGCTCAGCGAGGCCCGCGCCGGAAGCGAGCCGCTTCATCGCGAAGAGCTGGACGACACCATCGAGTCGCTGATCTGCGCGATCGCGGCCGTGCTCGCGCACGATGCGGTCGGCGGCCTGCGCTCCCTGCAGCAGCTCGCCGCTCCTTCGCAGCACAACCTTTCGATCCGCTGGCTCGCGCTCCACTTCTGCAGCCGCGCCGCGCTGGACGCGGGCGACGTGGCGACCGCCGCGAGGCACGCGCGCGATGCCCTTCTGCTCTCGGCGCAGCTCGACGACGCCGCGCGTGCGGTGAGCAACTGGATCGCCGCCGAGGCCGTTGCCCTCGAGGCGGGCGCCGAGCAGGCGTCGGGGCCGTTGGCGCAGGCTTGCGAGACGTTCGCCCACATCGGCGACCGCTGGGGGCTCGCGCGAGCGCGACTCGCGGAGGCCCGCATCCTCTGGAGAGGCGGCAATGAAGCGGAAGCCGATGCCGCGGCCGTCCTGGCGGCCCAGGCCGATCCGGCGTGGGACGAGCCTCTTCTGTTCCGGGCACAAGGGTTTCTCCTCCGCGGCGACGTCGCCGGCTGCGAGCAGGTGCTCGCGCCTCTGCGTACCCGCGGAGCGGATCGCGAACGAGCCCTCGTCGAGGCGCTGCGTCGCGGGGTGCTCACCAGCGCGCAGCTCGGCGAATTCCTCGCTGCGCGGGACGGGCATCCTGCATCCTCCCTCGAGACGCTGAAACGGATCGCCGCGGCCGCGCCCGCCTTCGCACAGGCGCGCGAGGCAATGGCGCAGATGCTCTTGCGCCTCGGCCGCTACGACGAGGCGAAAGCAGCCTTCGACGAGCTCCTGGCGAAAGAGCAGGGCACCGCGGAGCGATCCTCGCTCTTCGCCTCGATGAGCGGTCTCGCCGTCGCGTTGCGCGTCGCGACCAGCCCCGCTCCGAAGCGGCGCGCGGCACCGCAGGCGCAAGTCGCCCAGAAGGAAACGCCCGGGCAGATCATGCTTCGCGGCAACCTGGCCGTGATGGCACTTTTCGACGTCTTCGAGCTCTTGCGGATGGGGCGCCGCAGCGGCGTTCTCGCCTGCACCTCCTCGAAGGGCACCGTGAAGTTGCGGTTCAGCGAGGGATTCATCGCTGACGCGATGTCGTCCGCCAGCCCGGACGTCGTCGAGTTGCTCGTCGGCTCGGGCGATCTGCCCGAGCAGGCGCTCCGCACATTCGCGCAGCAGCGTGCGGGCTCCTCCGGCCGGGCCGTCGGCGAAGTGCTGGTCCGCAAGTCCCTGATCACGGCCCCGGCGCTCCGGCCGGCGCTCGAGCGGCAGATTGCGCTCGCCGTCAAGGAGCTCTTGCAGTGGCAGACCGGCGAGTTCCTGTTCGACCGCGTCGATGGCATCGCGAAGAGCGAGCTCGACGCGGCCATCGACCCGCAGCGACTGTTGCTCGAGCTCGCCACCGAGGGTGACGAGGCGGCGCGGGACGAGTCGAGCGATGGCTGACTTGTCGCTCCTCACGTGTTTTCCGGAGATCAGGCGCGCGGTCGCGAGCGACCGGAGCGGGGCGGTACTCGACTCGGTAGGCGAGTCCGATCCGGAGAGCCTCGCCGCAGTGACCGGGTCCATCGCCGACTTGCTGATGCAGGCGGGAGAGAATCTCGGGCTCGGGGAGCTGCGCTGGGCATCCGTCGAGGGCCAGACGCAGGCGTCGATCATTGCCGTCGACCAGGACGCAGTCGTCGCGGGACGGGTCGAAACGCCCCGCTCGCTCCCTGGGATCCAGAACGCGCTCGACGCCGCGCTTCTGAGAAAGGTCTGACGAAATGGATTCCGTCCTGAGCGCGCTGCACGAGGTTCCCGGCGTCACCGCCACCATGGTGTTCGATGCCGCCGGCCGTCTGGCGCTGCACAAGGGTCACGCCATGTACGACCGCCCGCTCTGCGAGCACGTCGCCGGCCTGCTCGTCAAAGCCATCGACGCGGTCCAGCTCGAGCAGGAGGAGTGGGACTCGATGACCGCCCAGTTCGCGGACGGCAAGATCCTCCTCCGCAATCTCGGCTCCGCGCACTTTCTCGCCGTGGTCGCGGACGCGGCGCTCAGCGCCACGTTCAGCACCGTGGCGATGCGGATCGCCGTCAACAAGCTCAAGAAGGGGCTCGAGAAGGGGACGCTGACCGGCGTCACGCCGGTTTCCCAGCCAGGGGTCGCCCCGCTTTCGCAGCCAGGCGTCACGCCCGTTGCCCAGGGGGCCGCCGCTCGCGCCGCGCCGGGCCCCGAGGCGACCGCATTTCTCGCCCGCTGCGTGAAAGAGCTCGCCCGCTACGTCGGGCCGATGTCGAAGGTGTACGTCAAGGAAGCGGTCGGACGCGTCTGTGCCGGCGCGCCGTTCACGATGGCCGCCGCAGAGCGGCTCATCGAAGATCTCGCACAACAAATCGATCTCGCAGACCGTGGCGCATTGCGCGCCGCGCTCGTCAAAGGAGCATGATCCGTGAATAATGTTTCACCCGCCAATCGCCAGGTCAGACCCCTGCGTCCCGCAGCAAGGCCTGCGCCCGCGCCGGACCGGAGCATCCGCTTCGGAATGCTCGGCAAGACGATGGTCACGATGCTCGGCGCGGGCCTTTTGCCGCTCGCGCTGTTCGCCGGCATCATGCTCTTCGATCAGGCAGGGCGCATCCGCAAGGAAGCTGAGGTATCGATGCGCGCGAACGCCGAGCACGTGACCGACCAGGTCGACGAGTGGCTCGACAAGAACGTGCGCGCCCTCCAGCAGGCAGCGAACGCTCCGGGGATGGCGACGATGCATGCCGACGATCAGCTGAAGACGCTGACCGCGCTGCAGAAGGCGCATCCGTGGATGTACCTCACCTTCACCATCGCGCTCGACGGCAGGAACATCGCCCGCAACGACGGCAAGCCGCTCGTCGATTACTCCGATCGCGTCTATTACAAGGACATCCTGAACGGGAAGGAGCTGGCGTGGGAGGTGGTGATCAGCAAGACCAACCACAAGCCCGCTCTGCTGCTCTCGGTGCCCATCAAGCAGGACGGCGCGCTGGTCGGCGTGATGGCGGGTGGGATGGCAATCGAGGACATCTCCCACATCATCGCCAAGCTGAAGATCGGCGCGACCGGCCGCGCCTTCCTTGTCGACGACCACGGCAAGGTCGTCGCCCACCCGCGCGAGGAGTTCGTGCAGACGCAGCGCGTGCTCGACGATCATCCGCTCGTGCAGGCCTTCCTGGCGGATCGCCAGCCGCACACCCTCTCGTTCGCGCAGCGGAACGACGGCAAGCCGGTGCTCGGCGCAGTGCAGGGCAATCGCTGGGGCTGGGCCGTCGGCGTGCAGCAGGAAGAGGCCGAGCTGTTCGCGCCGCTGCGGCACATGGTGGAGGTCGCGGTCATCCTGCTCGCCGGCGCCGCCCTCTTGCTGGCCGGCATCGCGTGGGCCTTCTCGCGCAAGCTCGTCCGTCCCATCCTCGACATGGCCAGCGCGGCGGACGCGATGAGCATGGGCGAACTGGAGCGGCCGATGCCGGTGTCCCGCCGGGACGAGATCGGCGTCCTCGGGCGCTCGCTCGAGCGGCTGCGCCGCAGCATGAAGGCGGCCATGGACCGCATCGAGAGCGTCGGCTGAAGGCGTCCGTGAATTCAGGAGACGCGCGTAAGAGGTAGCTGCGTCTCGATCGGGTCGAGCGAGCCGACCACCGCCGCGCCGTGGTGGCCGGCTCGCGCACACGCCTCCTCGATGGGGAGGCCGCTTGCGAGATACCAGGTGAGGGCGCCGGCGAAGCTGTCGCCGGCGCCGTACGCTCCGCCCCCGGGCGGGGGATTCACTGGTGGCGCCGAAAAGCGCGTGATGCCGGCGGCCGTCTCGATGGCGCCGCCCGCGCGCCCTTCCGTCATCACCAGCGCGCGGGGAGGGACCGGGAAATCGCGCAGCGCCGCGCGCTCCCTCGGATCGTGCGCGCTCCCGACGATCACGTCCGCCTGCACTCCCGAGCGGAGGATGGCCTCCCGGCGGCGTGCCGTGACGATCAGTCGCTTCGCGGAGCGCGCGGCGCGGAGCACCTCGGGATCCTGCGCGGTGAAATACGCCGCGTCGCAGGTAGCGAGCACGTCCCAGGGAAGCGGATCGCGAAATTCCGGATGGAGCGGTTCGCCGAGGACGATCACGGTGCGCTCGCCGTCAGGAGTGATGAGGACGACGTCGCGGGTATGCGGCGCGTCTCGCGACCCGCCGTGGACCCGGGCATGCGTCTGCGCGACGCGCGATCGGACCTGCGCCGCGGCCTCGTCGTTGCCGAACGCCGTGAAGAGATGGATCTCGGCGTCCGACTTCGCCAGCTGGAAGAAGGCGATTCCGCCGCCGCCGCCCGGGAAGACGCGCAGGTCTCCGACATGCGCGATCTCCCCGGGGCCCGGCAGCCGGGGAACCCGCCCGAGCGCGATGTGCTCGACATGGCCGAGAACGGCGATGCGCACGCGCGCTCCGGGCAGGAAGGTTATTTCGACGCCACCATGGTGGCGAGCGGTTTGCCCTTCTCCACGATGTACATGGAGAGGACCTTGGTGATCCCCTTGCCATTGTTCTTCGCCGCGTGCACGGTGCCCGCCGGAATGAAGAAGGGCTTCCCCGCCTCGACCGTCTGGGTCTTGCCGTCCACCTCCAGCTCGAGCGACCCTTCGAGGACGTAGCTCACCTCTTCGCCCGGATGGGTGTGCCTTCCCACCGCGCCGCCCGCCTCGAACTCGGCGCGCACCTGCACGACCTCCCCGCGAGGAGTGCCGAGATCGTGCTTCTGCAATTCCGTCCGCTTGAAGCCGGGCTGCTGCGCGAGCAGGGTCGAAATCCCGAGCAGGGCCGCTCCCATCGCGCCGGCCGCTGCCACACCGATCTTCCACGTTGTCATGTTGCCTCCCTGGGCCGCGCTTGAGGCGCGGTATGCGCGCATCCTATCCTTTCGAGGGGAGGCCTTCGACATGCACACGTTTCTGCTGCGTCTGACTCTGGTCTGCGCCGCGATCCCGGTGGCTGCCCGGGCGGAGACGCCGAAGGACACCGTCGTGATGGCGAAGCCCATCGACGACATGATCTCCCTCGATCCCGCCGAGTCGTTCGAGTTCTCCGGGAGCGAGCTCGTCGACAACCTCTACGACCGGCTCATCGGCTACGACGTGAAGGACGTCGAGAAGCTGTTCGGGGAGCTGGCGGACAGCTGGAGCGTCGCCGGCGACGGGCGGACCTACACCTTCAAGATGCGTCCGAACGTGAAGTTCCACTCCGGAAACCCGGTCACGGCCGAGGACGCGGCTTTCTCCTACCAGCGCGCCGTCATCCTCAACAAGACGCCCGCCTTCATCCTCACGCAGCTCGGCTTCAACCCGCAGAATGCGGCGCAGCGGATCCGCGCCCTCGATCCGGGAACGCTGGTGATCGAGACCGAAAAGGCCTTCGCGCCGTCGTTCGTCTATTACGCGCTCACCTCCGTCGTCGGCTCGGTGGTCGATTCCAAGCTCGTGAAGGAGCACGTCAAGGGCGACGACCTCGGGAACGAGTGGCTCAAGACCAACGAGGCCGGATCCGGTCCCTTCAAGCTCCGCTCCTGGCGCCCGAACGAGAGCTACACCCTGGACTCGAATCCGCAGTGGTACCGGGGCGCGCCGAAGATCAAGCGGCTCGTTGCGCGCCACGTGGTCGAGCCCGCGACGCAGCGCCTTCTCCTCGAGAAGGGAGACATCGACTACGCGCGCAGCCTGACCAAGGACCAGCTCGACTCCATCAGCCGCAACAAGGACCTGGCGATCGATCAAGGGAACAAGGGATCGATCCTGTACGTCGGCCTCAACCAGCGCAACCCGATCCTGGCGAAGCCCGAGGTGCGCGAGGCGCTCAAGTGGCTCGTCGACTACGACGCCATCGAGAAGAACATCCTCTCCGGCAGGTTCGTGAAGCACGAGACGTTCCTGCCCCGCGGCTTTCTCGGGGCGATCGGCGACACGCCGTACAAGCTGGACGTGAACAAGGCGAAGGCGCTCCTCGCCAAGGCGGGATACCCGAACGGCTTCAGCCTCACCCTGGACGTGGAGAGCGCATCTCCGTTCACCGACGTGGCGCAGGCGCTGCAGGCGACATGGGCGCTCGCCGGAGTGAAGGCGAGCCTCGTCGCGAGCGACGGAAAGCAACTCCTCACCAAGTACCGCGCGCGCAACCATGAAGCGGTGATCTATCGCTGGGGACCGGACTACCAGGACCCACACACCAACGCGGAAGCATTCGCGATGAACTACGACAACCGCGACGACGCGAAGAGCAAGACGGTGGCCTGGCGCAACACCTGGGACATTCCGGAGTTCACCCGGCGTGCGGGCGATGCGGTGCTGGAGCGCGACACGAAGAAGCGCGCCGCGGTCTACGAGCAGCTCCAGCGCGACCACTTGAAAGTGGCACCTTTCGTGATCCTCTTCCAGGAGATCGAAGTCGCTGCGCGCCGCAAGAACGTCGACGGCTTCATCATCGGACCGAACTTCGGCACCAACTTCTACTACGCGATCTCGAAGAAGTGACGAGGGCCCCCGGGGGACCCGACGAGCGGCCTGGTCTATCGGCGCAGGCGGCCGTACACGCGTTCTCGGCGCTCGGAATCGTGGCCCAGACCGCCGCCACGTTCCTGGGCCTGTTACTCGTCACCTTCCTCATCGGCCGGGTGCTGCCCATCGATCCGGTTCTCGCCGCGGTGGGAGAGCGCGCTTCCGCCGACGTGTACGAGAAGGTCCGGATCGAGCTGGGATTGAACCTGCCCCTGCACGTGCAGTTCTGGAACTACGCCGTCAAAGTGTTTCACGGTGACCTCGGCCGTTCGGTGCTCACGGCGAACCCGGTGCTCTCGGACATCCGTCGCGTGTTCCCGGCGACGCTGGAACTGGCGACCCTCGGTACCCTCTTCGGCGTCGCGTTCGGGGTGCCCATCGGGGTTGTCGCCGCCGCCCGGCGCGGACGCTGGGTGGATCGCGTGGCCCGGGTGGTCGCGCTGACCGGTTACTCGGTGCCGATCTTCTGGCTGGGCCTGATGGGCCTGTTGCTCTTCTACGCCCGGCTCGGCTGGGTGCAGGGCCCCGGACGCCTCGACGTGGCGTACGAGGATCTCGTCGCGCCGCTGAGCGGCGCTCTCCTCCTCGACAGCGCGGTCCGGGGCGAGTGGGAGGTGTTCAAGAACGCGTTCGGCCACATCGTCCTTCCCGCCGCCGTGCTCGGCTGGCTCTCCCTCGCGTACATCAGCCGCATGACCCGCAGCTTCCTCCTCGCCGAGCTTTCGCAGGAGTACGTGGTGACGGCGCGGGCGAAGGGGCTCTCGGAGACGGCGGTGATCGTCCGCCACGCGCTTCGCAACGCTCTCGTGCCGCTCGTCACCGTGATCGCGCTCTCCTATGCGAGCCTCCTCGAAGGATCCGTACTGACCGAGACCGTCTTCGCCTGGCCGGGCCTCGGCATGTACATCACCAATTCCCTGCTCAGCGCCGACATGAATGCCGTGCTCGGCGGAACCCTCGTGGTCGGCTGCGTCTTCATCGGTCTGAATTTGTTATCCGATCTCGCCTACCGGGTCATCGACCCGAGGGTGCGATGAGACGCGAATGGCTCCTCGCGGAAGCTCCGCAGTCGCGGACGCAGGCCCGGCTCGGGCAGGCCTATCTGCGCTGGCTCTCCTTCCGCGAGAACCCGCTCGCGCTGGTGGGACTGGGAATCGTGCTGCTCCTCGTAGCCATCGCGGTGCTCGCGCCGATCCTGTCGGCCCGTTCCCCGCTCGAGCAGGACCTCTCGCGCAGGCTCCTGTCGCCGAGCGCCGGCAATCCGCTCGGGACGGACGAGCTGGGCCGCGACATCCTCAGCCGCATCCTCTACGGAGCGCGCACGACGCTCGCCATCGTGGCCCTCGTCATCGTGCTGGTCGCGCCGGTGGGCCTCGCGGTCGGAACGGTCGCCGGATTCGTGGGCGGATTCCTCGACACGGCGCTGATGCGGGTGACCGACGTGTTCCTCGCCTTCCCCCGGCTCATCCTCGCGCTCGCGTTCGTGTCGGCAATCGGGCCGGGTCTCGTCAACGCCATCGTCGCCATTGCCTGCACCGCCTGGCCTCCCTACGCGCGCATCGCCCGCGCCGAGACGCTGACCATCCGGAACAGCGAGTTCATCGCCGCCGCGCGGCTCGCGGGCGCCGGGACGCCGCGGATCATCTGGAGCCACGTGGTCCCGCTCTGCACCTCTTCGCTCGTCGTCCGCGTCACGCTCGATATGGCAGGAATCATCCTGACCGCGGCGGGGCTCGGGTTCCTCGGGCTGGGCGCGCAGCCGCCGCTCCCGGAATGGGGCGCGATGATCTCCACCGGCCGCAAGTTCGTCCTGGATCAGTGGTGGGTCGCGGCCATGCCCGGGATCGCCATCTTCGTCGTGAGCCTGGGATTCAATCTGCTCGGCGACGGGCTTCGCGATGTGCTCGATCCGAAGCAGACATGAACCTTCTCACCGTCGAGGACTTGCGGGTGAGCTTTCCGACGCGCACCCGCGTCGTCGAGGCGGTGCGCGGCGTGAGCTTCGCCATCGGCCGCGAGAAGGTCGGACTCGTTGGCGAATCCGGATCCGGCAAGTCGATGACCGGCCGGGCGCTCCTGCGCCTCGTCCCGCCCCCGGGAAGGGTGACCGCGGCACGGCTGGCGTTTGGCGATGTCGATCTGCTCCGGGCCCCCGAGCGGACCATCCGCGGCATCCGCGGCCGGCGCATCTCGATGGTGCTGCAGGACCCGCGCTTCTCCTTGAACCCCGTCCTCACCATCGGGACGCAGATCGCGGAGGCATACCGCGCCCACCACCGCGCCTCCCGTGCCGCCGCCCGCGAGCGCGCGCTGGAGATGCTCCGTGCGGTCCAGATCCGCGACCCGGAGCGCGTCCACGACGCCTACCCGCACGAGCTTTCCGGCGGGATGGGGCAGCGGGCCATGATCGCCATGATGCTCGTTCCGGAGCCCGATCTGCTGATCGCGGACGAGCCCACCTCGTCGCTCGACGCAACCGTGCAGTTGCAGGTCCTCGGAATCCTCGACGACCTCGTGACCCGGCGGGGAATGGGACTCCTCTTCATCAGCCACGACCTGAAGCTGGTCGGCTCCTTCTGCGACCGCGTCCTCGTGATGTACGGCGGCCGCATCGTCGAGACGCTCGCGGCTTCTGACCTGGACAAAGCGGCCCATCCGTACACGCGAGGCCTCCTCTCCGCGCTTCCGGGCCTCGGACGCGCGGGCGAGCCGCTTCCGGTGCTCGAGCGCGATCCGGCGTGGCTCTTGCCATGATCGAAGTCCGCGACTTGCGCGTGCGATTCGGCGCCGTCGAGGCGGTGCGCGGGATCTCCTTCGCCGTGCGGGAGCGCGAGACGTTCGGGCTGGTCGGCGAATCGGGCAGCGGGAAGTCCACCGTGCTGCGCGCGATCGCAGGCCTCGTCCGGGACTTCGAAGGTTCCATCCGACTCGCTGGCGAGGCTCGCGATCGGAGCCGCTCGCCCGGCTTCCGTCGGCTGGTGCAGATGGTGTTCCAGGATCCGTTCGGGTCGCTCCATCCCCGCCACACCGTCGATCGCATCCTGGGGGAGCCGGTCGCGATCCAGCGCCTCGGCGACGCCGATCGCCGCATCGCCCGGTCGCTCGACGAGGTCGGTCTGGGGCCGTCGTTCCGGTTCCGGTATCCGCACCAGCTTTCCGGAGGACAGCGCCAGCGGGTCTCGATCGCCCGTGCCCTCATCGTCGAGCCGAAGATCCTGCTCCTCGACGAGCCCACCTCCGCGCTCGACGTCTCCGTGCAGGCGGAGATCCTGAACCTGCTCTTGCGGGTGCGGCAGCAAAGGGCGCTCACGACCATCCTCGTGAGCCACAACCTCTCCGTGGTCGCCCATCTCTGCGGCCGGCTGCTCGTCATGAACGCGGGGGCCGCCGTGGAGGAGATGACCGCGCAAGACCTCGAGACCGGAGCGCCGCGGGACGCCTACACGCGGGCGCTCTTGCGCGCGAGCCAGGGCTACGAGCGTCGTCCGTGAGGTTTCAGGGACGGGTGAGTCCGCCCATCGGCATCGGCATGCCCATGTCGAACATCGCCATGACCTGCGCCTCGCGATCCATGGAGACGAAGCAGCCCATCGCGCCCGTGCAGTCGCCGGACCAGTTCACGAACAGGCCGATGTCCATCGCGGCGGCCGCGAGCGTCACGGAAGTACCCTCCGGGAAGGCCGCGCTGCAGGCGCCCGGGCAGTCGATGGCGGGAGGCAGGGACATGACGCGTCCCGGCCCGGAGATGCCCACGGAAAGCATGTGCATGCCCGGATTCAGCGCAGGTCCAACGTTCGGGTTCGCGTTCACGTTGCTCCCGGTCTCCGGCCCGCACGAGGCCAGGACGAGAGCGGACACCACCAACAAGGCGACGCGGATTCGCATGGCCGCCCCTCTGTGAAGGTCTCCACGTAACGCGTCCCGCGGCGACTTGGCAAGCGCCTCAAAGGATCTCGCGGATGGAGCTCTCTGCGCTGGCGCGCCTCACCGGGATCCCCCACACCCCGGGCACGCGCGAGTACCTCACCTGCGATTCGGGCCAGATCGCGCTGTACGTCGCCGGGGAGGAATGGGTCCTCGGGCCCGGCGACGTCGTCTCGTTCCGCGGCGACCAGCGCCACTCGTACGCAACCCCGGTCGAGGGGCCGCGGTCGGGCATTCGGTGGTGCTGCTCGCCCCGCTCGCCGCGCGCTGACGTTCAGCGGTGGGCGGCGGCGGTTCCGGCTGTCAGGGTCTGCACCCCGGCCTGGGCGCACTGGCCGTCGTGCTCCGAGGTATCGCCGGAGGCGCCGATGGCGCCGATGAGCTTGCCGTCCTGCACGAGGGGCAAACCGCCCTCGACCGGCACCGCACCCTGGAGCGCGAGGATGCGCAGTCCGGCGCCGCCGCCCGCGAGCGCGTCCTGCAGCGCCTTGGTGGGCCGCTTGTACAGGGCCGCGGAGCGCGCCTTGTCTACCGCGACGTTGGCGCTGCCGAGCTGGGTGTTGTCGGTCTTCTCGTAATAGACGAGCGTCCCGGCCGGATCGACCACCGCGAACGCCATCAGCCAGCCGTTCTTCTTCGCCTCGGCCGCGGCTGCGGCGACGGCCTTCTTTGCCACATCGAGAGTGACCGACGGACCGATGGGAGTCAGGTAGGGGCTTTGCATTGGCGGAGCGTTGCCGGGCGGAGGGGTCTGCTGCTGTTGGGCGCTCGCTCCTGCTGCGACGAGCGAGGCGGAGAGAAGGAACAGGGCTCGGGCAGCTGCCTTTCGCACCATCTCGGGTCCTCCGGTTCCTGGAGCGTTGGTCGTGCGCGGTCCGATCGGGGGGCCGCTCCTGCATCCTCGCACCCGGCGTAACCCGCGTCACGTTCGCCGGATGACGGGAGGTCTGCCCGGGTACGGCGCCGTCGTGTGCACCGCCGGACATGATCCGCAGCCGCACGATTGGAATGCGGACATCCGGGCGTCCCCAAAGGCTCGGTTCTCTTGGCAAAACCGCGAAGTCGGGCGTAAAGACCACAAATGTCATCGACGGCCGCGCCCGCTGCACGACCCCCTGGCTCCAGCCGCGCGCGTGCGCCCCACGATCACGCCGTCCAGTTCTACGACGAGGACGATTTCCTTACCGGAACGGTAGCGGACTTTCTCGAGCCGGGGCTCGCGCAGGGACAACCCGTCGTGATCATCGCGACGGAGCAGCATTGCGAGGATTTCCTGGGAACGCTGCGCGCCCGCGGGATTGACGTCGACGCCGCGGTCTCGTCGCGGAGGCTCGTCCTGCGCGACGCCCGGAAGACGCTCGCGACCTTCCTCATCGACGGGAAGCCGGACTGGCAGCGGTTCCAGGCCGAGATCGGCGGGCTCCTCTCGAGCGTAGCGACACCCGGCGCCACCCCGGTCCGCGCCTACGGCGAGATGGTCGACCTGCTCTGGAGGGACGGCGAGTCACAAGAGGCGATCCGGTTGGAGGAGTTCTGGAACGACCTCCACCAGACCCACTCGTTCAACCTCCTCTGCGCGTACGTGATGGGGAACTTCGGCAAGGAGGAGTGTGGAGAGGACTTCGACAAGCTTTGCGCACTGCATTCGCGCGCCGTACCCGCGGAGTCGTACCTACGCGACGGCGACATCGATGCCCGCCTCGCGGAGGTGAGCCGGTTACAGCAGCGCGCCCGCGCACTGGAGCACGAGATCGAGCTGCGCAAGGAGCTGGAACACGGGCTCCGGGTCGCGCTCGACGACCGCAGGCGGGCGGAGGAGGCGCTGCGGGCGAGCCAGGAAGATCTGGTCGATTTCCTCGAAAACGCCGCCGAGGGCATGCACTGGGTCGGCGCGGACGGGAAGGTCCAGTGGGCGAACCGGGCCCAGCTCGAGATGCTCGGGTATGCCCCGGACGAGTACGTAGGCCACGACGTCGCGGAATTCCACGTCGACAAGGACGTCATCGCCGACATCCTCGCGCGGCTTCTGCGCAACGAGACGGTGCAGCTTCGCGATGCTCGTTTGCGTTGCAAGGACGGCTCGGTGAAGGACGTGCGCATCAACTCGAACGCGCTGTTCCGGGACGGCGAGTTCGTCCGCACCCGCTGCTTCATCCGCGACGTCACCGATCGCAAGCGGCTCGAGGTGGAACTGGAGCGGCAGAACGAGGAGCTGCTCCGCACCGTCCGCTTCAGCGAGATGTTCGTGGGCATCCTCGGCCACGATCTGCGCAATCCGCTCTCCGCCATCACCACCGCGGCGAGCCTGCTCGCCCGCCGGGCCGAGACGGACAAGGTGTCCCGGCCCGCGGCGCGGATCCTTTCCAGTGCCGGGAGGATGGCGCGGATGATCGACCAGCTCCTCGACTTCACCCGGATCCGGCTCGGCCAGGGGCTCCCCCTGACTCGCTCGGAGAACGATCTGGCGGAAGTGTGCCGGATGGCGGTCGACGAGCTCGACGAGGCCGCCGACGGCGTCGACCTCCGAGCGCGCGGGAACCCGGTCGGGTCGTGGGACGGGGACCGGCTGATGCAGCTCGTCTCGAACCTGATCGGCAACGCCCTCGCGCACGGCGCGCGGACGGCTCCGGTGCAGGTGATCGTCGACGGGCATTCCGAGGAGGACGTGGTGCTCGAGGTGAAGAACGCGGGGACCATCGCGCCGGCGATATTGCCCGTCATCTTCGAGCCGTTCCGCAGCGAAAAGGATCGCAAGGAGGACCAGTCGAGCGGGCTCGGACTCGGCTTGTACATCAGCCAGAAGATCGTCTTCGCCCATTCCGGCTCGATCGATGTCCGTTCGACACACGACGAAGGGACGTGCTTCACGGTGCGTCTGCCGCGAGGGTGAGCGGCGAAGCCGAAACGGGAATGCAGAGAAAGACCGTGCTCGTGGTCGACGACGAGCCCGACATCCGCGACTCGCTCCGCGATGCTCTCGAGGACGAGGGCTACGAAGTGGCCGTCGCGCGCAACGGCAGGGAGGCGCTCGACGCGCTCCCGACGCTGCCGAGGCCGGTCGGGATCATCCTCGACATCATCATGCCCGTCATGAGCGGGGTCGAGTTCTACGCGGCGATGCAGGCGGACGCGCGCTTCGCGGGTACGCCGGTACTGGTCTCGACCTCCGATCCGTCGCGAGCGCCAAGCGGCGTCTTGATCATGAAGAAGCCGATCGATCTAGACCGGCTCCTCAACGCCGTCGCCGCGCTCTTCTAGCCCGCGCGCGGCGGCGCGGGTGCGTTCGCCACGGCCTTCTCGCAGTTCGGCGCCGGGTCGGCAGGCTTCGTTCCCGCGGTCGCCTTGTCGGCCGTCCTGCGCTGCGCGGCACAGGGAGAGGCGGGCTTCGCGGGCGCCGCCGCCGGCGTCAGGGCAGGAGCGACGATCACCGGAGTCGCCGGAGCCGGCGCGTTGAATCCCACCACCGTGGTGGGCGGCGTCGCCTGCGCCGCCTCGTGCGCGCTGCGGACGTCGCTCTCGGTCGTGGCGGTGCCCGTGCTGGTCGCCGTCGCCGTCGCGGCCGGGGCCGGCTTCTTCGCCGCCTCCCCGAGCGCCTCGGTCATCTTGTCGTTGCTCTTCTGGAAGAACGCGCGATCGTTCTCCGTCACGTTGCGCAGCGCCTCGCGGTCCCTGTCGATCTCGGCGAGCCGCGCCTTGAGCGCCGCCCGCTCCGCCTCGGGGCCGAGCGCCGCCGCCGCGTCGCTCATGCAGGTGGCGGCGATCTTCTCGTCCGAGTCGCGAGGCGGAATCGGCTGATCGCGGTTCCACGCGTCGATGGCCCGATTCTCCCAGCGGTAGTCCGCCTGCGCCACGCACTCCTGCACGAGTCGCGCGAGGGAATCCTGCGCCGGCGCCGGCGCTGGCTTCTTGCAGAAGGCCAGCTCCTCGCTCACCCGGCTCGGCCACTTCTCTGTCTGCTTCAGCCAGCATCCGTCGCGCTCGACCATGCGCACGGAAGTGCACCCGCAGATCGCCAGGATCGCCGCCACCATCCACGTCCGTCCCATGCTGCCCCCTTCGGCTGGTCGTGCCCGTACCCGGCGAATGTGAGGTCGGGCGGGACCAGATCAAAGGTCCAAGGGCCTGGTTGGTTGCTCTCAAGGCGATCGTATGCTCCGGCCTGCGGCCTCCGCCCGTCGCAGGCGTAGCCCGCTCCTCCGTCCATCAGCCATTAGCCCACTGCCACAGGGAACCGCACCGGGCGTACCCTCGTCACACTCGGAGGACGGCCCGCCAAGAGGCCGCCAACCCACCTGGCTGGAGAGTTCGATGAGATCGCTTCCGAACGCCGTTGCCGTGCTCCTCACCTTCGCGATCGCATCCTCTTCGCTCGCGAATCCACCGCCGCACAAGCCCACCGCGGTCATTGCGGTCTTCGAATTCCGTTCGACGGTTCCTGGAGTCGCGCCGCTAGCGGACACCGTGCGCAGGGCCGCGAAGGAGTCCTTGCCGCGCGCCGCCCTCGTCAGCGGCACCGAGATCTCCGCGCTCCTTCCCGACCTTCCCGCGGGCTGCGCCGGCGAGTGCGCGGTGCGCGCCGGGCGCAGCCTCATCGCCGACCTCGTCGTCTCCGGGCAAGTTGGCCGGAACGCCGACGCGCTGGTCGTCTCACTGGAGCTACGCGAGACGCACGACGGAGAGGTGGTCACGACGTCGAGCGCGAACGCCGCCGCCAGCGCGGACCTCGCGGCGGCGGCAAGCGCGGCGGCTGCCGATCTGTTCCGGCCGCTCAGCGTTCCCGCCTCCGCCGCCGGAAAGGCGCGAACCGCGGAGCCCGCCGCCTTTGCCATCGGCGCGCCGGCGAAACCAGAGTTGCCGCCCGCGCTCGGCCCGGCGCCGGAAGGACTGGTCATCGACTACGACGTCGATGCCGACGTCCAGGCCCTTTACGACAAGGCGCGAAGTACGGATGCCGCCGGAGCGGATCACCCCGAGGACGCGGTGCGCGCGTGGAACGACGTCGCCCGCGCGGCGGGAGAAAATCCCTTCCGCGAGCTCGCCGTGGACCGCGCGCAGGCGTGGGACGGGTACGCCGCGAAGAGAAAGGCCTACGAGTCGCAGCAAGCGGCCGATTCGGCGCGGCTCCGCAAGCTCCTCCCGGCGAAGTGGCTCTCGGAGTGGGTGAAGCTCGACCTGCTCGAGCGCTACGCGCGCTCCTACGGAGCCGCCGCCGCGACCGAGACCCTGCCGCCGGCCAAATTCCCCGCGTTGCGGGAGAAGGCGTCGCTCGCGCTCGCCTGCGAGGCGAAGGACGCCGCGAAGTGCGCCGATCTAGCCCGTCTCGCAGACGAGGCCGGCGAGCCGCGCGTCGCTGTGGTCTACCTCGATCGCGGCTGCACGGCGGGATCTACGCCCGCGTGCACCGACGCGGGCAACCGCTTCCTCGTGGACCCGACCCGCGACGTCGACCGGGCGATCCTCGCGCTGCAGCGCGGTTGCGATGCGAAGGACGCGCAATCGTGCGCGCGCCTCGCCCGGGTGTACGAGGAAGGGGAGACCGGGAAGGTCGATCTGGCCGCGGCGGCCGATCTGCGCGACCGTGCCTGCGTGGCGGGTGACGGCGCGAGCTGCCGCCGTCTGGCGTGCCTCATCGACCCCTCCGCGAGCGCTGCCGCCAAGGCTCGAGCCGAAGAGCTGTGGGGCGCGGGCTGCGCGGCGGGCGACGCGCAGTCGTGCGCGCTCATCCGGGCCGCGAAGGGTGGGACCGCGCCCGCCGTAGCGGCCCTCGACGACGCGGCGGCAACGCAGGCAAGGGAGTACCAGATCCAGAAGCGACGCTCGCTCGGCATCGGCCTCCTCGCCATCGGCACCGTCCTCGGAACCGCTGCCGCGGCGATGGCGGTGGACACGTACCCGGTACACGGACCGCGAGGCCGCTTCGGGCGGCGATTCGAGGAGAATCCACCGGCGATGACGTACGTGCTCGGCGCCGGCGCGGCGCTCTCGGTCGGCGCGGGGCTCGTGTACCTCTTTTCCAAACCGGACCCCGAGCCGCAGAAACTCACCGTCGGCATCGCGCCGAACGGCGTCGTCCTCGCCGGTCGCAGTCCCTGAACGACGGGCGAATCCGGTACAACAACGGGATGTCCACCGTCTCGGGAACGGGCGGAGAGATCCTGGCGCGGAGCCTCGTCGTCCAGGGTGCCGACCACGTCTTCTGCGTCCCCGGCGAGAGCCACCTCGCGCTCCTCGACGGCCTCTACGACGAGCGCGAGAAGGTCCGCCTCATCGTCTGTCGCCACGAAGCCGGCGCGGCCAACATGGCGGACGCGTACGGCAAGCTGACGGGCCGCCCGGGGATTGCGCTCGTCACCAGGGGGCCCGGAGCGACGCATGCGTCGGTAGGCATCCACACGGCGTTCCAGGATTCGACGCCGGTCGTCCTCCTCATCGGTCAAGCCCGTCGCGATTTCCTCGATCGCGAGGCGTTCCAGGAGATCGATTTCCGGCGGATGTTCGGAGAGTTCTCCAAGTGGGTGGCGCAGATCGACGATGCGCGGCGCATCCCGGAATATGTGAGCCACGCCTTCCACACGGCGATGTCGGGGCGGCCGGGGCCCGTGGTGCTCGCGCTTCCCGAGGACATGCTCGAGGAGCAGGCGGTCGCGAAGACCGTCCCCCCGGCGCAGCGGATCGCGGCGTCGCCGTCGCAAGAGCAGATGGCGCGGCTCCGGGCCATCCTCGCCGGCGCGCGCCGCCCCATCGTCCTCGTGGGCGGCAGCGGATGGACCGCCCAGGCCTGCGACGATCTGCGCCGCTTCGCCGAAGCGTGGCAGCTGCCGGTGACCTGCGCCTTCCGCTTCCAGGATACCTTCGACAACGGCCATCCGCTCTACGCCGGGGACGTCGGGATCGGTATCAACCCGAAGCTCGCGCAGCGGATCCGCGACGCCGACGTCGCCCTCGTCTTCGGCGCCCGTCTCGGTGAGATCACCACCAGCGGGTATTCGCTGTTCGAGGTTCCGGTGCCGCGGCAGAGGCTCGTCCACGCACACTGCGGCGCGGAGGAGCTCGGCCGGGTCTACGCGGCGGAGCTGCCCGTCAATTCCGGGATGGTGGAGCTTGCCGCCGCGCTCGCCCGGCTGCAGCCCGAGACGTCTCCGGTCTGGGCTTCGGAGAGCGCCGCCGCCCGGGCGGAGTACCTCGCCTGGACCACTCCGGTGCCGATTCCCGGTCCGGTGCAGCTCGCCGAGATCGTGCGGTCCTTACGGGATCGGCTCCCGCCCGACGCCATCGTCGCCAACGGCGCCGGCAACTACACCTCCTGGGTGCACCGGTTCCATCAATATCGCCGATTCAAGACCCAGCTCGGCCCCACCAGCGGCGCGATGGGGTACGGCGTGCCGGCGGCCATCGCGGCGAAGTCGCTCCATCCCGACCGCATCGTGATCGCGTTCGCTGGGGACGGCTGCTTCCTCATGACCGGCCAGGAGCTCGCGACCGCCGTGCGGCACCGGCTCGCCATCGTGGTGATCGTCGTCAACAACAGCCAGTACGGCACCATCCGCATGCACCAGGAGCGCCACTACCCGGGCCGCGTGCATGGCACGGCTCTCGTCAACCCGGACTTCGCGGCCTACGCCCGCGCCTTCGGCGCGCACGGAGAGCTGGTGCAGGCCACCGCGGAATTCGCTCCCGCGTTCGACCGCGCGCTCGCCGCGGGCGGGCCGGCGCTGATCGAGATCCGGATCCCCGAGGACGCGATCACCCCCTCCACGACGCTGGCGGCGATCCGCGCTCGCGCTCTCGAGGAGCGAGGCCGCTGAGCGGGGCGGCCTCTTGCGCCGCGGGTCGTCTGCGATTAGGTCTCGCACGCTTTCGAAAGGAGCGTCGGGAATGATCCTCGTCCTCGGAGCGACAGGTACCACCGGTGGAGAAGTGGCGCGCCAGCTGATCGCCAAGGGCCAGAGACCGCGGCTCCTGGTGAGAAGCCCGCAGAAGGCGCGCGAGTTCGAAGGGAAGGCGGAGATCGTGGAGGGCGACATGGACTCCAAGGAGTCGGTCGCGAGCGCGTTGAAGGGGATCGAGAAGCTCTACCTCGTGTCCGCTGGCGTGAATGGAATGGACCTCGAGATCAACGCCGTCGACGCGGCGAAGAAGGCGGGCGTCCGCCATGTGGTGAAGCTGTCCGTCATCGGCGCCGATGCTCCGGCGATGACCTTCTCGAAATGGCACGCGCGTTCGGAGAAGCATCTGATGGGTTCCGGCCTCGCCTGGACGATGGTGCGGCCGGGCAACTTCATGAGCAACGCGCTCATGTGGGCAGAGACGATCAAGACGCAGGGAGCGTTCTACCAGCCTACGGGCGAAGGGCGCTGGGCCGCGATCGATCCCGCCGACATCGGCGCGGTGGCGGTCGCGGCGTTGACGGGCTCAGGCTACGAAGGAAAGGCCTACCCGCTCACCGGCCCGGAGTCGATGAATGCGGCGCAGTACGCGGCGAAGCTCTCCTCCGCCATCGGGAAGCCGGTGAAGTTCGTCGACGTGCCGCCGGAGGCGGCGAAGGACGGCATGCTGAAGAGCGGCATTCCGGCCCCGTACGTCGACGCGCTCCTGGACCTGCTCGCGGCGATGAAGGCGGGCAAGGCCGACGGCGTCACCGACACGGTGGAGAAGGTCACCGGACGCAAAGCGGGCACTTTCGACGCGTGGGCGCGACGCCACGCCGCCGCCTTCCGGTGAGCGGGCGCGGTGTTCACGGGTAGGAGAGCGGCGCCTGCCTTCTGTTAAGGCTTGTTTAGGCCTCAATTTCCGGGCCGGCGGAGACATCTCATCGTTGGAAGGACAACGAGGAGAAAAAAATGAAGAAGCTCATCCCCGCCATCGCAGCCGCCGCACTCGGAATCGTTTCCCTTGCCGCTTCCCCGGCCCGCGCCGACGAGCACCACGACTTCCGCGGCCACGCTCCCGCCCCGGTCGCACCGGCCCGCGCCATGCCCGTCCCCCGGGCGACGCCGGTCCAGTACTACCGCCACGACGGCGTGGACCGCGCCCGCCACGAGCACGAGCGCCGGGAGGCGGACCGCGCCCGCTACGAGCACGAGCGCTGGGAGGCGGAGCGCGCCCGCGAGCGCCGGATGCTGGAAGAGCGCCGCGCCGAGTTCTACTCGCACCGGCACAACCGGTGGGAGCGGCGACGGTTCGACGCCTGGTACGCCGATCGTGGCCACGATCTCGATCGCGGCTTGCGCATCGACATCCACTTCCCCTTCTGACGCCGACCCTGAGTTTCAACCGGTCGCTCTCGTCTCCCTGGGGGCGAGAGCGACCGCCTGGCGTAGCGCCTCGATCATGCTGCGCTCGTCCGCCTTGCCCGTCCCCGCGATGTCGAACGCCGTGCCGTGATCGACCGAGGTGCGGACGAAGGGCAGGCCGACCGTGATGTTCACGCCGGCTTCGATCCCGAGCACCTTCACGGGCCCGTGCCCTTGGTCGTGATAGTTCGCCACTACCAGGTCGAAGTCGCCGCGGCCGGCGCGGAAGAAGAGCGTATCCGCGGGAAGCGGTCCCTCGACGTCGATGCCGTCCTTGCGGACGGCGGCGACGGCAGGCTCGAGCTTCTCTTCTTCCTCTCCCCGCCCGAAGAGCCCGTGCTCGCCCGCATGCGGGTTGATTCCGCACAGACCGATGCGCGGCTTCGCGACGCCCCCGCGCACCAGGGCATCGTACCCGCGGCGGATGGTCCGCTCTACCAGTCCCGGCTCTATCTTCGCGATGGCGTCGAGGAGTCCGATGTGCGTCGTCACGTGGATGACCCGCATCTTGGCGGTGGCGAGCATCAGGGACACTTCCTTCGTTCCGGACAGGGCCGCGAGTAGCTCGGTATGGCCCGGGAAGCGGTGACCGCCCGCGTGCAACGCCTCCTTGTTGAGCGGGGCCGTGCAGATGGCGTGGATCTTCCTCGACTGCGCCAGTTCCACCGCGCGCTCGATGAACTTGTAGGCCCCGTCGCCCGCGACGGCGGACAGCTTACCGAAGGCGAGGTCGTCGGGAATGACGGCCAGATCGATGGTGTCGATCGTCCCGTGCCGGAAGGCGGCCTCGGACGGCTCGCGCACGGTTTTCACCGAGGCTTTGACCTTCGCGATCCGCGCCGCCTTCTCCATCCGCTTCGCATCGCCGATGACGACAGGGCGGCAGAACCCGTAGACCTCGGGCCTGTCGAGCGCCTTGGCGACGACCTCCGGACCGATGCCCGCTGCGTCTCCCATGGTGATTCCGATGATGGGGCCGCTCATGTCAGTTGCTCCTGGATTTGAGCGCCGCGCGGCAGCGCTGCAACGTCGAAGGGTTCCCGAACGCTCCTGCTTTGGTGACCAGCGGGAGCAGGCAGGGCGTGTCGGCGAGACCGAGGGGAATGCCCGGTTCCACCTCGCCCACGAGGTGGACGCCGCTCGCGCCGAGGGCGGAAAGGACGGCGCGGGCGATGTCTCCGCCGGTAGCGACGAGTCCGCCCAGCGTCTCGAAGAGCGGCGGCACGAGGCGCCCGAGCGCGGCGGCAATCGCCGGTGCGTGGCTCGGGTCGACGTCCTGGCCGAGGGTGGTGAGGAGGACCGCGTCGCGCCCCGCCTCGAGCGCGCGGTGCAGGTCCGCTCCGGCGCGCGAGCCCGCCGGGGGTCGGGCGAGAAGCGCCTCGGGGTCGACGTCGAAGCAGTCGATTCCGGGCTCCCTGCAAAGCTGCCGCGCCTGTTCGCGCGAAACCTCCGAGCGGCTTCCGACCAGGACGAGGATGCTCCCTTTGCGCGGCTCGAACCTCGGCCTTCCGGAGTCGTCGGGACGGAGCCCGAGAGCGGCGGGAAGATGGCGCGCGAGTCCGCCGGAGCCCACCCAGACGACCCGGCGGGACAGCTTCGCGCCCGCTTCCGCGATACGGCGCAGATCGTCGTCCGACTCCGCGTCGCATACGAGCGCCTCCGCGCTGCTCGGCAGGACGCCTCCGCGCACAGCGGCGAGGTCGACGAGGGCCGTGCGGAGCCCCGCGTTCCCGAGCAGGGCGGCGAGATCCGCCGGACCGGTCATGCCCGACTTGCGCCAGACCTCGGTGTCCTCGAGCGGCACTCCGGAGACGAGCACCCGCCCGCCTTTGGTAGTGCGGCCCATGGCCGGGAAGGCCGGGCACGCGACGACGACGGCCTGCTCTCCGACGGCGCGGAAGATCGCCGCCGTCTCGGCGCCCACGTTGCCCCGCAGAGTCGAGTCGATCTTCTTGTAGATGGTCCGCGCCCCTCTCTCGCGTGCGCGGGTCGCCGCGGACGCGGCGCGCTCGGCGGCGGCCTTCGCGGCGAGGGCGCGGCTGTCCGTGTCGAAGGCGAGGATGCGCGCGGAGGAGGGCGGGCTCGTATCGTAGAGCGCGACGAAGGTCGAGACGCCGGCGAGCGCGAATCCGATGCCGGTATCGGCCGCGCCGGTGAGATCGTCGGCGATGACGGCGACCTCGAGC
>JBJMQD010000165.1:0-3954 GCA_045802855.1 Myxococcales bacterium | reverse complement strand
CACGGCGCCGACGAGCGGCGGCCGACGCGCTGGCTGCCCGAAGGGGTGCGATTCCTGCGCGAGGTGGTGCTGCGCCTCGCCCGGGAAGACGTGCAGTGATCAGTCCCGCTTCGGGGCCTTCGGCCTGCGACTCTGCGGCGGAGGCGGTCGCGGTCCTCCGATGAGCTCGATCCGCAGGATCGGATCCGAGGGCTCCGCGAGAGGGATGTCGGCGCGCAGGAAGGCCGGAGGCGCGGGCCGGTAGAACCAGAGGTACTGGTCGGGCGCCTTGACGAAGAGCTTGGCGATGAAGGCGAGCGGGATCTGCGGATGGATGACGAAGCGCTCCGCGGCGAGCGTCCGCGCTCCCATGGCGAGGGATCCCTCCTGATCGCGGCGGATCGAAACGGTCACGGTTCGCGGCTTTGGGGTGAACGCCACCGCGGTGAGCTCGATTTCTCCGCCTTTTTCAAGATCGGGGACGAGGTTCTTCACCGCATACATGAAGCCGACTCCGGTGAAAGCGTGCCCGAGCTTGCGCGCGTCGTCGAGGTGATCGTCGAGAGTGTCTTCGCCGCGCTTGTGCACCACGGCATGGCCAGTGGTGAAATCGATCGAGTAGCTGCGCTGGACTTCCGTCCCCTTGCGCTCCTCCCAGCTCCAGCGCAGCTGCGCGAGCTCGGGGTGTTGCTGCAGAACGGTCTGCTCTTCGACCACCCTTCCATCCTCGAACTCGTAGGTGGCGGTGACGTGCAGCTTGCCGTCCTCGATCCATTGCGTGAGCGTGCCGTTGGCGATCTGCCGGCCGGACGCGTCACGCACGACCGGGAAGCCCCGCAGCGTCCCCTCCGGCCACCGCAGCGGGACGGCAGGGGCGGGGAGCGCCACGCACATCGCCACCAATGCGAGCATTGTGGCCTTCACGGATGAAAGGCTATTCACGAGCCTCAAGCCGCGCTTCGAGCGGCCGATTGGAACTCGCACATGGATCCGCTTCGCGTCCCCAAGCGGCGCGCTGAAATCGACGTCACGTTCGCGGACGGCAGCGCTCGCAAGGTCGCCGTTTTTCTTTCCGAGCAGGCGAGCCGCCACGGCGGCGAGGAACGCGTCCGCGACCTGCTCGAGTCGCCTTCTGGTTTCCTGCCCGGAATCGATCGGGAGGGCGACAAGGTCGCGCTGGTCGCCAAGGACTCGATCGCGGTGGTTCGCACCGATGAGCCCCCTTGGGATCGAGACGAGGTAAATCTGCCGGTCGAGCACGAGGTCGAAGTCTGGCTGCGCGGCGGCGGAAGGCTCCGCGGGCTGCTCAGCTACGTGCTTCCGCCGCAGGCGAGCCGCCCCATCGATTACCTCAACGGCTCCTCCCGCTTCTTCACCCTGATCGAGGATGGGCGCGTCGCGCTCGTCCACAAAACGCACGTTCTCGAGGTGGTTCTCCTCTGATGGCCAGGCTAGACGCTTACATCGATCTGCTCTTCAAGGAGCAGGCTTCCTTCCTTCTTCTCGAGACCGGCACCGGAGCGAATCTCCACGCCAGTTCTGGCACGCGTCCCGTGCTGCGGCAGCCTTTGACGACGCAGCAGATCATCGGCGCCGTCGGAGAGCTGGTCCCCGGCGACATGAAGGGAGCCTTCCCCGGTCCTTCGGTCGAATTCCGCTATGGGTCGCCTTCCGGCGAAGTACAGGTGCGCTTCGAGTCGAAGGGCGATACGGCGACCGCGCGCATCTCGCCTTTGCCGAAGGGCGCTGCTCGAGCCGCTCCGCAGCCCGCCAAGACAAAAGCGGAACCCGCACCCGCGGCGCCGCCGGTGCCGCAGCCGAGCCCCGCACACACGGGAGAGGACGGACGGATCGTCCAGACCGCGCCGGCCGCGGAGGACGCGCAGCAGGCGATGCGAGATCTCCTCGACCTGATGATCAAGGAGCGCGCGAGCGACCTCCACCTGTCGAGCGACTTCGAACCCTGCCTGCGCCTCGACGGCGACATCGTGACGCTGCGCGGATTCGGCAAGCTGAGCGCGACGCGGCTCGAGGCGATGCTCTGGTCGATCGCCCCTGCCAAGAACCGCGAGGAGTTCGAGAAGGTCCACGACACCGACTTCGCCTACGAAACACCGGTGGCGCGCTTCCGCGTGAACGTCTTCGCCGACCGCAAGGGCATCGGCTCGGTGATGCGGCAGATCCCCAACAAGATCATGTCCGCCGAGGAGATGAAGCTCTCCTCGCACGTCCTCGATCTGTGCGGCCTCAGCAAGGGCCTCGTGCTGGTGACGGGCCCGACGGGCTCGGGCAAGTCGACGACGCTCGCCGCGATGATCGACTACATCAACCGGAACCGCACGGACCACATCATCACCATCGAGGATCCGATCGAGTTCGTGCACCCGAACAAGAAGTGCCTGGTCAACCAGCGCGAGGTGCACACGCACACGGGCAGCTTCAAGCACGCACTGCGCGCCGCGCTCCGCGAGGATCCGGACATCGTGCTGGTCGGCGAGATGCGCGACCTGGAGACGATCGCCATCGCCCTTGAAACGGCAGAGACGGGTCACCTCGTCTTCGGGACGCTCCACACCAACACGGCGCCCTCGACGGTCGACAGGATCATCGACCAGTTCCCTGCCGACCGTCAGCCGCAGGTGCGGACGATGCTCAGCGAGTCGCTCAAGGGCGTCGTCACCCAGGTGCTCTGCAAGAAGATCGGAGGCGGGCGGGTGCCGTCGCAGGAGATCCTGCTGATCAACGGCGCCGTCGCGAACCTCATCCGCGAGGGAAAGACCTTCCAGATCCCGTCGATCATGCAGACCGCGCGCGGCTCGGGCATGCAGACCATGAACGACGCGCTCTTCGACCTGGTGAAGAACAAGCTGGTCGCGCCCGAGGACGCGATGGCGAAGTCGCTCGCCAAGGCGGACCTCAAGGCCGCGCTCAAGCGCATCAACATCGAGGCGTAGAGCTCACTTCAAGTCGAAGACGAGCACCTCGGCGCTGCTCTTCCCGGCCAGCTCGAGGCGCTTCTCGTCGCTCACCGCGGCGCCGTCGCCTTCGGCGAGACGCTTTCCGTTCAGCTCGATCTCGCCCCGGGCGACGTGCACCCACGTGCTTCGCCCCGGGCGCGGCTCGTACGTGACCCGCTCGCCGTTCTCCAGCAGCGCGGTGTAGAGCGCCGCGTCCTGGTGAACGGTGACGGAGCCCTCCCTGCCGTCGCGCGACGCGACCAGGCGCAGCTTGCCCCGCCGCTCGGAAGCCGGGAACGCCTTCTGCTCGTAGGAAGGCTCGATACCCGCCTTCTCGGGGATGATCCAGATCTGCAAAAAGTGCACGGGCTTTTCGCGCGAGGGGTTCTCCTCGCTGTGGAGGACGCCCTTGCCGGCGCTCATCCGTTGCACCTCGCCGGGCCGGATGACGGAACCCGTCCCCATGCTGTCCTTGTGGGAGAGCTCGCCCTCCAGCACATACGAGATGATCTCCATGTCGCGATGGCCGTGGGTGCCGAACCCCTTCCCCGCCGCGACCCGGTCGTCGTTGATCACCCGCAGCGCATGGAAGCCGGCCCGATTGGGGTCGTAGTGCTCGCCGAACGAGAAGGTGTGACGGCTGTTCAGCCAGCCGATGTCGGTGTGGAAGCGGTCGCCTGCTGCAAGGACCTCGATCATGCTACCTCCCAGGGGTCGGACGCCGCACGGACCAGGGGGATTCGCCGTGGCCGGACCCGGCCATCGCGATTAATCTGGAGCCATGGTCAAGATTACGTACTGCAACTCCTGAGGCTACAAGCCCCGGGCCGCCCGTGCGGCGGCCGCGCTGGAGAAGGAGCTGGGAGTCAAGAGCGAGCTGGCGGTGGGAACGCCCGGCTCCTTCCAGGTCTGGGTCGACGGGAAGGTCGTCGCGGAGAAGCACCTGATGGGCTTCCCGAGCGAAGAAGAGATCGTCGGCGCCGTCGGAGCCGCCCTGGGGAGGCGCGCCTCCTAGGCG
>JBJMQD010000130.1:0-9375 GCA_045802855.1 Myxococcales bacterium | reverse complement strand
CTTCTCTCCCTGGTCGCCCTCGCCGCCGCGGTTCTCTTCGCCGGCAGCGCCGTCGCCGCCACCGTCCCGGTCTACGGCTCGGTGTCGGACATCACGGAGAACACCGTGATCCTCACCGGTGACGCGACCGTCACGAGCTCGAAGGGCGCCGGCGGCAACGTCGCGTACAAAATCCACTTCAACCAGGTGGCCGGTCGGAGCGTGATGTCGAACGTGGCGCTGCAGGCCGTGTCCGATCAGACCGTGGTCAAGCTGCTCGCGGGATCGACCACGCTCAGCGTCCCGGTCACCATCTTCCCGGTCGGAAGCGATATCACGGACCCGCAGGCCTTCACCGTCATGGCGACGCTCAACCTCACCGTCGACACCGCGACGGCGGCCGTCAAGGGCGGAATGAGCCAGTTCACGATCGTGCTCCAGGAGCCCGCCCCGTAACGAATCGCGATCTCCGGACCCACGCAGTGCCGCGACGCCTTGGGGCGGCACTGCGTGGGCGCATCAGTTCTCCTCCGCGAACACCTCCGCCCGCTTCTTCCGCACCGCGGGCACGATCATGAGGAAGAGGAGCGCTCCCGCCACGACGAGGAGCGCCAAAGAGAGCGGGCGCGTGTAGAAGATGCTCACCGATCCGCGCGCGATCAGCATGGCGCGGGTGAGGTTCTCCTCCAGCATCGGCCCGAGGATGAAGCCCAGCAGTAGCGGCGCGGGCTCACATTCCAGCTTGTCGAAGAAGTAGCCGAGGACGCCGAAGGGGATGGTGAGGAGGACGTCGACGACGTTGTTCTGCAGCGAGTACACGCCGATCGCGCAGAAGAGCAGGATGGCCGGGAACATGAACCGGTAAGGCAGCTTCAACATCTTGATCCACATCCCGATGAGCGGGAGGTTCAGGACGAGCAGCATCACGTTCCCGATCCACATCGAGCAGATGAGCCCCCAGAAGAGCGCCGGGTTGGAAGTCATCACCTGCGGGCCGGGCTGGATGTTGTGGATCATCATCGCTCCCACCATCAGCGCCATGGTCGCGTTCGCGGGGAGCCCGAGAACCAGCATGGGGATGAAGGAAGTCTGCGCCGCCGCGTTGTTCGCCGATTCCGGGCTGGCGACGCCGGCGATGGCGCCCTTGCCGAACCGTTCCGGCGTCTTCGACACCTTCTTCTCGAACGCATAGGCGGCGAACGAGGCGACCACCGCGCCGCCGCCCGGCAGGATGCCGAGGACCGATCCGAGGATCGTTCCGCGCAGCACCGCCGGGACGGCCTCGCGCACTTCTTCCTTGGTCAGCCACATGTCCTTGACGTTCTCGGTGAAGACCTCGCGCTCTTCCCCGGTCTGCTCGAGGTTCTTGATGATCTCGCTGAAGGCGAAGAGCCCCATGGCGACCACGACGAAGTTGATGCCGTCGGCCAGCTCGGGAACGCCGAGCGAGAACCGCTCGACCCCGCTGTTCACGTCGGTGCCGACGAGGCCGAGGAGGACGCCGAGCACGATCATCGCCACCGCCTTCAGCGCCGAGCCGTGCGCGAGCATGACCGCGCCGAGCATCCCGACGACGAGCAGCGAGAAGTACTCGGCGGGCCCGAACTGGAACGCCACTTCCGCGAGCGCCGGCGCGAAAGCCGCGATCACCACCGTCGCCACGCAACCGGCGAAGAAGGACCCGAGCGCCGAGATGGTCAAAGCGGCGCCCGCCCTTCCCCGCCGCGCCATCTGATAACCATCGAGGCAGGTGACTACCGACGACGATTCGCCGGGTAGATTGACGAGGATGGACGTCGTCGATCCCCCGTACTGCGCGCCGTAATAGATCCCGGCGAGCATGATGAGCGCGGTGGTAGGCGAGAGCGAATACGTGATCGGCAAGAGCATCGCGATCGTCGGTACCGGGCCTATGCCGGGGAGGACGCCGATTGCCGTCCCGAGAAGGCAGCCGAGGAAGCAGTACAGCCCATTCTGGAGCGTGAGCGCGGTCCCGAAGCCGAGCGCCAGGTTGTGGAGGAGATCCATGCGCGCTCAGCGTCCGAGGAAGGCGGGCCACATGGGGAACTGCAACCCGAGCCCACGGACGAAGAGAACCCAGCTCGAGACGATCAGGACCGCCGCTACCAGGGCCGATTCCTTCCAATCGAACTCCTCGCCGGCAAGGCTCGAAATGACGACGAGCGCGAGCAGCGCCACGGCGAGCCCCGCGGCGTTCAACAGGAGCGCGAAGGCGGCGATCGCCCCGAGAACGAGCGTAATCGGCTTGAAATGAATGCGCTCGACCCCGGCACCTCCGACGGCGAAGGCGAGGCTCCGGACCACCAGGACCAGCCCGAGGAAGGCGAGGAAGCACCCGAGGACGAACGGGAAATATCCCGGCCCCATCTTCGACTTCACTCCCATCCGGTACGCGGTCGCGCCCCAGGCGAAGACACCCCCGAAGGCGACGAAGATCAGGCCGGCAAACCAGTCCTTCTGGTTCTTCACCGAGATGCGCATCGGACCTCCCCTGGGAGGATCAATTTGCGGTGATCTGTCGCTCCTTCACCAACGTTCCCCACCGGTCCGTCTCGGCTTTGAGATACGCGCTGAAGTCCTCCGGGGACTTGCTGGTCGACACCACGGCCCCTCCCGCGGCGAGCCGCTTTTGCACGTCCTCGAGCGCCATCACTTTCTGCACCGCCGTGTAGAGCCGCGACACGATCGCCGCGGGCGTTCCCTTCGGCACGAAGATGCCCTGCCACGAGGCGGTCACCATGCTCGGATATCCTGCTTCCGACATCGTCGGAACGTCGGGGAGGTCGGCGACGCGACCAGCGAGAGTGACCCCGAGGGCCTTGAGCCTCCCCGCCTTGACGAACTGGATTGCGGAGGGAAGCGTGGTGAACATCACCTGCGTCTGGCCGCCGATCAGATCGGTAACCGCGGGACCTGCGCCGCCTTTGTAGGGGACGTGCAACAGATCGATCCCGGCCAGCTTCATGAACATCTCCGTCTCGAGCCGGTTCTGGCTGCCGGCGCCGGGCGATCCGAAATTGAGCTGGCCCTTGCGAGCCTTCGCGTAGTCCACGAGCTCCTTGACGTTCGATACGGGGACCTCGCCATTGACGACCAGCACGTCGGCGACGTCCACCACCCGGGAGACGGCGACGAAGTCGACCTGCGGGTTCACTTTGAGCTGACCCGCGAAGACGCTCGGATTGATCGCGGTGGTGCCTACGTTCCCGAGGAAGATGGTGTAGCCGTCAGGCGCCGCGTGCGCCGCCGCGTCCAGTCCGATGTTTCCGGAGGCGCCGCCGCGGTTGTCGACGACCACGGTTTGCCCGAGCTCGCTCGACAGCGGCGGCCCGATGATGCGAGCCACGAAATCGGATGCGCCGCCCGGAGCGAACGGGACGATCATCGTGACCGCGCGCTTCCGCGGCCAGCCCTCTTCCGCCCACGCGGCGGTTTGCGACAGGAGCAAAGCGAGGGATAAGACGAAAATCCGTCTCATGGGTGTTCTCCGTGGTCGTCGATCGGTACCTTCACGGGCTTCTGCCTGCGCGCGGAGAGATCGATCGCTTTGCTGAGCATGAGGCGATCGTGCGCTTCGGCCGCCGTCGCGTGCTGCGTCGGCGCCCCGGTTGCGAGGTGCAAGAGCCAGGAGAGCGTCTCTTCCCGCATCGGGCCGCGCAATTCGCCCAGCGCGACGATCCCGGGCGGATAGCTGCCGAGAAAATCGACCAGCCGGCTCGGGTCCGGCGCATATCCTTCGGACTGCGGCTTCGACACCGCGAGCACCACGTCCCGGTGGGTGTCGTCGACGGTGAGGACGCCCTCCGTCCCGACGATTCCCACTTCCAGCGAGTACACGGCGCCCGGCCAGACGACGGGCAGCGCCCAGGAGATGCTCAAATGGAGGAGGCTGCCGTCGTCGAAGGTGACGAGCCCCGCCGTGCCGTCGATGCCGCCGTAGCGAGGACCGAGGACTTTGTCGACCGACCGCGCATAGACCTCGACCGGTCGCTTTCCTTCTAGAATCCAGAGCAGCAGGTCGAGCGCGTGCGTCCCGGAAATGACCATCGGCGAGATGCTCTCCGGATTCGAAGTCCGCTGGTAATTGTCGATGGCAACCAGCCGGTTCATGAAGCCGCGCGAGGTAGCCATGGTCACTTCGCCCAGCGCTCCGGTGCGCACCTTCTCCTTGGCCGCGAGCCAGCGCTGGCGGAAGCGCTGCGTGTACCCGACGACCGCGTCGATCCTGCGCGACTGCAAAGCGCGCAACACCCGCGCCGAATCGGCCAGCTCCGTTGCGAGCGGCTTTTCGATCAGCAACGCTAGACCGCGCTCTGCTGCCGCGAGGATCGGCTCGACATGCAGATGCTCGTCGGTTGCGATGATCGCGGCGGTGATCTCGGGACGCGCGAAAAGCTCCTGGTAGTCGGAAGTGACGAAGTCGGCGGACACTTTTTCGGCCACGAGCTTCGCCCGATCGGCCCGCGGCTCCGCGATGCCGATGAAGTCCACCTCCGGGAAGCGGGCGGCGATCTCGCCGCGGATGAGGCCCACTCGCCCGGCGCCGACGATCCCGAGCCCGATGCGATTTCGCCTCGTGTGCCTCAACCGCCGGCTCCGCTCGGAATCTCGATCGGACGATTTTCCGCCGCGGAAAGATCGGCCGCCTGATACACCTGCATCACGACACGAGCCTGCTCGGCGGTGACGAGCGGCTTGCGCCCGGAAGCGACGCATTCGAGGAAATGGTGCGTCTCCGCTTCCATCGGCCCCGCGTAGACGTGACCCACCTTCTCGCCCGGCATCGTGGAGAGCGGAAAGACGATCCCCTTCTGCATCGTGTTCAGCACCACGTCGCGATGGGTGTCGTCGACGAGGATCGCGCCCTCGGTTCCTACCACCTCGATCCACGTCGAAGAGAAGTTCGGATACGCCGGAGGAAGCACCCATCCGGCGCCGACGGTGAAAACGAGACCGTCATCGAGAGTGACGATCAGGAAGACGCAATCGGCAGCGTCGTGCGTGGTCTTCATGATCTTGCGAACTTCCTGCGCGTAGACCCGCACGGGCCGCCGGGGAGCGAGACACCAGAGCAGGAAGTCGATGTCGTGGGTCGCCTCCATCGCCGCGGGCGAGAGCTTGACGCGGCCGCTGATCTTGTTGCCGAGACCGCGGGTGATGTGCCGGCTCACGAGCGCGCTCACCGGTTCGCCGATGGTGCCGTCCTCGATCGATCGCTTGACGTACGCGTACTTCGGGTTGAACCGCTGCGAGTACCCGATGGTGAACGACACGCCTTTGGATTTCGCCAGCGCGATGAGCTCGTCGGCCTCGGCGAGAGTGAGGGCGATCGGCTTCTCCAGCAACACGTGCTTGCCGAGAGCGAGGCTCTCCTTCGCCATCGGGTAATGGGTAGTCTCGGGCGTTGCGCAGATCAGCACGGCGCGCAGATCGGGGATCGCGAGGAGCTTACGGTAATCGGTGGTGGCCGACGTGGGACGCGTCTGGTCCGCCACGACACCGAGTCGCGCCTCGTCGATCTCCGCGATGTGGAGGTTGCGGACGAGCGGACTCGCCCTGCACGCTCCGGCGCGGATCCCGCCGCACCAGCCGGTGCCGATGATCCCGACGTCGATCGTCTTCATCGCGCCTCCAGGAACCCGGAGCGGCCGCATTGTGGCACGAGCGTGGCTTGCACTTCACCCCGGACCAAAGCGACACTCCCGCAGCCGGGAGGGGCAAGCCATGGCCGCTCTTGCTCGCGAGGCGCTCGGGTCGCTCTTCGTTCTCGGATTCGTCGCCGCTTGTCAGAGCGGCGGGTCAGCCGGGCAGAAGCCTGCGCCGGCCGCGCTGCCCACCGTCGATCTCGTCATCGGCAACAACTTCGGCCACCTTCCGATGTTCGTCGCGGCGGAAAAGGGATTTTTCAAGAACCACGGCATCGACGTCCGGCTCAAGATCGTCAATACCGGCACCGACATGGTGACCGCGATGCAGAAGCGCGAAGTCCAGGCCGGCGACATGAGCGTCACGACCTTCCTCAAGGCGCGCCACGCCGGCGATCCGTTCCGCGTCATCGGGATCATCCAGAGCGACGCCACCCGCACGAACGCCGACGAGCCTCTGGCGATCGTCGCACGCTCCGGGTCCGGAATCGAAGGCGGGAAGATCGAGTCCTTGAAAGGAAAGCGGATCGGGCTCGCCAAGGGACAGACCTCCGACGAGTACTTCAAGATGGTCCTCGCCCGCCAGAAGATCGCCTACGCGGACATGGAGATCGTCGACATTCGATCGCCATTCGAGCTCGCCCCCGCGCTGGCGGCCGGAAAGGTGGACGCGACCGTGTCCTGGGAGCCGTACAACACCACCGTTCTGGAGAAGGTGCCGGAGTCGTACGTCGTCCTGCGCGGCGGCGGCCACCTCTCGTACGTGATGGTGGCGACGACTCACGCGGAGTCGATCGAGACGAATCCGCAGATCGTGCGCGGCGTCGTCGGGGGCCTTGCGCAAGGGTCGCAGTACACGCGCAAGCACCGCGACGAGGCGGTGGAGATCTTCGCCAAGTGGGTCCCGGGTTTCGACGTGGCGGTCGGCAAGAAGGCCATCCAGCACATCAGATACGACCCGCGCATGTCGGATCCGGTCCTGCAGGCGTTCGAGAACGCCGAGGACGACGTGCTCAAGAATACGTTGCGAGGCGCCCAGCGCCTCGACGTGCGGGAGCAGTTCGCGCCGGCGTTCCTCGCGGAAGTGCAGAAAGCGCACCCCGAGTACTTCGACGATCTTCCGCCTCTGCCCGTGGCTTCGCGCTAATCCCAGCGGACGGGGAACGACACTATCGTGCGGCAGGCGTCGGCGTTCTTCCTCTCCGGCTGATCGACGAAACCCTCCGCCCCCGTCAGCTCGAGGAGGTAGAGGAGGTTTCCCCGGCATACATCGAAAAGCGCCGGCGGCGGCGCGGGCCCGTCCGCGGTGAGGATGATGGTGCCCGACTTCTGCGCGGAGGGCTCGTATCGGTAATGCAGGCCGCGGGTGACGATCGAATAGAAGCGGTCGAGGTGGTGGAAGATCGTCGTCGGCGTGCCGCCGAAGATCTGCATGGCGAAGGCGAGCACCGGCTGCACGATCCCGCTGCCCAGCGCGACTCCGGCATAGTGGCCGAGGTCCACGCACGCTTCCCGCCCGCCATGCCGCTCCAGCAGGGATTCCAGCTCGTCGAGCACCGCGGCGTCATGCCAGCCGAGCTGCGACGGCGGATTGTCCATCGCGCGCCGGGTCGCGGGCGTCGCGTCGGCGCGCACGACCGACGTGAGACCGCGCTCCGCGATGAAGTCGATCGCGCAGCGAACGGAGAGTCCGATATATCCGCGCGGCGTGCGCGCGACCCCCTCGGCGACTTCCGCGATCACCGGGCTTCGTCCTCGTCCACCCATTGCATCGCGCGATCGGAATCGCCATGCCGATCTTCCGGAGCCGAGTCGTAGTACTGCAGGGTCCAGTACGAGCCGGTGTTGAATCCCGCGAGGTGGAACGGATTGAAGCTCGAGAGGCTCGCCATCGCCCCACCGAGGACGCCGTCCGGGAACGCCGTCATCTGCAACGAGCAGCCGGCGAGGACGAATCCGCGCAGCGGGACGTCGTTGGTAGCGAAGGTGCAGGTCCCGAGCGCGGTGAACGACCCAGGAGGCAGATCGAATCGCACGATGAAGTTCTGCTGCAGCCCGGTCGGGAAGAGAAAGTTCGTCAGCTGCGCGCAGGCGGTGGCGGTGCCGATCTTGCGGCCCTTGTCCTGTTCCACGCGGCCGTCGTCGCGACGGACATCGTACGAGTAGAGGCTCGCCCCGAGCCGCACGTTGGCGTGGAACGGGGCGGCGTCGCAGAAGGCAGCATCGGGAGGCGAGGCGGGATCCTCCGCGCTGCGGAACTGCACCACCCTTTCCGCGGCTTGCGCGAGGGCAGGCGCGCAGGCGAGCGCGAGAGCAATGACGAAAGGGCGTTTCATGGGTGCACTCTCCAGGAGGTTTCGATGACGGGGCTCACAAGCGGACGAGCTGGGCGCCCCAGTGGATGTTCGCGCCGATGGCGGCGAGGAGGACGAGGTCCCCGCGTCCGAAGGCGACGCGGCCTTCCTTCACGTCCTCGGCAAGGAGGATGAGCATTCCGGCGGCCGAGGTGTTTCCGTGGCGGTCGACGTGGCAGGCCACCCGATCGGCGGGCAGGCCCGCGCGCTCGACGTAATGATCCATGAGCCGCTTGTTCGGCTGGTGGAAGTAGTAGCGCTTCACCTCGGGCTTGAGCTCTTCCCGGCCCTTGAGCACGCCCTCGATGCAGGCGTTCATGTACTTGGGATAGGTCTGCGCGACGCGTAGGCCGTCGACGACGAAGGCGTTGTCGACGGGCTTGATGCGCCCCTGGTAGCCGAGCATCGTGTTCCCGCCGCCATGGCGATGCACGAGATCGCCGTGGGCGCTGCCGGCGAGCGAGGCGAGAACGCCGGAGGTCTCGTTTCCCGTCGCCGGCTCGCCGCGCAGGATGACCGCGCCGGCGCCGTCGCCGAACACGTACATGGAGAGGAAGGCGTTCACCGACTTGCCGTTCTGGAGCGCGAGCTCGCTGGTGTAGACCTCGCGGTTCATCAAGGCGGAGGTGAACGCCGACCCGATCACGGCCACGGTGCGGACGGCGCCGCTCGCGATCATCTTGCGCGCCATGTCGATGGTGTAGAGGGTGCCGCCGCAGCCGCTGTCGATCACCATCGCGTAGGCATCCTCGCGGCAGCCGAGGCGGCGGTGCACTTCCATCGCGTCGTGGCTGAAGTTCACCTCGTCCGGGGTGCAGGTGACGACGAAGATGGCGTCGAGCTCGGTCGCCTGAAGTCCCGAGGTCTGCAGCGCCTCGCGGAGGGCGACCTCGCACATGTCGGTGTTGTTCGCAGGATAGAAGCGGCCGTCGTTCTCCGGCGGAGGGATCGCCTGGCCGGTGCGATCGTCGAAGTCCCAGAGGAAGCGTCGCTCGACGATTCCCGTCTTTTCGACGATCCGCTCGGCGGGCCAGCCCGGGATGGCCTTCGCCATGCGTTCACTGCTGATCCTTCGCTTCGGGACGAAGGACCCTACTCCCACGAATCGAACGTTGTTCACGTCGACGTTATCGACGCCCTGCGCCGCGGCTTGAGCCGAAAAAGCCGGTACGCGGCACGACCACCTCGCCGTACGTTTCCGCGCTTCCTGAAGCGGGTTGCTTCAATAAGACCTTGGTCCTATGACGCAAGTCGTGTAGGGTGCAGGACATCCTGCTGCGTGATGGCAGGACCAGCGGAGGGTTTGGGAGCTTTGGCTATGTCGCAGTCCATCGATAGTGTCGGTAACCGGAACACCTGCACCGACTTGATCGAGA
>JBJMQD010000049.1:0-7989 GCA_045802855.1 Myxococcales bacterium | reverse complement strand
CGGACCCGCAGCGGGATCGGCTTCCTCGATCGCGCGGGAAAGCTCGTCATTCCGGCGCGCTTCTCGTCGGCGGAGGACTTTTCCGAGGGCCTCGCTTTCGCGTGCGATCGGCTCGGCTGCGGCTACATCGATCGCGCGGGCCGCGGCGTCTTCGGCCCGGGGCTTCTCGGCGGAGCGCCGTTCCGCGACGGCATTGCCGCGGTCTGGGTGGGAAAGAGCGACATGGGGGGAAAGCGCTACGTCCTCTACCAGCGCAAGCGTGGCCGCCTCACCGGCGATTGGGAAAACGCAGGGAGCTTCTCGGACGGGCTCATCGCCGTCCGGACGCAGGGCCGCTGGGGATACGTCGACCGCGAAGGACGCGGCGTGATCCGGCCCCAGTTCGCCGGCGCCGGCGAGTTCGCGGAGGGCCTCGCGCCCGTGGCCGAGCAGGCCTGGACTTGCGGATATGCGGACGCGTCGGGAAAGCTGGTGATCCCGGCGCGCTTCCGCCTTTGTTACTCGTTCGTTGCCGGACGTGCGAGGGTGGAGATGCTCGGTCCCGACCCGAAGCATCCGGAGGCGGCATTCATCGACCGGACCGGACGGGTCGTCATCGAGGGCGCCACCGCGACCCCGCCCTTCGAGACGGCGGAGGATTTCGTCGACGGCCTCGCCGCGGTGGAGGCGCCCGGGACGTCGGGCGGGACGCGCCGCGGATACATCGACACGGACGGCCGGTACGTGTGGCCGCTCACCGAGTAGCCATCGAAGCTAGGCGGCCGCGGACGCTCTCGGGGGGCTCTCGGCGGAGTCGTCCGGCCAGACGAGGCTGCGCGCATGGCGGCGCGACGCGAGATAGCTCGTCGCCCCCGCGGCGACCGCCGCCCCACCCACGCAGAGGGTCGCGGCAAGCATGCCGCGGGGCCACTCCACGTAGGCGATCGAGATCAGCGTCGCGACGACCGCGAGGAAGCCCGCATTCTGGATCGCCGCGAAGGTGCGCAGTCGCCGGAGACGGCGCGGATCGAGGGTCCGGAGGCGTTCCCACAAGAGCTGCTCCTGCCGCCACAGCGTGTAGACGACAGGGATGATCTCGAGGGTGAGGAAGGCGCTCGTCAAAAGGCCGCCCACCATCGGCGCGGCAATCCGTTTCATCACGTCCGCGCCCGAGCCGGTCGCCCAGAGCAGTGGAACGAGCCCGAGCAGCATGGTGGCGACCGTCATCAACTTCGGGCGGACCCGCATCACGGTGCCTTCCAGATGCGCCCAGACGATGTCGCCCGGGTTGCGCACGAGGCCGGCCCGGCGGCGCCGCTCGTAAGCGTTGTCGATGTAGACGATCATCACGATGCCCGTCTGCGCCGCCAGACCGACCAATGCGATGAGGCCGACCCACACCGCCGTGGAGAGGCGGTAGTCGAGCGCCCAGAGGAGCCAGACCGAGCCGACGAGCGCGAAGGGAATCGAGAGGAGGACGATCATCACCTCGGTGAAGTTGCGAAAATGCAGGTAGAGGAGGAGGACGATGATCCCGAGCGTGAGCGGCAGGAGCAGCTTCATCCGCTCGCGCATCTGCTCCATCAGCTCGTACTGACCCGTCCACTTGAGGAAGTGGCCCTCCGGGAGCAAGAGCTCGCCGCGCGCCACCGCCGCCTGCACCGCGGCCTTCGCATCGGTCACGTAGCCGCCGACGTCGCGGCTCTGCGAATCGACGTCGACATACACGTACCCGACGAGGAGCCCGCCTTCGTCCCGCAACATGGGCGGGCCACCCACGATGCGAACGTCGGCGAGCTGCCCGAGAGGGACGAAGGCCGTCCGCGGCGCGACCGACGCGGCCACGCCCAGCGCGGGCCGCACCGCCGCATCGACAGCGCCGGACCCAGGCTTCGCGGGGGCGCGCGCAACCCGTCCAACGGGGCTCGCCGCCATCCCGCCGCCCATTCCCTCAGCCATCTGCGGCGGACGGCGCGAGGGCGCCTCGGCCCCCATCGCAAAAGGCTCGCTGCCCACCGCGACCAGCACCTCCTTGAGGCGATCGAGGTCGGTGCGCAGGTCCTGCGGATACCGCACGTTGATCGAGAATCGCTTGCGACCCTCGATGGTCACGCCGATCGGGGCGCCGCCGATCGCGGCTTCGATGGTTCGCTGGACGTCGCCGACCCGCAGCCCGTAGCGGGCGAGCGCGTCGCGATCGGGGACGATGTCGATATAGAAACCGCCGCTGTTCCGCTCGTAGTGGACGGAGCGGGTTCCCGCGACGGGGGCGATCGCGCGCTCGAGGGCGACCCCCACCCTCTCGATGGCGGCGGGATCGGTTCCCATCACCTTCACGCCTACCGGCGTCCGGACGCCGGTCGAGAGCATGTCGACCCGGCCGCGGATCGGCATGGTGAAGGCGTTCGTCCATCCCGGGTATGCCATCTTCCGGTTCATCTCCGCCGCCAGCTCCTCGGCGGTGATGCGCCGCTGCTCGGGCCACACAGCGCGGAGCGGGCTCGCGAGGAACGCGGGCGTCCACCCGCTGTGCCAGCGCTTTTGCGGAACCAGGCGCCACGAATCGCGGGGCTTGAGGCGGACGGTGGTCTCCACCATCGTGAGCGGAGCCGGATCGGTCGCCGTCTCCGCCCGGCCCGCCTTGCCAAAGACGGATGCGACCTCGGGGAAAGAGCGCAGCATCCGGTCCTGGTACGAAAGCGACCGCTTCGCTTCCTCGATCGAGATGCCCGGGAAGGTGGTGGGCATGTAGAGGAGGTCGCCCTCGTCGAGGGCCGGCATGAATTCGTGGCCGAGGCGCGCGGCGAGCGGGACCGCAGAAAGGATCGCCAGAAGCCCGAGGAGGAGCGTCGACTTGGGGCGGCGCAGCGCCACGAACACGAAAGGGCGGTAGAGGCGGATGATCGCGCGCGAGATGGGGTGGCGCGACTCCGGGCGGATCTTGCCACGCAAGAGGAGATCGCGCAGCGCCGGCGCGAAGGTGATGGAGAGGAGCGCCGCCGACAGCATCACGAAGGTCTTGGTCCAGGCGAGAGGCCGGAAGAGCCGCCCCGCCTGCCCGGTGAGCGCGAACACGGGCAGGAAGGAGACCGCGATGACGAGGAGCGAGAAGAAGATGGCGGGGGTCACCTCGCGGGCCGCTTCGGCGAGCAGCTTCGTCCGGTCGGCTCCGGGCGGGGCGTTCTCGAGCTTCTTGTGCGACGCCTCCAGCATGACGATCTCGGCGTCGACGGTGGCGCCGATGGCGATGGCGATCCCGCCCAGGCTCATGATCGTGGCGGGAATGTCGAGGAGCCACATCGGGATGAACGCGATGGCGACCGCCACCGGGATGGAGAGGATCGGCAGGATCGCCGAGCGCAGATGGAGCAGGAACAGGAGGATGACGAGGGCGACGACGACCGCTTCCTCGACGAGCGCGCGCCGCAGGGTGGCGATGGACCCGCGGATGAGGTCCGACCGGTCGTAGGCGATCTCGACCTCGACGCCCTTCGGCAACGACGGTGCGAGGTCCGCGAGCTTCTGCTTGACGCGGCCGATCACGTCGAGGGCGTTCTCGCCGTAGCGCATCACCACCACCGCGCCGACGGCCTCTCCTTCGCCATTCCACTCCAGCACGCCGCGGCGGATGTCGGGGCCGAACCGGACGGCGGCGACGTCGCGGACGAGCACCGGGACGCCGCCCGGGCCGCGCGCCTTCAGCGCCACCCGCTCGAGGGCGGAGAGGTCCTCGAGGTACCCGCGTCCGCGCACGTAGTATTCGCGGCCGGTGAGCTCGACGACGCGGCCGGAGGCGTCCTCGTTGGAGTCGCGGACCGCGGAGATCACGTCCTGCAGGGTGACGTCGTAGGCGCGGAGCCGGTTCGGGTCGACGATCACCTGGTACTGCTTCTCGTACCCGCCGACGCTCGCCACCTCGGCGACGCCGGGGATGCTCGAGAGCGCCTGCCGGAGCGTGAAGTCCTGGAATGAGCGGAGCTCGTCGAGCCCGTGCTCGCCGCTGCGATCCACGAGAGTGTACTGGAAGGCCCAGCCGATGCCTGTCGCCTCCGGCCCGAGCCTCGGCACCGCTCCGGGCGGCAGCACCTCCTTGCGCGAGGAGAGGTGCTCGAGGACGCGCGAGCGCGCCCAGTAGATGTCGGTCCCCTCCTCGAAAATCACGTAGACGAACGACATCCCGAACATCGAGTAGCCGCGCACGTCGGCCACCCTGGGCGCACCGAGGAGCGAGGTGACGAGCGGGTACGTGACCTGGTCCTCGACGACGGTAGGGCTGCGACCCATCCACTCCGTGTAGAGGATGACCTGGGGGTCGCCCAGATCGGGAATCGCGTCGAGCCGGGCGTGCTGGATGGAAAGGATCGCGGCCGCGCTGGCAAAGCCCACACCGAGCAGCACCAGGAGCCGGTTCCTCGCGCAGGCCTCTATGATCCGGGCGACCATCCGCTAGGGCCGGTTCTCGAGCGCGGCTCGCAACCGGCTCTCCGAATCGACGAGGAAGTTGCCTGTCGTCACCACCGTCTCGCCGGCGACGAGCCCGGAGACGATCTCGACCCACCCCTCCGCTCGCGATCCGACCGCCACCCGCCTGGGTGCGAGCTGCCCGGCGCTCCCCGCCACGAACACGTACTGCGTTCCGCCGGTGTCGACGACCGCCTCTTCCGGAACCGCCACCGCGTCGGACGCGCCGAGCTCGATGAAGGCGTCGCCGTACATCCCGGGCCGGAGCAGAAGGTCGGGATTGGCGAGCTCGATCCGCGCCTGCAGCGTGCGGGTAGCGGGGTTCAGCGCGGGATAGAGGAATTCCACCTGGCCGCGGAAGATCCGGTCCGGGTACGCGGCGATCGTGAGCCTCGCGTGCTGGCCCACCCGCACGCGCGCCATGTCGCGCTCGACGATGTCGGCGATCACCCACACCTTGGAGAGGTCGGCGATCTGGAACAGCTCCGCGCCGGGCTCGACGTACGACCCTTCGCGCAGCGCGCTCGCCACTGCCCAGCCGTCGATGGGAGATCGGATCTTCAGCTCCTGCAGCGGCTCGAGCCTGCGCTCGATCTCCGCCAGGTCTTGCTCCGAGACGCCGAGGAGGAGCAGCCGCCGGCGCGGATCGTCGGCGAGCGGGACGGAACCCGAGGGCGCGGGAGCCCCGACGCCCGGGGCCTTTCTCCAGCGCACGCCGTTCACGAACGAGAGCTGCGGGGTGATCAGCTCCGGGCTGTAGACGGTGGCGAGGACCTGCCCCTTCTTCACCCGCGCGACGGTGCCCTTCACCCGCACGTCCTTCACGTACCCCGAGTAGCGGACCGTGATGCTGGCGAGCCTGTCCTCGTCGGCCGCCACGAACCCCGCGGTGCGCAGCTCGGGGGCGAGACGGCGGCGCGAGGCCTGGGCCGTGCGAATGCCGATGAGCTGGAGCCGCTCGGGCTCGATGGAAACGGCGGCCAGGCCGGGAACGCCCCCGGTCGCCGGCGTGGCCACCGATCGTCGCGGCTCGACCGCGACCAGCCTCATGCCGCAGATCGGGCAATCGCCGGCCTGGTCCTGCACGACGGAGGGGTGCATCGGGCAGTGGAACAGCGCTTCCGCATGCTTTCCCGTCGCGCCCGACGCGGGGCGGACGGCATGGAGCCATGCCGCCGCCGCCGCGATGCCCATCAGCCCGATCAGCGCCCAGCGCACGATGGCCATCGTCTTCACGCCGGGAGGCGGGTCCTCCGCGCCTTGCGGCAGGACCGCGACGGTGCTCCCAGGAACGGGGTCCTCGGGTAGCTTCCGCTCCGCCGCACTCATTCTCGCCTCCCGGCGCCGGTCACGTTCGTTTGCTCACTGGTTGCAGATCGGAGCCAACGGGTCCGGACTGATGCAGGTCGGCCGCATCATCTCGTTGTCCTCGTGCGAGATGATGTGGCAGTGCCAGACGTACAGGCCGGGGATGTCGAAGAAGGCGCGCAGCTTCGTCACCTCGCCCGGGTTCGTCTGCAGCGTGTCCTTCAGACCGGCTTCCCACGGGAACGGCGGGTTCGGCTTGCTTCCCTGTTTCAGGAAGGCGTCGGGATTCGGAGGGCAGCCCGTCGGAGGAGGGTTCGCGGCTGCCTGCGCCGTGGAGCAACTCGCGATCGCCGCGTCGTAGGCGGCCAGATCGAGCGCTTGCCGGCTCACGATCTGGAACTGCGTCTGGTGGACGTGGATCGGATGCGCGTCGGCCGTCCGGTTGACGATCGCCCACTCCTCGGTGGTGAACTGCTTGATGTTCTCGGTGACCGGAGCCTTCCAGGGGAGCGGCCCGTTCTCGTCGCCGAGCTGGGCCTCGGAGGGACCGTTCGGGTCGATGATCGAGTCGAACTCGGTGATGGTCAGGTTGCGCCGCTTGTCGGCGACCGCTCTCGGCTGGAATCCATCCTGCGGCGGATTCAGCGAGGCCGGGAGCACGCTCGTGTCCTTCGCGGTGAGCTTCACTACGTCGAAGGCCATCACCTGGCCGGTAGTGCCGGGATCCGCCAGGTCGGCCGGCGCGACTGACCCGCCGAACGGGGAATCGGGGCCGACGTTCACCAGGACGATCCGGGTTCCCACCGCGAATCCCGAGAAGTCGACGACGACGTCGAGCCGCTCGGCAGGCCCGAGGCGGATCTGATCGACCTTGACCGGAGCGCCCGTGACGAGCCCGCCATCAGTACCGATGATGTTGAACTGCAGCGGGACCTTCTTCAGCGCGGTGTTGCCGAACCGGACGAGCAGCCAGCGCGAGTCGCTGCCGTTGAGGAAGCGGAAGCGATACTTGCGAGGCTCGACGTTGAGCTTCGGCCAGGTCTTGCCGTTCACCGTCATGACGTTGCCGAAGAACTCAGGGTTCCAGATGGGAGAGATGTCCGACCCCGGGGTGGGGATGTACGGACCGGTGAACCCGTCGAAGAAGACGCGCGAGTCCGGGTAGAAGAGCGAGCCGTCCGAGTTGAACGAGCGGTCCTGCATGACGATCGGGATCTCGTACTTCCCGTACGGGCCCGGCAGGTTGAGGCTCTTCTCGTACGCGTCGTGGATCAGGTAGAAGCCCGCGAGCCCCGTGTACACGTTGGTGCGGGTCATGCCGAGCGCGTGATCGTGGTACCAGAGCGTCGTCGCTCGCTGGTCGTTGCGGTAGCGATAGACGGCCTGCCCGGGAGCAGCGGTGAATCCGGGAGCGTTGGCGTAGTTCGACCCGGAGGTGAAGAAACAGCCCGGGGTGTTCGAGACCGCGCAGCTCGTGACGTTGCTCGCGTTGGGGAGGAACCAGGCCTCGGGATAGCCGTCGCTCTCGGGATCGACGTGCGCGCCGTGCAGGTGGACTACCAGCGGAACCGGGCCCCGGTACGGGCCGGGCGTGGCGGTGAAGGTCGGGCGCGTGTCGACGGGACCGGGCGGGTTTGCCCAGTGCAGCGTCGGATCGACCGGGAGCATGTGGGGCACGAACTGGTTCTGCCCGTCGACGAGCTCGTTGCGCCAGGTGACCGTGGTCGGCGCCCCGTGCTGCACGTCGATGGTCGCGGCCGGCCAGCTGAACGAGGCCGCGCTGTTCGTCGAGCCGTAGGCCCACACCTTGGTGGCCGGGAAGCCCGCGGGAAGGACCTGCTGGACGAGCGGCCGCGCCGCGATCCGGTAGGTGTTCGCCGCCACCGCCGGCATCAGCGGGGGGACGGCGAGGGACTGGGTGTACTTCGGTATGAGCGTGGGATCTTGCGTGCCTCCGGGCAGCGGAGCGGAATGCGCCGCGGAAGCCACGGCGGACAAGACGAACACCATCGCCGATACGAGCACGGACGCATCGCGCCGCAATCGGCGCGAGCCACTATTCAATTCGCGCATGTTTTTCAAACCCCCTCTTTATCGACAGTCATCAATGCAAATGCACTTGCATGTATATCGCCCCCCACGCGCGATGCTCGCATTCGACTGCTCCCGGCATTCGGTCGTCAATGTATGTCCGTCTGCCCCTGCAAGCGTCATGCGGAGGCGAGACGGCGGAACGCCGGA
>JBJMQD010000022.1:0-4622 GCA_045802855.1 Myxococcales bacterium | reverse complement strand
TGAGCTTCATCTCGTGGAGACACTCGAAATACGCGCTCTCTTCCTGGTAGCCGGCATCGACCAGAGTCTGGAAGCCGGCCTGCACGAGGGCCGTCAGGCCGCCGCAGAGGACCGCCTGCTCGCCGAAGAGATCGGTCTCGGTCTCCTCCTTGAAGGTGGTCTCGAGGACGCCCGCGCGGGTCGCGCCGAGGGCCCGGGCGTACGAGAGGCCGAGCTCCTTGGCCGCGCCGCTCGCGTCCTGGTGGATGGCGATCAAGGCCGGCGTGCCCTGCCCTTCGGTGTAGAGGCGGCGAACGAGGTGTCCCGGCGCCTTCGGCGCGATGAGCACCACGTCGACTCCGGTGGGAGGCCGGATCTGCCCGAAGTGGACGTTGAAGCCGTGGGCGAAGAAGAGCGCCTTGCCCCGGGTGAGGTGCTTGGCGATCTCCTCGTCGTAGATCTTCTTCTGCGTCTGATCCGGCGCGAGGATCATGATCAGGTTCGCCTCGCGGGCGGCCTCGGCGACGGAGAGGACCCGCAGGCCCGCCGCATGCGCCTTTGAGCGGGAAGCGCTGGTCGTGTGCAGTCCGACCCTCACGTCCACGCCCGAGTCGCGCAAGTTCAGAGCGTGCGCGTGTCCCTGGCTCCCGTACCCGATGATCGCGACCTTTCGATCGCGAATCGGCTCGAGGACCGCATCGTTTTCGTAATGAATCACTGCCATCGTTTGCTACTCCGAGGTTGGGACTGCGCTTTCGTTCACTGCGTTCGGATTTCGCGCGGGCGACGTCGCCGCGCCTTCGGAAGCGGATGTGACCTGCGCCGCGTACTTGGCGAACACGCCGGTGCGGTAATGCGGCGGCGGAGGCGAGAACGATCGCAGCCGCGCGCCGAGGGTGTCTTTGACCTCGACGTCGAGCTTGCGCGCGTCGATGTCGATGTCGATGACGTCGCCCTCGCGGACCGCCGCGATGGGGCCCCCGCGCGCCGCCTCGGGAGCGACGTGGCCGATCATCAGGCCGCGCGTCGCGCCGCTGAACCGGCCGTCGGTGACCAGGGCGACGGTCTCTCCCAGACCTCGTCCGACCAGCGCGGCGGTGACGCCGAGCATCTCGCGCATGCCCGGTCCGCCCCGCGGGCCTTCGTAACGGATGACGACCACGTCGCCGGGCTGGATGCGTCCGTCGCGCACGGCGGCGAACGCGTCCTCTTCGCGATCGAAAACCCGGGCCGGACCGCGGTGCTTGGTACGGACGTGGCCCGCGACCTTCACCACTGCTCCGTCGGGAGCGAGGGACCCGCGGAGGATTACCAGACCACCTGTCGGTGAGAACGGCGCGCGCGACGAGACGATGACCTTCTGCCCCGGCGTCTCGGGCGCCGAGGCGGCATGATCGCGCCACGTCTGGCCGTCTGCCGCGCGCGCCGAACCGTCGAACGATCCGCCTTCCACGAGCCTGTTCACGAAGAGCTTCGTTCCACCTGCCCGATCGAAATCGACGGCCGTGTACGTTCCGCCCGGCTTCAAGTCCGCGATGATCGGCGTCCGCTTGCTCACCACGTCGAAATCATCCATCGCGAGCGGGATGCCCGCCTCCCGCGCCATCGCCAGGAGATGGAGGACCACGTTCGTCGATCCGCCGCTTCCCGCCGCACAGGCGATGGCGTTCTCGAACGACGTGCGGGTGACGACATCGAGCGGGCGCTGCTTCCGCTTCAGGAGCTCGACGACGAGCGTGCCGGCCGCGCGCGAAGCATCCTCCTTGCGCGGATCGGTCGCTGGGATGCTCGCGTAGCCGACGGGGCCGAGACCGAGCACCTCGCAGACGAGCGCCATGGTGTTGGCCGTGTACTGGCCGCCGCACGCTCCCGCGCCGGGGCAAGCCACGTTCTCGAGCTGGGTCAGGCTCTGCGTGGACATCTTGCCCGCCGCATGCGCGCCGACGGCCTCGAACACGTCTTGGATGGTGACGTCGCGCCCTTCGAATCGCCCGGGCGCGATGGAGCCGCCGTAGAGGAGCAGCGAAGGAAGGTTCAGGCGCAAGAGCGCCATCGCGCCGCCCGGAATCGTCTTGTCGCAGCCGACCAGGGCGACGACCGCGTCGAACATGTGACCGCGGGTGACGAGCTCGATCGAGTCCGCCACCACTTCGCGGCTGACGAGGGAGGCCTTCATCCCCTCGGTGCCCATGACGACGCCGTCGCTGACGGAGATGGTGTTGAACTCCATCGGCGTCGCGCCCGCCGCGCGGATCCCCTGCTTCACGTGGTCGGCGAGAGTGCGCAGGTGGTAGTTGCACGGCATCGTCTCGGTCCAGGTCGTCGCCACCGCGATGAGCGGCCGCTGGAGCTCGTCGGAGGTGAATCCGATGGCCTTCAGCATCGCCCGCGCCGGCGCCCGGTCGGGACCTTCGGTGAGCTTCCGGCTGATGTGCCGCAGATCTTCGGACATCAACGCTCTCCTTTGCTCCGGCCTTGCAGGCCTTCGCGACTGGCGACGCCGGCGGAGCCGGCTCCTCCGCGCAGCGCGTTCAGCACCGCGTCGGTTGCCTGCTGGGTCGTGACGCCGTTCTGCGAAAGATCGGGAGTGAGGACGCCCTGCTCGATGGCCGCGTGCACGGCCCGCTCCACCGCGTGCGCTTCCTCGACGAGACCGAGGGAATGGCGCAGGAGCATCGCCACCGAGAGGAGCGTCCCGTACGGATTGGCGATCCCCTTGCCGGCGATGTCGGGAGCCGAGCCGTGGACGGGCTCGTAGACGCCCTTCGTTCCTTCGCCGAGCGAGGCGGAAGGGAGGAGACCGATCGATCCGGCGAGGACCGCCGCCTCGTCCGTGAGGATGTCGCCGAACATGTTCTCGGTGACGATCACGTCGAAACGGGACGGCCGCTGCACGAGGAGCATGGCGCAGGAGTCGACGAGGACGTGCTCGAGTTGCAGGTCGGGGAACTCGTCCTGCACCACCTGCGTGGTGACGTCGCGCCACAGACGCGAGGTCTCGAGGACGTTGGCCTTGTCGACGGACGTGAGCCGGTGGCGCCGCTTCTGCGCGAGCCGCGCGGCCGCGCGCACCACCCGGCGCACTTCCGCCGCCGAGTAGGTGCAGAGATCCGAAGCGGACTCGGCCGTGCGGGTCTTCTCGCCGAAGTAGATCCCGCCGGTCAGCTCGCGCACGACGACGAAGTCCACGTCGTGGAGCAGCTCCGTCTTCACTGGCGAGGCCACGGCGACGCGCGGATGCACCATCACCGGCCGCACGTTGGCGAAAAGGCCCATCTCCTTGCGCAGGGCGAGTAGCCCCTGCTCGGGACGGACCGCGGCCGACGGCGCCCACTTCGGCCCGCCCACCGCGCCGAGCAGCACGGCGTCCGCGCGACGGCAGAGCGCGAGCGACGTATCGGGCAGCGCGGAGCCGGTCGCGTCGATCGCCGCGCCGCCGATCAATGCCGTTTCGAGCTGGAACTCGTGATGGGAAAGCGTAGCGACCGCGCGCAAGAGTTGCACGCCGGCGCCGATCACCTCGGGCCCGATCCCGTCGCCGGGAAGGAGCGCGATCAGTGCTCGCATTGCGCCTCCCAGGCGGAGATGAGAGGAGCCTGCTCGAGCAGGTAGCCGAGCTCGTCGAGGCCGTTCATCAAACAATGGCGGGCGAAGCGTTCGAGCGCGAACGAGCTGCGCTTGCCGTTCTCCAGCTCGACCGTCATCGACTCGAGATCGATGGTGGCGAAGGAGAACGGAGCAGCGAGCATGGCCTCGTGCATCTCGGCAGGTACAACCACCGGCACTAGCCCGTTCTTCGCGGCGTTGGCGCGGAAGATGTCGGCGATCGACGAGCTGACGATCGCCCGGAAGCCTGCATCGAGGAGGGCCCAGGGAGCGTGCTCGCGAGAGGAGCCGCAGCCGAAGTTCGCGCCGGCGACCAGGATCCGGGCCCCGGCGGAGCGAGGATCGTCGAGCGGGAATCCCGGGCGCGGGCGTCCATTCGCCTCGCGACGCCAGTCGGTGAAGAGCGCCTCGCCGAGTCCCTTCCGACCCGTGGTTTTCAGGTACCGGGCCGGAATGATCTGGTCGGTGTCGATGTCGCGCTCGGGGAGCACGACGGTGCGCGAGGCGATCCGGGTGACTTTTTCCATGCTCATTTCCCCAGCTCGCGCGGGTCGGCGACCCGGCCGGCCACGGCGGCGGCCGCGGCGGTCAAGGGACTTGCAAGAAGCGTGCGGCTTCCCTTTCCTTGCCTTCCTTCGAAGTTCCGGTTGCTGGTCGAAACCGCGATCTGACCCGGCGAGAGCATGTCGCCGTTCATCGCGATGCACATCGAGCAGCCCGGCTCGCGCCACTCGCAGCCGGCCGCGCGGAAGATCTCCGGGAGTCCCTCGGCGATCGCCTGCCGCTTCACTTCCTGCGATCCCGGGACCACCATGACCCGCACCTTCGGATTCACCTTGCGACCCTTCAGAACACCGGCCGCGGTCCGCAAGTCCGAGATCCGCGAATTCGTGCAGCTTCCGATGAACACCACGTCGATCGGATGCCCGAGCAGCGGCTTGCCGCCCTCGAGCCCCATGTACTTCAGCGCCTTGACGAGGTTCGGATCGTTCGAGTCCGGCAGCGGCTGCGTGATCGCGACACCCATGCCGGGGTTG
>JBJMQD010000472.1:0-4964 GCA_045802855.1 Myxococcales bacterium | reverse complement strand
GAATGCAGAAGCGGCATCGAGGCCGACGGACAGCCGGGACGGTTTCGCACCCGCGGTGATCTTCTCGAGCAAAGCGCGCGACAGCTCCGGCAGGAGCGACCCGCGGAGGACGTGATCGACGTTGCGCGCGCCCGTGTCGGGATCGGCGCAGCGACCGGTGAGCGAGGCGACGAGCTCGGGAGCGAAGCTCGCGGCGACGCGGTGGCTGTCCGAGAGGCGCCTCGCAAGATGGCTGAGCTTCAGCTCGACCACCTCGCGCAGGATCTCGCGGGGCAGAGGGAGGAAGGGGACCACCGTCATGCGGGCGAGGAGCGCCGGGTTGAAATGGCGAGAAAGGACCGGCCGGATCGCCTTGGCCACTTCTTCCGAGGAAGGCTGCGCTCCGTTCGAGAACAGGTCCATCACCTGGTCGCTCGCCAGATTGGAGGTGAGGACGACCAGGGTGTTCTTGAAGTCGACCTCCCGCCCCTCGCCGTCGGTGAGGATCCCCTTGTCGAACACCTGGTAGAAGAGGTTCATCACTTCCAGATCGGCCTTTTCGCTTTCGTCGAGGAGCACGACCGAGTACGGGCGCTGGCGGATCGCCTCCGTGAGAAGGCCGCCCTCGCCGAACCCTACGTAGCCCGGAGGCGAGCCGATCAGGCGCGAGACGGCGTGCTTCTCCTGGAACTCGGACATGTTGATCGAGGTCATGAACCGCTCGCCGCCATAGAGGAGATCGGCGAGGGCCACCGCGGTCTCCGTCTTGCCGACTCCGCTCGGGCCGACGAAGAGCAGCACGCCGACGGGCGTACCCGGATTGCGGATGCCAGCGAACGATGTGCGCAGCACCTCACCGACGGTGCGCAGCGCCTGCGGCTGTCCGCGGACCCGAGCGGCGAGCTTCGATTCCAGATCGAGGACCGTCCGCAGGTTGTCGGAGCTCATCTTTCCCACCGGAATGCCGGTCCAGGACGACACGACGCGCGCGACTGCCTCCGCGTCGACGTCCGCATGGACGAGGGCGTCTGGCTTGGAAAGCTCCGCGAGCGCGTCGCGGAGATCGGCCGCCGCGGTCATTCGCGCGCGCCGCACCCTTTCCACCGCCGCGCGCTCCGCGCCAAGCCGCGACTCGAGCCCGGCGAGTCGATCGCGCGCGCCCCGCATCCGCTCGTCGAGGCGCGCGGCTGCGCCTTCGTCGGCTCTCTGGCCCTCGGAGACGTCACGACGAAGCGCCTCGCGCTCCCGCTCGAGGCCGGCAAGCTCGCTTTCGAGCGCGGCCACCTCCTCGGGTTTCGAGAGGAGCGCGGTCTTCACCCGGGCAGCGGCGGTATCGAGGAGATCGACGGCCTTGTCGGGAAGCTGCCGCCCCGTGAGAAACCTCTTCGACAGCTTCACCGCGGCGACGACGGCGTCGTCGCGGATGACGACGCCGTGGGCCGCCTCGTACGAAGGGGCGAGCCCGCGGAGCATGAGGATCGCGTCGTCTTCCGCGGGCTCGTCGAGCTTCACCGGCTGGAACCGCCGCTCGAGCGCCGCGTCTTTCTCGAAGTACTTCTTGTACTCGCCCCAGGTGGTGGCGGCGATGGTGCGCAACTCGCCCCGGGCGAGCGCGGGCTTGAGGAGGTTCGCGGCGTCGCTTCCGCCGGCAGCGCCGCCAGCCCCGATGAGCGTGTGAGCCTCGTCGATGAACAGGACAATGGGCTTCGCCGACGCCTTCACCTCCTCGATGACGGCCTTCAGCCGGTTCTCGAACTCGCCCCGTACTCCGGCGCCCGCCTGGAGGAGGCCGAGGTCGAGGCCGAGGACTTCCACGTTGCGTAGCGACTCCGGAACTTCTCCGGCCGCGATGGCGCGGGCAAGGCCCTCGACGAGCGCCGTCTTCCCGACGCCCGGCTCGCCGACGACGATGGGGTTGTTCTTGCGCCTTCTGGCAAGGATGTCGATTACCTGCCGGATCTCGCGATGGCGCCCGAAGATCGGGTCGATCTTCTTCTCCCGCGCCCGCTCGGTGAAATTGGTCGTGAAGCGCTTCAGCGCTTCGCCGCCCAGGGAAGGGGCCGTTTTCGCAGCGCCGAACCGCACGGCCTCGCTCGATTCCGGCGAAGGCGCGAGCACCGTCTCGAGATCCTTCTTCAGCGCCTCGAGCTCGAGCGCCTCCAGCTCGGGAAAGGCTTCGCTCGTGTAGCGATCCGGGCGCGCGACCAGCTGGAGCAGGAGATGGCCCGTCCGTAGATGGCTCGCCCCCAGCTCGACTGAGGCGGTGAGCCAGGCATCCTCCAGGAACGAGAAGACCAGCTCCGAGATTACCGGCCTGCCGGCGTTTCCGGTCCTCTGGCGCTGCAGCTCCTTCTCGACTCGCGCAAGAAGCCGCCTGCGATCGACGTTCCAGTTGTGGAAGACCCGGGCGACGTCGCCCTCGTCGGGTTCGAGCATCGCCGCGAGGAGGTGCTCGACCGTGATCTCGTAGAAGCCGCCCGTCGCGGCCTTCCCGACGGCCGCTTCCAGGAGTCGGGTGGCGGTGGGAGTCATCCGCCGGATCAAGGCTTTGGGAGCGACGCGCATCTGCATACCTCCGCCGTTTCAAGCAACCTGGGGAACGCGAACGGGAATGCGGGCCTCCCGGCGCTGTCCGCCGAGCCAGCTGTCCTTGCCGAGCCTCGTCCGACCCGCGCAGCTGAGCTCCAGGCAGGGAGCCGCGTCCCGCTCGAGCCAGAGGACGACCTCGTATTCGAGCGTACCGGGAAGGATCGTCTCGACGAGCCCCGCGATGCGTCGCAGGGCGTCGCTTCCTTCCTGGAAGCGCAGGTAGGAGGCCCGGCCAAGGGGGCCAATCACGATGCGGAAGCGTCCGGCACGATCGAAGACGCTGCGGCCGAGCAGGACATCGCGGCCGAGCCGCGTCCTCGTCCGCCCGAGCCGCGTCAATTCCGACGCCTCGAGCGGCGCCCACGTCCCGACGAACTGCTCCACCCGGACTGCGCTTCCTGCCAGATCGGAGCCGAGCACGTCCTCGAGGGCCACCTCGAGCGCCGAGGCGGTCACCTCTCCGTCGTTGAGGAGCGGCGCGAGGCGCAAGAGGCGCCAGGCGGGAAGGAGCGGCTTGCGCTCCACGTCGAAACCGGCGAGCGACACGAGCCTTCGCGACCAGGCGTCGCTTCCGTCCGAGGAGAAACCGTTGGGAAAATCGTAGCGGGCGAGCGCGCGGTAGAGGAGCGAGAGGAGCCGGTGGTGGAAGATGTCCAGGAAGTCCCGGGGGAGCGAAGACTCGTCCTGCGCCACCTCCTCGCCGAAGTACGCCGGCAGCGGGCTTGCCGATCCGCTCAGGCCGAGGAAGGTGGTGGTGATCTCGTAGACGTCCTTGCCACGCTCGAGGGTGTCCGGGTCGAGCGGACCCGTCCGCAGCTTCAAGTCCTGCACATCGCCTGCGGGGAACGCGAGCGCCGGGTCGTGGCGGAACCGTACGCCCTCCTCCATCGGCGACTCCGCCGTCCCGACCGGCGCGCGATCGCGATCGAGCCGCTCGAGCAGCAGCATGAGCGGATAGAAGCCGGCGCGGCGCGCCGTCGCGATGCGGGCTTGTTGGGCCGGTGCGCTCATGCCAGGACCCGGCCGCCGTTGCGGGCCGCAAAACCGAAGTCGCGCTGCGACGGTGAGAGTCGTACCGACAGCTCCGAGAACACGTTCAGGCTCGCCCGCGCGGCGAGCAGCTCGTCCATCACGGAGGCGAAGAGGAAGGCGTCGCCGGGACCGGCGAAACGGGCCTCGTCGAGCTCCACGTCGACGCGCGTGCCGCGGACCGGAGCGCCTTCGAGGAGGCGCCGCGTGGACGTCGCCCCCGCCTTCGCGATCCCCTCGATCCGCAAACGATTGGCGCGGCCGGCCTGCTGATCGGCGATGGCCTGGATGTTGTACAGGTCGAGCATGGTCCGGAGCGCCTGTGCATCCGACAGCGCGGAGCGCGTGGCGGCGAGGTGCGCGAGGAGGCGCCAGTGGAGCTCGGACCCGACGGGCGGCCGCACGGGCTTCGTCACCGCCACGATGTTCCGGAACCGCGCCACCGTCGGGGACGCCGCCGTGGGCTGGGAGATCTCGCCGATCTGGATGCGTCCCGGAAGGGAGCGATTGGTGCAGGTCAAATCGAGCGACAGCGTGGCCGGATCGGCCCCCGCGCCTCCGTCCAGCGGCTTCGTCAAGGAAAGCCAGGTGTCGGTCCCGTCGTCGACTGGCGAGTGTCGCCGGCGGAGCCGGTAATACAGGGCCGCAACGCCGCGCGTTCCGTGAGCGAACTCGAAGAAAGGATCGACGATGACGCGGTCGCCGGGGCCGTCCGGAACGCCGACGGCGGCATCGACCGAGTACACCTCCATGTGCTCGGGCGGGTGATCGGCGGCCCGGATCAAGTGCTCTTCGCCGAGCGCACCGATGGAGATGGGATCGGAAGTGCCCTTGAACAGGTTCACCACCGGGACGCAGTTCGTCTTGAGATTTTCCTTCCCGATTCGCGCCGGCAGCTCCGGAGGGCGGTCGAACTGGAACGCGATCTCCAGCTTCTCCTCCCGGAACGCGACAGCGTCGAGGCCCCGCAATTCGAAGAAGAGGAACTTCTGCGGGAGCGCGAAATACTCCTGGACGTGCCGGTAGCCCCGCGGGGCGAAGGCCGGCCAGGGAAGGAGCGGGAGCGACGGATCGAACCCCACCGGGCGAACCGCTGTCGCGGGCAGCGTCGCCGTGGAGCCGCTCGCGATCCCGCGGACCTGCACGCCGACGAGGTGTCGCGAGAACCAGAGCAGGAGCGTCGACGCGAGCGGCAACTCGCCATGGAGGAAGAACCGCACTCCGTCGGCATGGAGCAGCGCCGGAAGCGCGGCCTGCGCCCCCTGGATCTGCACGCGGATGCGCGGTGAGGATCCAAGCGATTGATCGAGGAGTACTTCCTGGACCGATACGGGGAGAAGGTCGAGGTCCGCGCTGGTGCGGAAGCG
>JBJMQD010000440.1:0-7602 GCA_045802855.1 Myxococcales bacterium | reverse complement strand
AGGCGTGCGCAGAGCAACGATGATGCGCACGCCAGGAGCCGCAAGCGAAGGAGTGCGCAGAGCAACGATGATGCGCACGCCAGGAGCCGCAAGCGAAGGCGTGCGCGGGGCAACCATATCGCCCTCGGTGCCGGCCCACGTCCAGACCGACGCGCCGCGCTCGCAGTGCTCGCGGGCGGCGGCGAGATCGAGCCACTGGAGGTGCGGCTGCTTGTCGATGATGATGAGGTTCACGTAGTCCTTGCTGCGCAGGCAGTGATCGGCGACGGAGAGCAGGCAGTTCGCGTCGGGCGGCAGGTAGATGCGAGCGACGTTGCCCTGCTTGCTGACGATGGTGTCGATGAACCCGGGCCCCTGGTGCGAGAAGCCGTTGTGGTCGTTGCGCCAGCAGGTCGAGGTGAGGAGCACGTTGAGCGAGGCGATGGGCGCGCGCCAAGGGAGCTTGCGGCACATCTCCAGCCACTTCGCGTGCTGCGTCGCCATCGACGCCACGATCATCGCGAACGCTTCGTAGGTGCAGAACATCCCGTGCCGGCCGGTGAGCAGGTAGCCTTCCAGGAAGCCTTCGCAGTCGTGCTCGCTCAGCACCTCGACGACGCGTCCGTCCGGCGAGAGGTGATCGTCGCCGGGCTCGATCCGCTCGGCGAAAGCGCGGTTCTCCACCTCGAACACGGCGTCCAGCCGATTCGATCTCAGCTCGTCGGGACAGAAGAGGCGGAAGTTGCGCTGGTCCGCCGTGCGCCGGAAGACGTCGCGCAAGAGGACTCCGAGTTGCCTCGTCGATTCCCTCCGCTCGGTGCCGGGGGACTTCACCGGCACCGCGTGCTCGGCATAGTCGGGCAGATCGAGCGGGACCAGGAGCCGTCCGCCGTTCGCGTGCGGGTTCGCGCTCATCCGTCGCTTGCCGACGGGCGCGCGGGAGCGGATCTCCTCCCGGGGCGCGCCGCGCTCGTCGAACAGCTCCGCCGGCCGGTAGCTGCGCATCCACTCCTCGAGCAATTTCAGGTGCTCCGGGTTCTCCCGCACGTTCGCCAGGGGCACCTGATGGGCGCGGAACGTTCCCAGGACCTGGACGCCGTCCACCTTGTCGGGACCCGTCCATCCCTTGGGGGTGCGCAGGACGATCATCGGCCAGCGCGGGCGCCACGTCACCTTGCGATTCGCGAGGAGCCGGTCGTGGCAGGCGACCAGCGCCTCCGCGAGAGCGGCATGCACCCGCGCGACGTCATTCCCCACCACGAAATGCGGCTCGTAGCCGTGCCCGCGGAAGAGCTCCGCGATCTCCTCGTCGCTCTTGCGGCCGAGGACGGTGGGATTCGCGATCTTGTAGCCGTTCAAATGCAGGATCGGCAGCACCGCGCCGTCGCGGGCGGGATTCGCGAAGCTCGTCGCTTTCCAGGATCCGGCGAGCGGACCCGTCTCGGCTTCGCCGTCGCCCACCATCGCCACGACCAGCAGATCGGGATTGTCGAAGGCCGCGCCGAAGGCGTGCGAGAGCACGTAGCCGAGCTCGCCGCCTTCATGGATCGATCCCGGCACGGGCGGACTGACGTGGCTGGGCACTCCGTACGGGGTCGAGAACTGGCGGAAGAGGCGGTGCATCCCTTCCTCGTCCTGGCCGACCTCCGGGTAGATCTCGGACCAGGTTCCCTCGAGCCACACGTTGGCGATCACCGCCGGGCCGCCGTGGCCGGGCCCGACCAGCAGGATGGCATCCAGGTCCCGCTCCCGGATCAGCCGATTCAAGTGGGCGTAGACGAGGTTGATCCCCGGAGAGGTGCCCCAGTGGCCGAGGAGCCTTGGCTTGATGTGGTCGGGACGGAGCGGCTCGCGCAGGAGCGGATTCGATTTGAGATAAATCTGCCCGACGGTGAGGTAGTTCGCCGCCCGGAACCACGAATCGACCGCCTTCAGCTCCGTTCCGTCCAGCATTCCGCGCTCCTCTCGCTCAACTGACTTCGGAAGGGCGATCGAGATCCTGATCCTGCCAGGAGGCCGGATCCTCGATGGGCTCGAGGTGGGTCTCCACCGTCGAGTGGGGGACGGCGGCCCGGATCTCGCTCTCGATGCGCTCTACCAGATCGTGGGCCCGCGAGACCGTCCATTCGCCCGGGACGAGGACGTGCATGGAGACGAAGCGCCGCGCCCCGGCCTGCCGGGTGCGGATGGCGTGGAACTTCACCTCCGGGCCGTTGAATTTCGAGAGCACCGACCGGAGCAGTTCCTGCTCCGCGGAGGACCAGGCGACGTCGAGCAGCGCCTGGGCGGAGCGGTGCACGAGAGACACGCCGGTGCGGACGATGTTCGCCGCCACCAGCAATGCGATGATCGGATCGAGCCGCAGCCATCCCGTCAGGGACACGGCGCCGACGGCGACGAGGACGCCGGCGGAAGTCCACACGTCCGTCATCAAGTGGTGCGCGTCGGCTTCGAGCGCGATCGATCGATACCGGCGCCCCGCCGACAGCAGGATGCGCGCGGTTACCAGATTCAGCAGCGAGGCGACGACCGAGACGACGAGCCCCAGCCCCACCTGTTCGAGAGGCCGCGGCGCGAGGAGGCGCGGCACCGAGGTCCAGCCGATGGCGAGCGCGGCGACGACGATCAAGAACCCTTCCGCGCCGCTCGCGAAGTACTCCGCCTTCGTATGACCGTAGGCGTGATCGTCGTCGGGCGGCCTGGCCGACAGCGCCAGCATGAAGAGCGCCAGCACGGCGGCGACCAGGTTGACGAGCGACTCCATCGCATCGGAGAGGAGCCCGACGGACCCGGTCATGAGATACGCAGCGGCTTTCAACGCGATGGTGGCGACGGCGGTCGCGATCGAGAGCCAGGCGAACCGGGCGAGGGAAGCGGGTCGTGTCATGGGTGGGCTGCCCTGGCGTCCGGGCGGGCGGAGTATCGCCCACGCCGCCTTGGGCCGTAAAACGCTCTTCCCAACGCCTCGGCACCGTGCTTGAACGCTGCGAATGCGCCGACGGGTCTTCGTCGTTGCCGGGGAGTACAGCGCGAATCCGCGGCATCTGCCGCCCGAGCGCCGCAAGCGCTCCTTCCTCACGGAGCCGCACCCGGACATTTCCGAGGAGGAAGTGACCCGGCTCTTCTTCCGGTTCCCCAACCGCAGCGAGGACGGCCGCACCAAGCCGGACGACTGGAAGCGTGAGTTCGGCCTCTCGGCTCCCATCGGACTGAGCGACCTCTTCGCCTCCGCGGCCCACCGGGCGCTCACCTCGCTGCACCGCCTGACGGGCGCCGACTACCGATCGACCCGCGATTCGATCACCGACCTCTTCGTCACGTCGATGCCTGGGCTCGATCCCAACGAGCGGATGAACATCGGACTCGTCCCGCAAGCGCTTCGCGCCGCGCTCGCGCTCACTCCGCGTGTCGTCGCCCAGTACGTCGTCGGGACTTCCGACAGCGGCGCCTGGGCGTTCGCGCAGGCGGTGCGCGCCGCCCGGAACGCCGAGAAGCCTGCCACCATCGTGGTGATCGCCGGCCAGATCATCCCCGCCGGGTACGCCTCCCAGTACCAGATCCGCACCGTGCTGGGAGAGAACGATCAGGCGCGCGGCATGGACATGCTCGCCATCGGCGACATGCTGATGGACGCCATCCGGCGCAACTCGGGCGTCTCCCGCGCGGAGATGATGGCGCTCCTCGAGCGGATCGCCGCGCGCAAGTTCGACGCCGCGAAGCAATACCCGGCGGGAATCCAGGCGGGGAAGGCGTTCAAGCGCGACTCGCCACGGACGCCGTACTTCGACGCCACGGACATCGCCGCTCCCTGCTGCGGCGCCGCGGCTTGCATCGTCACTTCCGACGAGGAGCTTGCCCTGCGCGTCGCCGCCTCGCGCAGCGAGCGCTATCGCGCGGCGCCGGTGACGGAGGTGCTCGGCGTCGGCGAGGGATCGAGCAACGAGAACTTCCTCCACCGCCAGTCGCCTCTGCTCTTCTCCACCGCCGTCCGCGAGGCGCTCGCGGCCACCGCCGACGACGCGCGCCGTCCCCTCTCGGTGTTCGCCTCCTCCGCGTTCGGAGTGGCACACGACGCCTTTCCCAGCATCGAGCTGTCGTTCCTGCTCGCGATGGGCCTCTCGTTCGACCGCAGCGCGGAGCGGGCCGCGGAAGGCTGGCCCAATCCCTTCGGCGGTCTCCTTACTTTTGGCCACGCTCTCGGCGCGTCGGGCCTCGTGCAGGTGAACAAGGCGCACCACCTGTTCTCCGGCGACCAGCGCTATCTCAAGGACGGCCCGCACCGGCGCCAGGGTTTTCGCGAGACCGGAGCGCTCGCCTTCACCAGCTCCGTCGGCGGTCCGCTCTCGCACATCGTCGCGACGCTCTTGCGCGGCGGATTCGAGGACGTGCGCCCGCTCGCGGAGCGGACCACGAGACGCCGGCGCGACCCGGGCCCTTCGCCGCTCGCTACCGACTGGCGGGAGAAGCGCCACCAGCTCCGGCTGGTCCTGCCGTCCTACCTCGACCGACTGCGCGCACGAGGCCTTGGAAAAGCCGAACCTTGGTACGTCGAGGGCACCACCTACGTCAGCATCCGCAGCTCGATCCGCGCCTTGGGTCGCGAGGACGTCCAGCGTCTCAACTTCGACGGGCTCGAAGCCGTCGTCGCGCGTCCGTATCTGGAGGAGGTGCGCGCGCAGCTTCGCGAAGTCGTGCTGGTGGTCATCGGCGAGGTGGACCGCGTCGCCTCCATGTTCGACGCCTTCCGCCTGCTCACGGACGAGGTGCGCGATCTGGTCGCGAAGTGGCGGGAGAGGGGAATGCTCACGCCGCAGGCCACCGCGCTCCGCGACGAGAAAGCGGCGAGCATCGTGAAGGAAGCGCTGCGGGTGCCGCTCGCGATCGTCACGGCCCCGAGCCCTGTCGCGGCAGAACGCAGACGCATCCTGTTCCTCCCGTACGATGGACTCGATTACGCAGATTTCGAGAACGTGCAGGTCCTCTGGCGGTCTGCGGACGGCCGTCTCGCGAAGGCGCCCGACGATCCATCGATCCTTCCCTTCTGGAACGTGCGCGCGACTCGCGAGGCGTCTGAACCCGTCTCGCGCTCTGGCTCCGCGCACGCGGTCGTGGACGGGATCGTGGAGACGCGCGATCGCCCCGAGACCATGGGTGAGCTGCGCCTCCTGCGCGCCTGGTTCTCGGTGGACATGGCGAGGCCGATTCTCGAGGATGCGCTGCGGCAGCTCGGAATCGAGGCGGCGCGACCGGGCCCGCCGATGCGCGCTCTCGTCGTCCTGGCGGAGCTCGCCGACGTAGGGTCCTTCGCCGATCCGGGCGCGGCGCACGAAATCCTCGGCCACGCCGCGCGCAAGGCCCGCGCGTTCCTCGAGGCGTACGAGACGAACACGATCCAGATCGGCAACGTGCTCGCCATCTCCGCCGTCGAGGCGCCGCCCTTCCGCACCCGTCCAGACGAGGGGCTCGTGAGCGGCGTCCGGTTCGCCCGCGAGCTCACTCGCGCCGTCGTGGAGGTGGGGCTTTCCCTGCGCACCGCGGTGGTCGCCGGGGAAGGTGCCGTGTACGAGGACGCGGACGGCCGGCACGGGCTAGCCTCCCCCGCGACGGCGCGCGCCTGGGAGCTGCTCGGATTGCTGCGGAACGGTGCCACCCGTCCTTCGATGATCGTCGACGGCGCGGTGGGGCTCGTGCGGGAGCGGGTGCAGCAGCGGCTGCGCGACTGGAAAGCGGAGCCGGCCGACTCGACGACGATCTTCCGGATCTGAGCGGGCATGCCCTTCCTCTTGCACGTCCGCGCGATGCCCGCGGACATCGACGGCCTCGGGCACGTGAGCAACCTCGTCTATCTGCGGTGGGTGCTCGAAGCCGCGCTCGCGCACTCGACCGCGAAGGGGCTCGACGAGGCGGCGTACGTTTCGCGCGGACAGGGATGGGTGGTGCGGCGTCACGAGATCGATTACCTGCGGGCAGCTTTCGACGGAGACGAGCTGACGGTCGAGACCCGCGTCGCGACGGTCCTGGCGGCGAGCAGCACGAGGCGCACACGCATCCTGCGCAATGGCGAGGTGCTCGCGCGCGCCGCGACGGACTGGGCGTACGTCGATTACCGCACCGGCCGTCCGATGCGGATCCCGGCGGACGTCAAGGGCCGTTTCGAGCTGGAGCCCTGAGCGTGTATCTCAGGTAGAGGAACGATCCACGCCGCCGCACGCTCGCTAGCGTGAGCCTTCCGGTCCCGGCCGCGCGCAGGTCGACCCCGTCCACGAGCGACTTGCGATCGTCTCCGCCGTGCCGTCCGAGGAGGAGCGGCGAAGTTGTGAGGAAGAGGTCGTCGAGGAGGCTCTCGGCGAGCAGGCGGCCCGCGAGCGTCGGTCCGCCCTCGGTGAGAAGGAGTTGCAATCCGGCGTCGCGAGCGATGGCGAGGACTTTCGCAAACGGAATCGGATCGTCCTCGACGGCGACGAGCCGGGCTTTTTGCGGAAGGCGTCCGCGCAGCCGGGCCTCGCCGCGCGGGCTCGTCACCACGAGCGGACCGTCGGCGAGCGCCGGGTGCGCGGTATCGATGTCGCCGGAAGCGGTGAGGAGGACGAGGCGGGGATGCTCGGGGAGGCCCCGCTCGCGCCGGAGCGCCGCCCATGCCTCCGCGCCCTCGGGAAAGATGCGCTCCGGGTACCAGAGGTGCGGGCCGGCCTTGCGGAACGTGCCCGCGCCGACGAGAACGCCGTCCGCGCAGGCGCGCAAGAGGCCCATCACGAACCGGTCGCCCTCGTCGTGGCCGCTGATGATCCCGCCCGATTCGGCGCGCTCTTGCAGCGCGACGACCCCGTCCACGGAGGAGACGAAGTTGGCGAAGACGCGCGGGCTTTCGAACCCCAGATCGCTTCCGTACGCCGCGCGCAGCTCCGCCGATACTCCAGGGCCCGGATTTTCAGCGGCCTGGTAGAGCAGCTCGAGTTTCGGCAGACTCATCGAGGCCGGAGCACCAGGAAATATTGATACGGCAGGAAATCGTACTCTTTGTCGAGCTCGAGGCCCGCCGCCTGCGCGTCGCGGAGAAAGTCGTCGCGCGTGACCTTGTGCTGGACGGGCGGACCGACGGGAAGCTCGCGCTTGTGGAAGTCGATGTTGGCGATCCGTCCGCCCGGCTTGAGCGAACGGGCGAGCCTTTGCAGGTACGCAGGCCCGTCCGGAAAGTGATGGTACGTGTCGACGACGAGGACGAGATCGCAAGCGCGCTCGGGAATGAGCGGGTCGTCGTCGAGCCCGAGGACCGGCGTGACGTTGCGCAGGCCGGATTTTGCGATCCGCTTCTGCAGCGCCTGCAGGATGCGCGGCTCCACGTCGACCGCGAAGACCTGCGCCGCGGTCCGCGCCGCGCGCAGCGCGAAGTACCCGGGCCCGGCGCCGATGTCGCAGACGACTTGCCCCGGGGCGAGTCCCAGCGCTTTCAGCACCTCGACGGGTTTCTGCCACTCCGCCCGCTCGGGTTCCTCCATCCTGGCGATGTACGAGTCTACGTCCTCGGGATTCCCGTGCTTGCCATGCTTGTGTTCGTGGGGCGCCATGAGCAGGAGCGAGAGCGCGAGGAGCGTCGTCGCGAGGGGAGGCTACCATGCTTCTCAG
>JBJMQD010000432.1:0-7227 GCA_045802855.1 Myxococcales bacterium | reverse complement strand
CCGCCCGGGCGAGCAGCCGCCCTACCTGTACGAGCCTTCCGCCAGCACCATCCAGCGCGCCCCTCGCAGGCCGCCGCTGCCGCTACCGCACACCCTCAGCGAGACGACCGGCCCCAGCTTCGCGAGAGGGTGGGCGGGCGCCCCGCTCACCGATCTCACCCGTCCCGGGACGGGTGAGGCGCTTGGGCAGCGGATCATCGTCGCCGGCCGCCTCCTCGACGAGAACGGCAGACCGGTCCCGAGGTCCCTCGTCGAGATCTGGCAGTGCAACGCCGCGGGGCGCTATCTCCACGACGGCGACCTCCACGACGCCCCCATCGACCCCAACTTCGTCGGATTCGGGAGGATGTTGACGAACGACGCCGGCGAATACCGCTTCCTCACCGTCAAGCCTGGGGCGTACCCCTGGCGGAACACGCACAACGCCTGGCGCCCGGCCCACATCCATTTCTCGCTCTTCGGCAACGCCATCGCCACGAGGCTCATCACCCAGATGTACTTCCCCGAGGATCCGCTCCTTGCCACCGACCCCATCTTCCAGTCCGTATCGGACGAGTCGGCGAGGAACCGGATGATTTGCGACTACGAAGCGACCCTCAGCCAAGCCGAGTACGCGCTCGGGTACCGATTCGACATCGTCCTCCGGGGGCGCACCTCGACCCCCATGGGGCAATGAGAGATGCCGACCCGCGGCCCGACTCCTTCGCAGACCGTCGGCCCGTTCTTCGCCTTGGGACTCGGCCCCGGCTGGACCGATCTGACCGAGGGTGCCGGCGGCGGCGACCGGATCGTCATCGAGGGCCAGATCATCGACGGCGATGGCCGCCCGGTGCCCGACGCGCTCCTCGAGATCTGGCAGGCGGACCCGCAGGGTCGCTACCCGGACCCGGCGGACCCCCCGCATCCGCCCCGCTTTCGTGGGTTCGGCCGCGCCCTGACCGACTCCCGCGGCGCGTACCGATTCACCACGGTCAAACCCGGCCGCGTCGAGGGGCCCGGAGGCGCCCTGCAAGCGCCGCATCTCAACCTGATCCTCTTCGCCCGAGGCCTCCTGCGCCACCTGACCACCCGGATCTACTTCGCCGACGATCCTTCCAACGATGCAGATCCGATCCTGGCTGCCGTCTCCGATTCCGCCGCGCGCCGCACACTGCTCGCAACGCGCCAGGCCGGCCGCCCTGCGGAGCCCAGCCAGCCAAGGCAGCCCGGGTCGCCGGAAGCCCCGACTTATCGATTCGACGTCATCCTGCAAGGAGAAGGCGAGACCGCTTTCTTCGACATCTAACCAGGGAGGGAACGGATGAAGCTCGCACCCGCGATCGTCAGCCTCGCCGCGCTCGTCGCCGCCGCCCCCGCCGTAGTGGCCGCGGACCCCGTCAAGATCGGGCTCGTGGCCGAGTTCTCCGGTCCCTTCGCCGCCTACGGAAAGCAGATCGAGAACGGGATGAAGGCTTATCTAAAGGCGCACGGCGACACGGTCGCGGGCAGGAAGATCGAGATCCTCGAGCGCGACACGACCGGACCCGCGCCCGAGGTGGCGAAGCGCGTCGCCCAGGATCTCGTCACGAACGACAAGATCGACTTCCTGGCGGGGTTCGGCCTCTCCCCGAACGCCTTCGCGGTCGCCGCCGTGGCCACCCAGGCGAAGACTCCCATGGTGATCATGAACGCCGCTTCGTCGATGATCACCACCAAATCTCCCTACGTAGTCCGCTTCTCGATGACGCTGCCGCAGGTAACCGAGCCGATCGCCCTGTGGGCGGCGAAGAACGGCATCAAGAAGGTCTACAGCATCGTGTCCGACTACGCCCCCGGCATCGATGCCGAGGGGGCGTTCGAGAAGGCATTCACGAGCCACGGCGGCACCATCGCGGGATCGGTGCGCGTGCCGCTCAAGAACCCAGACTTCGCGCCCTTCGTGCAGCGGGCGAAGGACGCGAAGCCCGAAGCGGTGTTCATCTTCGTCCCGGCCGGCGAGCAGAGCGTCGCCTTCGTCAAGGCATTCGCCGAGCGCGGGCTGCGCGAAGCCGGGATCAAGATCATCGGCCCTGGCGACGTCGTGGACGACGACGTGCTCGAGTCGATGGGCGCGCCGACGCTCGGCATCATCACCACCCACCATTACTCTTTCGCCCACGAGTCGCCCGAGAACGACGCCTTCCGCAAGGCATACGCCGCCGTGAGCGGCGACGGCGCCCGGCCCAACTTCATGGCGGTCGGCGGCTACGACGGCATGGCGGCCATCGCCGAAACGGTCCAGAAGCTCGGCGGCAAGCTGGACGCCGACAAGGCGATGGAAATCCTCAAGAACTACAAGAGCGAGAGCCCGCGCGGCCCCATCCAGATCGATCCGCAAACCCGCGACATCGTGCAGACGGTCTACGTCAGGCGCGTCGAGCAGAAGAACGGCCATTTCTACAATGTCGAATTCGACAAGTTCCCAGGTGTGAAGGATCCGGTGAAGGAGGCGTCCGCGACGAAGGAAGCGGCCAAGTAGTGCTCTCCGCGCTTCCCGGCGTCCTCTTCGACGGCGTCGCGTACGGCAGCCTGCTCTTCCTCGTCAGCATCGGGTTGTCGGTGACGCTGGGATTGATGAATTTCATCAACCTCGCTCACGGCGCGTTCGGCATGGTGGGCGGGTACGTCTGCGTCCTCGCCACCATCCGGTTCGGGATGCCGTTCGGCGTCGCCCTGCTCGCATCCTTCGTCGTCGCCGCGCTCGCCGGCGGAGTCCTGGAGCGCCTCCTCTACCGTCGCCTCTACGGCCGCAGTCCCCTCGATCAGGTGCTCTTCACCATCGGCCTCACCTTCATGTCGGTCGCGGCGGCGACCTTCTTCTTCGGGTCCGGACAGCAGCCGGTCCGGCTCCCGCCATCGCTTCTCGGCCAGACGCGCATCCTGGGCGTCGACGTGGGCATCTACCGGCTGTTCCTGATCGGGATCGTACTGGCGCTCGCGTCCGCGCTCGCGCTGCTCGTCACCAGGACCCGGTTCGGCGCCCAGGTCCGTGCCGCCGTCGACGACGCCCGCACCTCGGCCGGACTCGGGATCGACGTCGAGCGGGTGTTCAGCGTCACCTTCGTCCTCGGCTCCGGACTCGCCGGCCTGGGCGGCGCGCTCGGCATCGACGTCCTCGGCCTCGACCCGACGTTCCCGCTCAAGTACCTCGTCTACTTCCTCCTGGTGGTGGTCGTCGGCGGCGCGGGGACGATCGTGGGGACGCTCGCGGCCGCGATGGTCCTCGGCATCTTCGACGTGACGGGGAAGTACTACGTCCCTTCCGCCGGCGCATTCGTGATCTACGCGCTGATGGTGGTGCTGCTCTTGCTGTTCCCTCGAGGGCTCCTGCGGCGCGCGCGATGAGCGCCCAGGCCGACCTCCCGCCGGGCCGCTGGCGACCGGCTGAGATCGCCTTCTGGATCGCCGCCGCCCTCGTCTTCGTCGCGTTCCCGACCCACCTCGTCCTCGCGACGCAGGTGCTCATCACGGGCCTCTTCGCGCTCTCGCTCGATCTCATCCTCGGCTATGCGGGAATCGTCTCGCTCGGGCACGCGGCCATGTTCGGCACTGGCGCCTACACCGCGGGCCTTCTCGCGCGGTACGGGTGGGGCGAACCGCTCAGCGGCCTTCTCGCCGGCACCATCGCCGCCGCCGCGATGGCCTTCGCGACCAGCTTCATCGCCGTTCGCGGCAACGATCTGTCGCGCCTCATGGTGACGCTCGGCATCGGCCTTCTCCTCTACGAGGGCGCGAACCAGGCCGCGCCCTGGACCGGCGGCGTCGACGGCCTGAGCGACATGCAGGTGCGCGACCTGTTCGGCCTCTTCCCGTTCGATCTCCGCGGCCGCACCGCGTACCTCTACACTCTCGCCGTCGTCTTCCTGGCGTTCTGCGCTGCCCGGCGGATCGTGCACTCCCCGTTCGGTTTGTCGCTGCGGGGAATCCGCGAATCTCCCCGGCGGATGGCGGCGATCGGCTCGCCCGTGTACCGCCGCCTCGTCGCCGTCTACACCATCGCCGGCGCTCTCGCGGGGATGGCCGGAGCGCTCCTCGCGCAGACGACCCAGTTCGTCGGTCTCGAGGTGCTCGGCTTCTCGCGCTCGGCCGACCTGCTCATCATGCTGGTGCTGGGCGGGGCAGGGTGGCTGTACGGAGGCCTCGTCGGATCCGCGCTCTTCCTCGTGGCGCAGTCGCTGCTCTCGCGCCTGAACCCGGTCTATTGGCAGTTCTGGCTCGGCCTCCTCATCGTCCTCGTGGTCCTCCTCGCGCGGGGCGGCATCAACGGCGCCCTCGCGCGGCTCTCGGCCCGGCTCGCCGTCGCGACCGCAACGGCCCGGGAGCGCAGCGCGGGCCGGTCGACATGACCGTCGCACTCCGCACCGAGGGTCTCTCGCGCAGCTTCGGCGCGCTCCGCGCGGTGCGGGAAGTCTCCTTTTCGCTCGCGACGGGGGCGCGCCATGCGCTCATCGGCCCGAACGGCGCGGGCAAGACGACTCTCGTCGACCTGCTCACCGGCGCCCTGCCGCCGAGCGCGGGTGCCGTCTACCTCGCCGACGCGGACATCACCCGCTTGCCGCAGCACGAACGGGTCAAGCGCGGGATGACGCGCACCTTCCAGATCACCACGCTGTTTCCCGGCCTGACGGTGCTCGAATCGGTCGTGCTCGCCGTCTTCGAGCGGAGCGGCGTCGCAAGGGCCCTGCACCTGCGCGCAAGGGCCCGCGCGGCCGAGATCGACGAGGCCCGCCGCATCATCCGCGATCTGCGCCTGGAGAACGATGCCGGATCGACGACGCGCAGCCTCCCCTACGGGAAGCAGAGGCTGGTCGAGATCGCGGTCGCGCTGGCGACGCGCCCCCGCATCCTGCTCCTCGACGAGCCTGCCGCGGGAATCCCGGCCGCGGAGAGCGGCGACGTCTTCGGCGTGATCGCCGCGCTTCCCCGCGACGTGAGCATCCTCTTCATCGAGCACGACATGGACCTCGTGTTCCGCTTCGCCGAGCGCATCACCGTGCTCGCCTCGGGATCGATCCTCGCCGAAGGGCCGCCCGAGCAGATCGCCTCCGACCCAAGCGTCCGCGAGGTCTATCTGGGCGAGACGCGGCGTGCCTGACCTGCCCCTGCTCGAGGTGCGCGGGCTCGTCGCCGGCTACGGTGAGTCGGTCGTGCTCGAGGACGTCTCCTTCACCCTGCGTGAAGGAGGAAGCCTTGCACTCCTGGGACGCAACGGCGTGGGCAAGACCACGCTCCTCCTCACGCTGATGGGGATGACGCATCTGCACCGCGGCACGCTGGCCTTCCGCGGATTGTCCCTCGCCCCGGTGCGTCCCCATCACCGCGCACGCCTCGGATTCGGCTGGGTGCCGCAAGAGCGGTGCGTGTTCCCTTCACTCACCGTGAACGAGCATCTCGAGGCCATCGCCCGTCCCGGCGAGTGGACGGCGGGGCGGGTCTACGATCTGTTCCCGCGCCTGCGCGACCGCCGCGGGCACTACGGCAACCAACTCTCGGGCGGCGAGCAGCAGATGCTCGCGATCGCGCGTGCGCTGATGGTGAACCCGACGCTCCTCCTCCTCGACGAGCCGACCGAGGGGCTCGCCCCGGTGACCGTCGAGGAGCTCGCCGGAACGATCCGCACGATGCTCGCGACCGGCCAGATGGCCGCCATCGTCGTGGAGCAGCACGCCCGTCTCGCCCTTGAATTGACGGAGGACGCGCTCGTCCTCGACCGCGGCCGTGTCGTGCATCGGTCGACGAGCCGCAGCCTTCTTGACGATCCTGGCACGCTGGACCGCCTGCTCGGGGTGGCACATTGACATCGGCCCGCGGGAATGGGAGGCCCGCCCGCAGAAGGAGGCGCGATGCCAGGGAAGAAGATCGGCGTCATCGGCGACGGAAACGTGGGAAGCGCGCTCGCTCGCGGGCTCAAGCGGGCCGGGCACGACGTGCGCCCGGTCGGGAACGACAAAGCCAAGATCCGCGAGACGGCGGGGTGGGCGGAGACCGTCATCCTCGCCGTCCCGTTCAAGGCCCTCGACGACGTCGTGCAGACCGCGGGCGAGGCGCTCTCCGGCAAGACCGTCATCGACGTGACGAACGCGCTGAACCCCGACATGAGCCTCGCCATGGGGTTCAACACGAGCGGAGCGGAGGAGTTGCAGAAGAAGCTCCCCAAGGCTCGCGTCGTGAAGTCCTTCAACACCGTCTTTGCCAAGAACATGGAGACGGGAAAACTCGGGGGAGAACCGATCAGCGCATTCGTCGCCGGCGACGATCAAGGCGCCAAGGCGACGGTCCTCCAGCTCGCGCGCGAGATCGGATTCGACGCCATCGACTGCGGGCCGCTCCAGAACGCCCGCCATCTCGAGCCGCTCGGCGTCCTCAACATCCACCTCGGATACGTCGGTAAGATGGGGACCGACATCGGCTTCAAGCTCGTGCACGCCAGGTAGGCGCGGGCGCCCCTGGCGTGCACAACGTCCGTCCGACCTAGATCTTGACCAACTCGACGCGGCGGTTCTTTGCCCGGCCGTCGTCGCTGTCGTTCGCGGCGACCGGCTTGCTGTCGCCGAATCCCTTCGTGTCGAGCCGTGCGGCGGCGATCTTCGCGTTGGCGACCAGCCAGTCGCGGACCGCCTCGGCACGCTTGCGCGAGAGGACGAGGTTGTCGCCCGCCTTCCCCACGTCGTCGGTGTGGCCCTCGATGCGGAGCTTCCACCCGCCGTTGCGGGAGAGCAGGTCGGCGATCTGCTGCAGGGTCGTGGCCGAGTCGGAAGTGATGCTCGCCTTGCCGGTCTCGAAGTTGATCCCGTGCAGCGCGACGTGGCCGGTCTTCTCGATCTCCGCCTGCATCGCGGACGAGTCGAGGGCGACCTTCTGCTCCATCTCCTGCGACTCGACCACGGCTAGTTTGGCCGAGTCGCCTCCTCTTCCCGCGCAAGAGTAGAGCACGTAGACGGTACCCTTGGCTCCCTTCGGCGTGCCCTCGCCGCTGACCCATTTCCCGGCGTGCCACTGATAGTCGCCACTGTAATTCGAGTGTTCACCCTTGTGCGTTTGCAGTCCCTGCTGCTGGAACGCGCGCTCGTAGTTGCGGGTCACCTGCGTGCAGCTAGCGGACTCTGGCAAATCATATTGGATCCAGGTGAAGCGCCCTTCGACCTTCTTCGTCGTGACGCTTTGCTCGGTGTCGGCGAGGGGAAACGCGAACTCCTCGAATTCGCGAAC
>JBJMQD010000023.1:0-27102 GCA_045802855.1 Myxococcales bacterium | reverse complement strand
CCTCCTCCGCAATCCGGGCAGGGAACGCCCTTGAGCGTGATCGGCCGCGTCGTCTTGCAGGTGGGATAGTCGCTGCAGGCGAGGAACCGCCCGAAGCGGCCCCGCTTGTTGACCATCGGCTTGGCGCAGGTCGGACACACCTCTTCGGTGGGGAGATCCTCCACGATCTGGATCTTCCCGTCCTTCTCGATGAAGTCCTTCGTGTTCTTGCACTCGGGATAGCCGGAGCACGCGAGGAAGCGCCCCATCCGTCCCCACTTGATCACCATCGGAGAGCCGCACTTCTCGCAGACGAGGTCGGTCGGCTTCTCCTCGCGCTTCACGTCGCGCATCTGCTCTTCGGCGGCGGCGAGCGTCTTCTTGAAGGGCCCGTAGAACTCCTCGAGCACCTTCACCCAGTCCATCTTTCCTTCCTCGACCTCGTCGAGCTCCTCCTCCAACCGCGCGGTGAACCTCACGTCCATCACGTTGGGGAAGGCGGAGACGAGGAGCTCGGTGACGATCTTGCCGAGCTCGGTCGGATAGAAGCGGCCCTCCTTCTTCTCCACATACTCCTTGTCCTGGATGTTGGAGAGGATCGCCGCGTACGTCGACGGACGTCCGATGCCGTCCTCCTCCAGCTCCTTCACGAGCGACGCCTCGTTGAACCGCGGAGGCGGCTGCGTGAAGTGTTGCTCCGGGAGGAGCTGCACGAGGGTCAGCCGCTGCCCCTGCTGGAGCGGCGGGAGCTGTCGCGCGATGTCGCCCTTCTCCTCGTCGTCGCCCTCCATCTTTTCCGCGCCGGCCTCGGGCTCGGTCGGAACCTCAGCGCCGTAGACGGCGAGATAGCCGGGGAACTTCAGCGTCTGCCCCGTCGCGCGGAAGAGGAACGACCGCGCCGCCGCGGCCGCGTCGCGCAGGGCCGCCGTCGCCTCGATGTCGGCGGTGGTCTGGTCGAAGACCGCTGGAACCATCTGGCAGGCGATGAACCGGTTCCAGATGAGGTCGTAGAGCCGGTACATGTCGCGCTCTAAGTGGGGCTGGACCTTCTCGGGCGGATAGTCGAGCGAGGTTGGCCGGATGGCCTCGTGCGCGTCCTGCGCGCTCTTCTTGGTCTTGAACTGCACCGGTTCGGCGGGGAGATAATCCTTGCCGAAGCGCTGCTCGATATAGCCGCGCGCCGCCGTCACCGCCTCGGGCGAGAGACGCACGGAGTCGGTGCGCATGTACGTGATCAGGGCGACCTGGCCCTCTTCGCCCAGCTCGACTCCTTCGTACAGGCGCTGGGAGAGCGTCATCGTCTTCTTGGCGGTGAACCCGAGCTTGTTCGCCGCCTCCTGCTGCAGCTTCGAGGTGATGAACGGCGCGGGAGCGTTGCGGCGCCGCTCCTTCTTGTCGACCTTCGCGACGGTGAAGGGGAGCTTCTTCAGCTCGTCGACGAGCGGAGTCGTCACCTGCTCCGACGGGAGCTCCGCCTTCTCGCCGTCGATCTTGATGAGCTTGGCGCGGAACTGCGGCGGCAGATCGGCGGCGAGGTCCGCCTCGATCGACCAGTACTCGACCGGGACGAAGGCGGCGATCTCCTTCTCGCGCTCGACGACGAGACGGACGGCGACGGACTGGACGCGGCCCGCGGAGAGTCCGCGGCGCACCTTCTTCCAGAGAATCGGAGAGATCTGGTAGCCGACGAGCCGGTCGAGAACGCGGCGCGCCTGCTGGGCATCGTAAAGCGCCCGGTTCAGCTCGAGCGGCTTCTCGATCGCCTCCTGGATCGCCTTCTTGGTGATTTCGTTGAAGAGGACCCGCTGTGAGGGGACCTTCGTGCGCTTGATCTGCTCGCGCACGTGCCAGGCGATCGCCTCACCCTCGCGATCGGGGTCGGTGGCGATGAGGATCATCTGCGCGTTCTTGGCGGCGGCCTTCAGCTCCGCGACCACCTTCACCTTCCCCTTGATGACCTCGTAGACGGGCTCGAAGCCGTTCTCGACGTCGACGCCGATCTTCGACTTGGGGAGGTCCATGATGTGGCCCACGGATGCCTTCACCGTGTAGCGGGCCCCCAGGTACTTCTTGATGGTCTTCGCCTTCGCGGGCGACTCCACCACCACGAGCGTGTTGCCGCTGCCGCCGTCAGCCTTCTTCGCGCGGGACGACTTCTTCGCCACCTTCGGCTCAGCAGCCTTGGTCTCTTCGCTCTCGGCCTCTTTGGCTTTCGTCTTCCGCGACGTCTTGCGAGCCTTTGTGGCCTTCTTTGCGACCTTGCTCTCCGTCATCGTCTCCTCGGGGTGGCGGTAGATGCCCGGCACGCCCGGTCGGGTTCGCGAGAGCCTAACAGCGCTCGAAGTATTTCCCAGGCCTTTGCCTGCAGAGGCCCAGGATTTCCAACTCTGTCAACTTCCGCAGCGCCTCCTGCGGCGGAAGATGGGACCTCGCGGCAAGCTCGTCTACGTGGACGGGTGTATGCCCCGTAAGGAGGGCGAGCAAGCGCTTTCCGAGCTCGTCCGCCTGGACGGGCTCCGGGTGTGCGGGCGTCGGGTAGGGGCGTACGGGCGGCTGTGGCGCCGAAGGCGCCTGCCACCCGAGCTGTGCGCAGAGGTCGGACGCGACCTCTATCTCGCGCGCCACTCCTTCCCGGAGGAGCAGCTCGGTGCCTTCGGAGAGGGCATCGGCGGGCGGGCCACGCACCGCGAAAACCTTGCGGCCCGCCGCAAAGGCGTCGCGAGCAGTCACGAGAGCGCCGGAGCGCGAGCCGGCGCGCACGACCACCGTGGCGTCGGAAAGGCCGGCGATGATCCGGTTGCGACGGGGAAAGTTCGAGCGGGCGGGCGGCGACCCGGGCACGAGCTCGCTCAGGACCGCTCCCGAGCCCGCCGCTATCCGGTCGAACAGGTCGCGGTTCTCGGCCGGGTAGGCCTGGTCGATGCCGCACCCGAGGACCGCGACGGTGCTGCCTTCGCCCCAGAGCGCTCCGGCATGGGCCGCGGCGTCTACGCCCCGCGCTCCGCCCGACACGACTTCGACAGAAGCGCGGGCGAGCCCTTCGGCGAGGGCCCTCGCGATCCGGAGTCCGAGATCGTCGCTGTCGCGCGATCCGACGATCGCGACCCGCTTCGCCTCCGCCACGAGCTTTCCCCTGACGTACAGCAGCGCGGGCGGATTCGGGGCTCGAGCGAGGAGAGCAGGATATCCCTCCCTGCCGAGGAGGACAGGACGCGCTCCCGCCCGGTGCGCTTCTTCGAGGGCCCAGGTACCGAGCCGGACCAGATCGGGCTCCTCTTCGAGGTACTGGACCGTCGCGGCTCGCAGCCGGAGCTCGGCCGCGCGAGAGAGCAGCGCCGCGGGACCGGCCGCGAGCGCAAGCTCGAGGGATCCATGGACGGCGACGATTCGCGAAAGCGTGCTCGCGCCGATCCCGGGAACCGCCGCGAAGGCGCAGGCGGCCAGGACCTCGGCGTCGCCGGGCGGAGCCGGCGCGGTGCCCGTCACACCATCCCTCCCCCGTCGACCTGCCGTCAGGGACCGCCGGAACCCACCTGCGCGTGCATCTCGACCACGTCGCCAGCCTTCAGCTCGCGCACGCTCTTCACCACCGACGCGACGCTCAGCTGGTCCTTCACGTCGGTGACGATGAGAAGCCCGACGTTCTCGTCTGGCGTGCGAATGTTCTTCGCGCGCATTCCCGCCTCGCCCGCCATGTACGAGCTCGAAGCGTCGCCCGAGTCGAGCCCGCCCGTCGTCAGGCCGTCGCCCTTGCGGACGACGACGAAGGTGTTGCCGATCTCCACGCCGTCCTTCTTGCCCTTGTCGAGGTAGACCTCGTTCCACTCACCGAGCTCGCCGACGCCGCTGACGAGCGAACCGATGATGAGACCCGACACCTCGCGCGCGTTGGGCCGCGGCGCGACGCGCACCTGCTGCTGGGTCCAGGGACGGACCCGATCCCCGCGCTGGATCTCCTCGAGAGCCCGGGTGATCTGGACGGTCGCGATGCGGCCGTCCCAGCTCAAGACCTTCGCTTCGCCCACCGTCTTCACCCGCCGTCCGAGGACGTGGTGGGTCTTCGGCGAGCTGATCTCCTCGCCGGGACGGAAGAGGATGAGCATGTCCCCGGGCCTCGCCGTCTTGCCCTTCGGGAACTGGACGTACGCGGTGTCGTAGTTGGCGAGCAGTTCCTTCTCCTCGAAGCTCGCGTCGAGCACGCCGGAATCGCGCAGCTCCTCGGGAGTCGCGAGACCGTTCTGCCGGACCGGGAGGACCGGCGGGGGGACGAAGGCGAGCTTGCCCGAGCTCGAGACGGTCCGCTGCGCCTCCATCGACTCGCGAGAGCCCTGCTTGACGACGGCGAGATCGGCCGGCGGCTGGACGTCCTCTTCCTCGGGCTCCGCCGGGGTCGCGGCTCGTTCTCTTCCGGCCTGCCCCTGCTCGATCTCGATCACGCCCTGACCGCCGGGACCCGGAACGACGCGCAGCCGGTTGCCGGGGTAGATCCAGTGGGGGTTCTCGATATTGGGGTTGAGGCTCCAGATCTTCGGCCAGTACCACGGGTTGGCGAGGAACTTCTGGGACAGGTCCCAGAGGGTGTCGCCCTTCTGGATGACGTACTCCTGGCCCTGCGGCTGCGGCGCCGCGCCCTGATCGCCCTGCTGCACACGCAACGAGCCCTCGGGCGTCGCTGGCGGGCTCTGGTTGGCGGGAGTGGCCTGGTTCGTAGGAGCGGCCTGGTTGGCAGGAGCGGCCTGGTTGGTAGGAGCGCTGCTCGTAGGCGGAGGAGTTGCCTGCTGCGCCTGCGCGGCGGAGGCAAGAACGACGACGGCCACGGCCGCGGGGCTGATGAGGATCTTGCGCATCAAGGTCTCCCGGATTGCGATTCGTCGAGCGATTGCAGGATCTGGCGCGCGGCCGTCACCTCGACGGCCTGCGGATATTCGGCGACGAGGCGAGCGAGGGTCCTTCGCGCCTCTTCCGCGTGCTGCATCATTCGCAGGCAGCGACCCTTCTCGAGCAGCGCCGGGACCACCGTGTCACCCGCCGGATAGTCGCGCGGGACGCGATCGAACAACGGCACCGCGCCTTCACAATCGCCCCGGTTCTGCCGGATGAGCCCTGCGAGGTAGAGCGCGTTGTCGGCGGCGCTGTGGCGCGGATGCATTCTCGCAAACGCGAGCAGATCCCCTTCGGCCGTGCTCAGCTCACCCTCGTTCAGCTTGTGCACGGCATCCGCGAACGAATGGTCGGCCTCGACCTCCGAGCGGACGGCCGGATCGACGGGAAACTCGTCGAGGCTCGCAAGAGCCGTTTCATCGGGCTCGCGCAGCGCGATGGTGGAGGGAATCCGCGGAGCGCGTTCCACCGGGTTGTAGTCGCGGCGGGGACGGCGGGGCGAAAGCTTCACCGTCTTCAGTTGCGGCCGCGGGTCCTTCGCCGGAGCAGCCTTCGTCGCGGCCGCCGTGGGAGCGGCCTGGGGCTGCGGCTGCGCCGCCTTCGCCTGGGCCTGCGACGCGACTGCCGCGACCTTCACTTCCAGATCGTCGATGCGGCGCTGCTGCGAAGCAATCTGCTCCGCCTGGGCGACGAGCTGACCTCGAAGCTCCGCGAGTTGTGGATCTTCGCGCACGGGCGCAGCCGCGCACGCGCAAGCGAACGGAACGAGAACGATGACGAACCGCAAACAAGCCTCCGCGGACGCGGAAGGATGCCCCGCGCGCCGGTCTCATGATCACCGCCGGGGAGGGGCGTGTCAAAGAAAGGACTTCAGAAAAAAACCCTGTACTTCGCCTACTTCCGCTCACCTGGAAGCGCGTGACGCGCCTCACGTGCGGGAGGCGATGAAGGCCATGTGGCGGCCGGTACGGCCCTGGTCGCGGCGGTGGCTGAAGAACGACGATCGGTCGCACGAGGTGCATCCGGCCACCTGCTCGATGCGCTCCGGTGGCACCCCCGCCGACAGCAGCGCACGCTCGACGCAGCGCCGCAAGTCGAGGTGTGGGCGGTCGACCTTCGCCGGATCGTCGGCGGCGTCGGGACCGAAGAGCGACCGGAACAGGTCCGCCAGATCCGGCGAGACCTCGTAGCAGCAACGCCCGATCGACGGTCCGATGGCGGCGAGGACGTTTTTCGGGTCCGCACCCGTGACGTGCTGGAGCGCGCGAACGCCGCGGGCGGCGATCGAGAGGCGCGTGCCTTTCCACCCCGAGTGCACCGCGACTCCCACCCCCCGTTCCGGAGCGAAGAGCAGGACCGGGACGCAATCGGCGACGCGAACCGCCGCGGCTATTCCAGGCTCCAGGGCGACGACGGCATCGGCGTTTATCCCGCCCGCGGCTGGCTCCGACGGAGGCGCCTCGGTCGCCGGGAAGATCTCGCGGAATTCGAAAGAACCTGCGGCCTCCTGCTTCCGCCCGTCGCGCGACGCCCCGACCACGCGATCGCCATGAACCTGGTACGCGGAAGCGAACGCCGCGGGACCCGGGAGCCCGGCGGCCCGCGCGAGACGCTGGAGGTTTTCCTCGACCGCGGTAGCGTCGTCGCCGACGCCCCGTCCGAGGTTCAGGCTTTCCAGTCCGCCGGTCGAGACTCCGCCGCGCCGGACCGAGAAGCCGTGGACGACTCCCTCGGCGGCGAGAAGCCGGGAGGTCACGAAGAGCTTTTCCGTCATCGCGGCCTAATCTAACGTAACCGCGAGCAGCCGCCGCTAGAGCTCGGTGGTCGGCAGTTCCTCTTCCGACGAGTTACGGGCCTCGTGGATCGGTCCCGCGCTGCCCGCCGCGTGCGACGCGCGCTGGACGAGCACGATCCGCTCGCCCGAGGCGTCGGAGACCTCCTCGCCGTTCGGTCCGAGGTCCTTGATTCCCTCGAGGACGAGCCGCTCGCCGGCCCTGACCACCTTGTACGCGGTCCGTGTACCGTCCCGGTCGCCGAGGAAGAAGATGTCGCCGTTCAGCTCCCACGTGCAGTTGCGATCGGAGATGCCCGGCTCCTCGCCGTCGACCGACACCGCCAGGGCGAGCCGGCAGCGTCCGCCCGGGGCGAGCACGAGCGCGCCACGCTCCATCAAGAGATGTTCGCCGCCGCGGGCGTCGACGAGCCTCGAGCCGACCTCGCTGATCTCGACGAACTTGTCGATGCCATCGAGGTTCGCGCGCGACCGGATCGACTCGACCTGGTAATGGCCGAGCGCAATCGTCGCCGGCTCCGAGGCGGGTCGCACCCCGCCGTGCGCGCAAGCGAAAGTCGCCGCGAACATCGCCCCCACCGCCACCATCCGCCCCATCGCCATCGGCGCCCTCGCGAGCCATTCGACTGCAGCAGGCGGTCACTCGTGCATGCTGCCTGCCAAGCCGCTGTTCGGGCCCTGAGAGGCAGGCACAGGCTCCCGGGAACGCTCGGCGAGCCAGCAGGGAAGGGTTGGGAACCTCTTTTCCCACCCGCTCCGCTGCCCTTCTACGACCCGGGGGCCCGGCCGGCGCGTCGGCGAGACGATGTCTGCTTCCATACGAACCACACCACTCCCGCGACGATCAGCGCGACAATGACGACGTCGGCCTTGTGGAACCAGGGCGTGAGAAGCTCGCGGTGCTCCCCGACCTGCATCCCCACCCAGCCGAGGCCCAGGCACCACGGAAAGGAGCCGAGGAACGTGTAAGCGATGAACTTTCCCATCGGCATCCGCGCGACACCGGCAGGAAAGGCGATGAAGGTCCGGACGACCGGAAGGAGGCGCGCCACGAGCACCGTGATGTCGCCGCGCTTCTCGAAAAATCGCTCCGCCCACGTCAAGTGCTCGGCGTTGACCAGGAGATACTTGCCGTACTTCTCGACCAGCGGCCGGCCTCCGTACTGACCCGCATAGTAAGCGGGGATCGATCCGACCACGCACCCGATCGCGCCGGCGAGCGAGATTCCCAGCAGCGAGAACCGCCCGCTCGAGACCAGGTATCCGGCGAATGGCATGATCATCTCGCTCGGCAGCGGGATGCAGGCGCTCTCGATCCCCATGAGGAGGACGATGCCGCCGTACCCCATGGCGGAGATGACGCCGCTGATCCAGGCGAACAGCGCTTCGAGGACGCGTGTGATCACGACACGCTCCGCGCGACGCGCAGCTTCGCCTGCGTCGCGCGCGGGGCACCTCCGTAGAAGACGTCGTCGTAGGGCACGCTGCAATCCGTCTCTTGCGGCTCGGGATACGCATAAGGCTCGCCGCGGAAGTTCCGCAGAAGCGTCTGCCTGCCGCGGCGCTCGATCACGTAGTCGGGCTGGAGCGTGACCTTGCCGCCGCCCCCTGGAAGGTCGACGGCGAGATGGGGAACGGCGAGCCCGCTCGTCCAGCCTCGCAGCCCCTGCAGGATGGCGATGCCCTGCGCGAGCGGCGTGCGCAGGTGCTCGAGGCCTTCCGCCACGTCCATCTGGTGCAGGTAGTAGGGACGGACGCGCATCGTCAGGCACTTCTGCATCAGATCCTTGATCGACCGGACCGACGAGTTGACCCGGCGCATGAGGACCGCCTGGTTCTCGACCGGGACGCCGTGATCGACCAGCAGCTCGCAGGCGGCGCGCGCCTCCCCGGTGATCTCCTTCGCGTGGTTGAAATGAGTGATGACGAACAGCGGCGCGAACCGCCGCAAGGCGCGAGCGAGCGTCTCGTCGACCCGCATCGGCAAGCAGACGGGGATCCGGGTTCCAATCCGGATGATCTCGACGTGGGGGACCTCGCGAATGCCTTCGAGAAGCTCCTCCAGCCGCTCCGTCGAGAGGAGGAGAGGGTCGCCGCCGGAGACGAGGACGTCGCGCACTTCGCGGTGCGCGCGCAGGTACGCGAGCGCCTCGGCCAGCTCCTCGCGCGTGATCCCGCCTTCCGCGCCAGAGGTGATCCGGCGCCTCGTGCAATGCCTGCAATAGACGGAGCAGTGATCGAGGGCGAGGAGGAGGACCCGGTCGGGATACTTGTGGACGATGGCGCGGACGGGGCGATGGAAGTCCTCGCCGAGCGGATCGCGAAGCTCGCCGTCGTGGGCGAGCGCCTCGGCGCGAACCGGGATCGCCTGCATGCGTACCGGGCAGAAGGGGTGGTCCGGATCGACGAGCGACAGATAGTACGGCGAGATGCCGAGGCGAAAGACGCCGGCGGTCTGCCGGCATCCTTCGCGCTCGTCTTCCGTCAGGGGGATGAGCCGCTCGAGAGCTTCCAGCGAGCGGACCGCGTTTCGCTGCTGCCACCGCCAATCGCCCCACTCGGCGTCGGAGGCGTCGGGAAAGAGGGATTGTCTGCGTGCGCTCGCCATGGATGTCGCCGCTCCGGCCCCCGCCGCGGGGGCGGCAAGATGCCGCCCGCACATTCTCGCGTCAAGGCCGCCAGCGCGGGTCCTCGAGCGGCGATTCAGGTGAGCGGACCGAGCTCGGGATCTTCGCGCACCGCCTCCGGGTGCGCTCCCGCCTCGACGGCGCGCCGCAGCCAGTTCAGGGCCCGCTCGCGCTCCCCCGCCCGCAGATTGGCGCGGGCCGCCACCACCGCGGCGTCCGGAGACTCCCAGAGCGTATAGCTGCGGCCCGCGTGCAGGCCCGCCGAGACGTTGTCGCCCCGGGCGAGCTCGACTCCGGCGCGGATCCGCAGGCCCGCGGCCTGGCGGAAGGGGCCCTCCGATTCCTCGAGCTTCGAGGCGACGGCGAGCGCGGTTTCCTCGTCCCGGGCGAGGAGCGCGGCCCTAGCGCGAGACAGCTCGCGATCGACGTCGGCGCGCTCGTCGGATGGTGCCTCGCGCAGCGGGGCTGGAGCGTCGCTTTGCTCCGCGACCGGGGCGGCACGAACGCGCGAGAAATTCTGGAAGGCGAAGAGCAGGAGCCAGATCGCGACGAAGACCTGGCGGAACAGGAAGTAGGCGGCGGCCGCCGCAAGCCCGGCGACGCACGCCGAGATGATGCTCGCTGCCCGGACGCTCGGCTTCTTGCGGATCCCTTGCAAGGCGGCGAGGAGGACCTGGCCACCGTCGAGGGGGAGGACCGGGAGCAGGTTCAGCACCGTCCAGAAGAGGCTGGTGGTGAACGCCAGCCCGGCGGCGATGGCGAGCGCCGAGCCCGGCTCGGGAGCGACAAAGCGGTCGATCGCCCAGCCGGCGGCGCCCGGAAGGAGGCCGGCGAGCGGCCCTGCCAGCGACAGGCCGATCTGGCTGGTTGCGCTCGGGGGAGCGGGAAGCCGGGGGAAGGTCACACCGCCGAAGCCTTCCAGCTGGATCTCCGGCCGGCCGCCGAGCGCCTTGCCCACCAGCGCGTGACCCAGCTCGTGGATGAGGACGCTGACGAAGACGACGGCAATCCAGAGCGCGACGATCGCGAGATCGTTCATGAACGGGAAGCCGAGGATCGCCGCCGCGATCAAGAAGGACGGGGCGACGTGGACGGGGAAGGGCCCGAGGCGGAAGCGGAGCACGGAACGCGCAGTGTAGCGTGTGTGTACGCCCGCGCCTCTCCTTGACCGGCGCGGGAAGCCCCATATAGAGACGCGGAAGGAGGCCTCCCTTGAGCGCGGCGGCACCGAAGCAGAAGCGCAGGCCCGGCGAACAACCGTTCCGATACCCGCTCGAGCGCGCCTTCCTGGAGCCCGACTGGACCCGCCTGCCCGGCTACCGCGGCGTCTCCCGGGCCGACTGGGAGAGCGCCCTCTGGCAGCGGAAGAACACCGTCAAGAACCTCGCCGAGTTGAAGGAAGCGCTCGGCAAGCACCTCACCGACGACCTGGCCGCAAGCATGGAGCGCGACATCCGCGAGCGCGCGACGATGTCGATGCTGGTCACGCCTCACATGATCAACACGATGGACGAGAACGATCTGTGGGGCGATCCCCTTCGCCGCTACATGCTCCCGGCCTTCGACGATCGCCGCACCGACTGGCCCAGCCACCCGAAGGCGTCGCGCGACTCCCTCCACGAAGCAGAGATGTGGAAGGTCGAAGGGCTCACCCACCGGTACCCCACCAAGGTGCTGGCGGAGATGCTCTCGACCTGCCCCCAGTATTGCGGTCACTGCACCCGGATGGATCTGGTGGGCAATTCGGTACCGCAGGTGCAGAAGCTGAGATTCGCCGTCGCGCCCAAAGATCGATATTCGCAAATGCTCGAGTATTTGCGAGGCAATCCGGCGGTCCGCGACGTGGTGGTCTCGGGCGGCGACGTGGCCAACCTCCCGATCGAGCAGCTGGAGTCGTTCGTCTCGCAGCTTCTCGACATCGACAACATCCGCGACATCCGGCTCGCCTCGAAGGGGCTGATGGGAATTCCGCAGCACTTCCTGCAGGACAAGGTCTTGCAAGCCCTCGATCGCCTCGCCCACAAGGCGTTCGAGCGCGGCGTCTCGCTCGCCCTGCACACGCACGTGAACCACGCCAACCAGGTGACGCCGCTCCTCGGCAAGGCGGCGAAGAAGCTCCTGGAGATGGGGTTCCGCGACGTCCGCAACCAGGGGGTGCTGCTGCGCGGGGTCAATGATTCACAAAAGGCGCTCCTCGAGCTTTGCTTCATGCTCCAGGATCACGCGCACATCCTTCCGTACTACTTCTACATGTGCGACATGATCCCGAACTCCGAGCATTGGCGGACGAGCGTCGCCGAGTCGCAGAAGCTGCAGCACGACATCATGGGTTACCTGCCCGGGTTCGCCACGCCCCGCATCGTCTGCGACGTCCCCTTCGTCGGGAAGCGCTGGGTGCACCAGGTGGCCGAGTACGACCACGAGAAGGGAATCTCGTACTGGACGAAGAACTACCGCACCGGGATCGAGGACGACGATGCCGAGGCGATGACCCGCAAGTACGAGTACTACGATCCGATCTACCTCCTGCCCGAATCGGGACAGAGGTGGTGGCGCGAGCAGGTCGCCCGCCAGCGCCCGGAAGAAGCCCAGGCGTAGGGCGAAGAACATCGCCAGCGCTCGTCAACGGTGGATCAGATGTGATCGAGGAGGGCGAGGTCGGCTCGCGCTCCTGACGCGGACACGACCACGTCCGGCCGCAGCGGCGCGACCATGGCGAGGGCCGAGCTTCGCGGGTGGGTGCGGAACAGCCCGCGCAGCTGGTGTGAAGGCCACAGCCGGAGGCGCGAGCGGCCGCTGCGCACCAGCGTCTCTCGCAAGCGCGCGAGGAGCGCGTCGCGGGCGCCCTCGGTCGTCCACGCAGCATCGAGGACGTCCACCGCGTCCCGGGCGACGCGCACCATCGCCGCTCCTTCACCGCCGCCATCCTGCACCGCGATGCCCCACTCCGGCTCCGCCACGCCTCGCGCTCGCGCCAGCTCCCGCAGGCGGCGCAACTGGAAGTGCAGCACCCATCCGTCGCGGGCGAGGGTCAGATCGCCGTTGTTCGACCTGCCCCGGGCAAACACCCGCACGAGGCCCGCCTCGTCGGCAGGCACCGGAACCACGGAGGCAGCGCGAGGAAGATCGGCCTGCTCGACCACGCATTCCTCGCTGCGCAAGGAGCGGAACCCGAGCCGCTCGTAGTACCCGGTCCCGATGTCGCTGAAGAGGATGGCGGCGTCCGCTCCGCGAGCAGCATGGTCCGCGATGGCCAGCTCCAGCATGCGGCGCGCGTGCCCGCGGCGGCGCAGCGCGGGGGGCGTGAAGACCGCTCCGATGCCGAGGATGTTCAGGGGCCGCCCCGCGCAGCTGCCGCGCAGATCGTAGGCCTTCATGGCGGCGAGGAGCCGCGCTCCTTCGAAGAGCCCGATCAGGCGGTGGCGCTCGCCCGCCTCGCGCGCGTCGGCGAGTCGCCTCTGGAAGCCGACGAAACGCTCCTCCGAAAGCCCGCCCCCCCAGATCGGCTGTACGCCGCGGAAGTAGGCGTCGCGCTCCGGGCCGGAAAGGTCGCGCAAGTCTTCCTGCATCCCCGTTCACTCCGCGCCTTTTGACCGGCTCCGCGACGGTGGCCGGCGTGAAGCCTTCTCCTTGGAGCGTTCTACCAAAAGGCGCGCTGCTTGATCGCCGCACGCGCTCGTGTACGTTGAAAGGGTGAATCCGCTCGAACACGTACGACTGTTCTCGCTGCGCGAGGCGAATGCCCTGGTGCCGCGGCTCCAGGAGCAATTCGAGCAGGTCCGGGAGCTCCGCTCCGAGCTTCTCGCGGTCGAAAGCCAGCTCGCCGCGATGGGTCACCGTCCGCCCGACCCGGGCGAGGTCGATCACCGGGCCCCTCCCGGGGTGCAGCGCCTGCAACGAGCCGCCAGCGACCTTTCCGGCCAGGTGCTGACCATCCTCCGCGAGCTCTCCGAGCTAGGCATCGAGGTGAAGGCCGCCGACGGGCTCGCCGACTTCCGCAGCCGCCTCCACGGGCGGACCGTCTTTCTCTGCTGGCGTTATGGCGAGCACAGAATCGCCCACTATCACGAGCTGCACGGCGGATTCGCCGGTCGCCGCCCGCTCCCCGCGAACGGCGACTTCGTCGGCGATCTGCTGCAATGAATCAGTAGGACAGCGAGAACGAGAGCGATGCGCACCCGGCGCTGGTCTTTCCGAACCCCGCGACGCAGGTGAAGTCGCAAGACCCCGACACACAAAGGGGAATGGCGTTCGCGGACATCGGACAGGGGATGCAGCTCGATCCGCAGGAACTTGCATCAGTGTCCGAGAGGCAAGCCCCGCCACAATTGTGGAATCCAGGAGCGCACGGAAACGTGCACTTGCTCGCGACACACGAAGGCTCGGTCCCCGGTGGGGCATTTGCGGTGCAATCGATGCAGACCTTGACGCCGCAGTCGTCGGGAGCGTTCGTGCACGCTCCGGTCACCGCGTTCGCCGAGCGGGTCGTGCCTGGCAGCGCCGGTGGTTCGTTCGCACCGCTGCCGCAGGCGATCGACGACAGCACGGAGACGACGGCAATCAGCTTGGCCATGAAAGTGTTCCCCCGTGGCTGATCAGAAGCTCGCGACGCAGCTGATCTCGAGACAGAACGTCGCTTCGTGAAACACCCCCTTCGGCGTGATCACCGCGGCGATCACGTCGCTGTCCCGCAGCGAGACGTTCGAGATCGACGTGTCCATCCTCGTGTCGGCGGTCCAGTCGAGCGGCGCGAACAGCTGGCCGTCGGTACTGTTGAACGTCCAGGTCGCGTTCGGGGCCAGACGGGCAGAAGCGAAAGCGCGCGTCGCGACGCACCCCTTTAGATCGGGCGCGAGAGGAATCGTCGGGGTAGGCACGTTCGTCGTCGCGACGTACACGCACAGGTTCCGCGTGATCCGCGGCGTCGCGCTTCCAGTCCCGCCTTTTTCGACCGGAACCAGTGGGAGCCATGCTCGATCGAGGGTGCCGGACGGGCCGGCCATCGGAATCCGATCCGCCGCCGCGTCGTAGGAAGCGATCTCGTCCCCTCCCCCCTTCATGTGCGTCTGCGCATGCGCCACCGGCTGCGCGAGTATCGCGTACGGCGCGCTCCCGACCACCGTGCGCGGCGACATCTCGGGATCCGAGCCCGCCTTGATTCCGAGCCAGAGCTGCCGGCCGTCGATGACGGAGGCGAGGGAGATGTCGCTCGTCGCGGATGCGTCCGTCCCGTCGCCGAGGACCACCTCGAAGAAGCCGTCGGACGGATCGACCGAATGGCTCTCCGACCAGAGCGGCGATCCGGAGTTGGCGCTCTCGTAGAGCGCGAAGGTGAGCGGGATTGCCTGTGCAACCGGGGAGCCGTCCGCCTTCAAGAGCCTCCCCTGGTAGACGAGCTGCGCAGGGACGCCTGCCGCGAACGAGCTCGCGGAAGCGAGGACCAGGGCTGCGAATACCCGGACCGGAAGATTCATTTCATCGCCCTTTCATTTGCGCCGAGACGCCGTCGAGCGCCCGGTGCGTGGAGGATGCGGCAGTTCCGGAAAGCTCCGACGGTCCGATCCGGCCGACCAGCCGATAGGACCGGGAATGCATGAGGCCGCCGTTGCTCGTGAGCCCGCCTTCGACGCGCACCGGAGCGCGGCCGATGTCCGAGTCACCCGGCTTCCAGCAGTGCCCGTCAGGCGCGCAGGCGAGACCGGACGGGCACTGCTGCGCCAGAGAGCATGCGATGCGTCCACTCTGGACGTTCGGGTCGTAGCAGGCGGTAACGAGGACCACCGACATCACGGCGAAGAGGATGCGGTTCATCGCGACTCCTCGGACGACGCCCGCGCCGCGGCGTCGATGGGTGTGCGTCCCGACGTGCCGAGCAGGATTCCGCCGGTTCCAAACCCGACCAGGGCGGACGCGAGGAAGACCCGCGACAGCGTCTGCGCGCGGTTTCCTTTCGCCTCGACGGACGCATCGAAGGGGCGCCCGGCGGCGGCCGCACCCTCCATGTCCGCGGCGGCTCCGTGCGCCTCGACGCCGAAATAGACCGCGAGGGCGAGGGCAGCGGCGCCGATGCCGGTAGCAACCCAGCCGACCCTCCGCCCCGTCCAGTAACGATCTCCCGGGGCCTTCGCGGCGACTGCCTCCACGGGCGCCGCCTTCGTGGTCGCCGGCGCAGGTACGAGGGACGGAGCACGCAAGGGCGACGGCGGCGGCGACACGGCGGGTGCCGACGCCGCCGGGGGTGCCACCACGACCGGACGCGGCTTCTGCGCGGGCGGGGGATTCGCCGCCTTCCGTTCTTCGAGGATGGACGTGAGCCGATCGATCTTCGCCTGCACGTCGGCGGCGTTGGCCGCATCGGGCTTCTTCTCGAGGTAGGTGCGGTAGTAGCGGACCGCCTCCTCGGGACGGTTCGAGAGGCGATACGCCTGCCCGATGTTGTAGAGGAGACCCGGAGCGTCCTTGTGCCGGTACGCCTCCTCGAACTCTGCGATGGCCTCGTCGTAGTTGCCCAGATCGTAGGCGCGAAGACCGACCGAGTAATGCTCCCGCGCCTTGTCTGCGTCCTCCGCCCGGACCGCCGAGGCAAAGGATGTCGCCGCGACTAGCGCGACGCCGAGAAATCGCCCTCCGAGAGAACCTTGCACGCGCCCCCCTTCCGCCTCGCGTTGCCGTCCGCTGGAATCGAGCGGAGGCACGCTTCTGAGGTCGGGGGCTAGCTTGCCGGCGGCGGGCGTCCCCGCACAGCCGTCAAGTGACCGATGTCACGCGCTCGCGAAACGGCGGTTTTCGGGAAGGCTACCGGCGGACGGCGATCATCTCGATCTCCACCCGCGCCCCTTTGGGCAACGCGGCGACCTGGACCGTCGACCGCGCCGGAGGCGCGCCGGAGAACCGCTTGCCGTAGACCTCGTTCACCGCGGCGAAATCGGCGGCCAGATCGACGAGGAAGATGTTCGTCTTCACCACCTGCGCGAAAGAGACGCCCGCGGCCGTCAGCACGCCGCGCAGGTTTTCCATCACCCGCTCCGCCTGGACGCGCACGTCTCCCTTGACCATCTCCTGGGTCTTCGGATCGAGCGGGATCTGCCCGCTCGTGAAGACGAGATCGCCGGACACGATCGCCTGCGAGTAGGGTCCGATGGCCTTCGGGGCCTCGTCGGTCGCGATCACCTGGTTCGCCATGGGCGCGCGGGATACCGGACGTCCCACGGCGGGTCAAGCTAGACCCGTTCGACGGAGTGCACTCCCGGAATGGCGCCGATGGCGCGCACCACGTCGTTGAGCTGCTTCACGTCGACGATCTCGATCTCGAAGGTCGAGATGGCGCCCTTCTCGCCGTTCGAGCGCGCGTTCGCCTGCAAGATGTTCACGCCCACGTCGGCGAACGTCTCGCTCATGCGAGCGAGGAGGCCCTTGCGGTCGTCGGACCTCACGCGCAGGTTCACGGACCGCTTGAACTCGCCGTGGACGTCCCAGGTGACGTCCACCCGCCTCTCGGGATCCGTCTCCAGCGCCTTCTTGCAAGCGCGGGTATGGACCGTGACGCCGCGGCCGCGAGTGATGAACCCGACGATCTGATCGCCGGGAACCGGGTTGCAGCATTTCGCGTAGCGGACGAGCACGTCGTCGATGCCGCCGATGCGAACGCCGCCGCTCGTCCGGTTGCGCTGCGCGACCCTGCGGAACAACTCGGTGAGCCGGCTCGGATGGCCATTCGCGCCATCCACCCCTTCCGCCTGTTTCTTCTCCGCGAGCTTCTCCGGCGGGAGGAGCCGCTGCAGGACGCTCGCCGGAGAGAGCTTCCCGTACCCGACGGCGCTCACCAGATCGTCCGCCCGGGCATGCCCGTACTCGTTCGCCACCTTCTGGAAGTCGGAGGTCTTCACCATCTTCGAGAAGGTGAGGTCGAAGCGGCGGAACTCGCGCTCGAGCAGGTCGCGGCCGATCTCCAGCGACCGATCGCGCTGCTGCTGCTTGATGAAGTTGCGGATCTTCGCCTGCGCCCGGCTCGTCTTCACGAACGAGAGCCAGTCCTTGTTCGGGCGGATGTTCGGACTGGTGAGGATCTCCACCGAGTCGCCGTTCTTCAGCTTGTAGCGGAGCGGGACGATCTTGCCGTTGACCTTCGCTCCCTGGCAGTGGGCGCCCACTTCCGAGTGGATGGCGTACGCGAAATCGATCGGGCAGCTTCCCTGCGGGAGGCTGCGCACGTCGCCCTTCGGCGTGAAGCAGAAGACCTCGTCGGTGAAGAGATCGACCTTGACGGTCTCCAGGAACTCGCGCGGGTCCTTCAGGTCCTGCTGCCACTCCATCAGCTGCCGCAGCCAGGCGAACTTCTGCTCGTCCTTGGCGCTCTTCCCTTCCTTGTAGGCCCAGTGCGCCGCGATGCCCTCTTCCGCGACCTGGTGCATCTCCTCGGTGCGCATCTGGATCTCGATGCGCTCGCCGGTGGGCCCGATCACGGTCGTGTGCAGCGACTGGTACATGTTGGGCTTCGGGATCGCGATATAGTCCTTGAAGCGCCCCGGCACCGGCTTCCAGAGCGAGTGGATGAGCCCCAGCGCCTCGTAGCAGGCGGGCACGGACTTCAGGATCAGGCGGAAGGCGACGATGTCGTGGACCTCGGAGACCGAGTTGAGGTCGTTCTTCCGCATCTTCTTCCAGATCGAATAGATGTGCTTCGGGCGCCCCTGCACGGACGCCTCGAGGCCCGCCTCCTCGAGCTTGCCCTTGAGGAGCAGGACGATGTCGGCGATGAACATCGCCCGGTCCTTCTGCGTCTGCGCGACCTGCTGCTCGACGTCGCCGAACTCGCGCGGGTTCAAGTACTTGAAGGCGAGGTCCTCGAGCTCGATCTTGATCCACTGGATGCCGAGACGGTTCGCGAGCGGCGCGTAGATGTCGAGCGTCTCCTGCGCGATGCGCTCCTGCGCCTCGGGCTTCATGTGCTCGAGCGTCCGCATGTTGTGGGTCCGGTCGGCGAGCTTGACGAGGATCACCCGGATGTCCTTCGCCATCGCGACCAGCATCTTGCGGAAGTTCTCGGCCTGCTTCTCCTCCTGGGAAGTGGGCCCGTGCGAGAAGGTGCCGAGCTTCGTCACCCCCTCGACCAGCGAGAGCACTTCGTCGCCGAACAGCTCGCGGATCTCGGCCGGCGTGGCGAGCGTGTCTTCGATGGTGTCGTGGAGCAGGCCCGCGACGATGCTCGCCTCGTCGAGCTTCAGCTCGGCGAGGAGGCCCGCGACCTCGAGGGGATGGACGAGGTAAGGCTCTCCCGACTTGCGCACCTGGCCCTGATGGACCTTGGCGCTGTAGACGTACGCCTTCTTGATGAGGTCGAGGTCTGCGTCGGGACGATACTGCCCGACGCGCTCGAGGATGTCGTTCAGCCGGATCATCGCGCTGCGTAAAAACGAGAGCGTAGCCCACGGCGGGGCGCTCAGCAAACGAGCCACGGTCAGATTTGACGCGTCGCAATGCCGCGGGATTCACATGACGCGGTGATTTGACCCGCGATCCCGCGGCCTCTACACTTCGCGCCCTTTCGATGGCGGAAGCAGAGACGAAGTCGTGCGGGCGCTGCGGCACACCCAATCCCGGTAGCGCGAATTTCTGCTTCCATTGCGGCTGGCCTTTCGCTCGGCCTCCGCTTGCCCCCGCGCCCGTCCCGCCGGCTCGCGAAGAGCGCGCCTCCGAGCCGTCGCAGATGACGGAGCGGATCGAGATCAAGAACCCGGCGGCGGAAGAGCTTCGCGCGAAGCTCGAGGAGCTCGCGGCCGCGCAGGCATTGCCGGAACCGCCTCCCCCACCCGAGGACAAAGCGCCGTTCACCGCCCGCCTGTTCATCGAGGAAGGAGCCGGGGCGGGAACGACGTTCCCGATCACGACCCGGGAGACGCTCATCGGCGCGAAGGCGCAGGTCGATCTGTCGGGAGATCCGTTCGTCGCCCCGCGGGCCGCGACCCTGCTGTTCGAGGAGGAGCGGATCTTCCTCCGCGACGAAGGCTCCAAGAACGGCGTCTACTTCAAGCTGCGCGATCGCGACCCGGGACGGCTCAAGCCCGGCGATCTCTTCATCGCGGGAGAGCGGGTCCTGCGCTATGACGGTCCCGTCGATCTCGCGCCCGCAACGCCGGTTCCCGGTTTCCTCGGTGCAGCGCGGCCCCAGGAGTCGGTCATCCGGGTGACGGAGGTACTGCGCGGCGGCTCGACCGGGCGCGTCTGCTTCCGGAAAGGACCAGTCATCTCGATCGGTCGCTCAGGGTGCGATCTGAACTTCCCGAGCGACCAGCGGATCTCAGCCCGGCATGCAGAGATCCGGATCTCTCCGGACGGGACGACGATGCTCGCCGACCTCGGAACGGCGCGGTCCGGCGTTCTCTTACGACTCCGGCGCAACGAGGTGCGGCAGCTGTTCGACGGCGACGCCGTGCAGCTCGGGGGCGAGCTGCTCCGGGTAAAGTTCAGCTGACCAGCGTCAGCCCGGTTCCTGCTGCGTCATGCAGTGGATCGCGCCAAGCCCCCACACCAGGTCGACGGAGTGGATTCCGAGCACGCGCCGATCCGGGAATGCCTGCGCGAGGACCTCGAGAGCGCGGCGATCGTGCACGTCGTTGAAGGTGGGAACCAGCACCGCCTCGTTCGCCACGTAGAAGTTCACGTAGCTCGCCGGAAGGCGCTGTCCCTCGAAGTAGAGCGGCGACGGCATCGGCAATGGCACGACGTGCAGCGGATGGCCGTCCTGATCCTTCGCCAGTTCCAGCCGCCGGCGCGCGTCGCGCAGGCGCTCGTGGTTCTCGTCGCGCGGATCGTCCTCCTGGGCGACCAGCACCGTCCGCGGACCGGCGAAGCGCGCGACGTCGTCGATCCGGCCATGTGTGTCGTCGCCCGCGATCCCCTCCGCGAGCCAGAGGATGTGACGGACCCCGAGCGTCTCGCGCAGGACGTCCTCCATCTGATCGCGGCTCAGCTCGGGATTGCGCGCCTGCACGGGTGAAAGCAGAGACTCCTCGGTCGCGAGGAGCATGCCCCTGCCGTTCACGTCGATGGCGCCGCCCTCCAGGACGACGCGCTGTCCATCCACCTCGGGAAGCGACTGCGGAAGTCCCAGCGTCTTCGCCAGCCGATCGCCCACCGCCGCATCATTCTTGTGGTTGCGGTACCTCGCCCAGCCGTTGAAGCGGAAGCTGAGGAGCACGGTGCCGCCGTCGCTCTTGTGGAGGAACAGCGGCAACGTGTCGCGGGTCCAGGCCCGATCGGTGCGGATCTTGAGAAAATCGACGAGCGACAGGTCGACGCCCACGCGCTCGAGCAGTTGCCGCGCGCCCCGCTCCACCGTCGCGTCGTTCACCAGGATGCGGACCCGCTCTCCGACCACCAGGTGGCGCACGCACTCGGCGAAAACCCATGGAATGGGAGCGAATTTGCGGGGCCAGTCCGCGATCTGGTGCGGCCACGCGAGCCACGTGGCCGCGTGCGCCTCCCACTCGGCGGGCATGCGGTAGCCACGCAACGCCGCCTGGGCGATGGCTCGCGCCGGCCTCACCCGGGTCTCGCTATCGCGTCCGGGTGGACGCCTCGGTTGCACACGAATGACCCTCCCCCCGATTCCAGCCCGGCGGCAAGCATCGCACGCGCCATCGTGCCTGCACCGTCGCAAAGCGCGAGCGCCGCTGTCAACCGAAAGCATCGATGCGACGAAGGCCCAGGGCGGCGCGCTTTCACGTCGGCCGCAAATACCAGAAATTACTAATGAATCATGTTCATGAGCTGAACGGCCACCAGCGGCGGTTCTTGCGCGGCGTTGGCTCGCCGCCGGATTCGGTGGCCTTCGGAGACTGCGCTGGCGTCGGAACGCGCAACAACGGCTCCGCCGCCTGCAGCGAGGCGCGGTTCTCGCGAGCCTTGGCGGGAACCGCCAGAAGCTCGTCCCGGAACTGTTCGGCCGTCTGCGGACGTCTTCCGGCGTCCTTTTCCAGCGCGCGAAGGATGAGCCTTTCCATCGCCTCGCTGATCGGCGCGTCCGGCGTCCTCTGCCTGGGCGGGATGGGGCGGTCGTGCACCTGCTTGGTCAGCACCTCCATCGAATTCGCGCCGTCGAACGGCAGATGCCCGGTCGTCATCTGGTAGAGGATGACCCCAACGGCATAGAGGTCGCAGCGCGCGTCGAGATGGGTCCCGGTGGCCTGCTCGGGAGCCATGTACTGCGGCGTTCCGCAGACCACGTCGACGCTGGTCAGGTGCGGGCCCTCCGCGTCGAGGAGCTTCGCGATTCCGAAATCGAGCACCTTGACGAAGTCAGGCTGATCGCGCCGGTCCTCGACCATCACGTTCTCGGGCTTCAGATCGCGGTGGATGATGTTGTGGGCGTGCGCCTCGGAGAGGGCCGCGCAGACCTGCGCCATGATGTTGCAGAGCCGATCCTCGGCGAGCGGCCACTCGTCCCGGAGGACGACGCGCAGGTCCTTCCCCTGCACGAACTCCATCACGATGTACAGCGAGCCGTCCTTCTGCTCCCGCCCGAAGTCGAGCACCTGGATCACGTTCGCGTGGTTCAGCCTGCTCGCCGCCTTCGCTTCCCGCTCGAACCGCCCCACGATGGTGGGATCCTCGAGCAGGGCGGGCTTGAGCATCTTCAGGACCACCGGTCGGTCGAGCGCGAGATGGCGCGCCTTGAAGACCTTTCCCATCCCGCCCTGTCCGATGAAGTCCTCGACGTGGAAGCGCCCCGCGACGGTCTTGCCGACGAGCGGGTCGGCGCTCCTGGTCGGAAGCGGCCGCGTCTTCGGCTGCGACGGCGTGAGCGAGGCTCCGCAGTACACGCAAAGGGCGGTTGCCGTCGGTGGCAGCGGTCGCAGACAGCGAGGGCAGGACGGCACCGCTACGGTCCTCGGGGAAGGAGCATCGGAGCCCGGCTAGGTTCGCACAGCGCCGGAAGGTTTCCAACGGCGGAAAGGTAGGACGCGCCCCTCAGTGGACGGCTCCCTCCGGCCTGGGACGGTCTTTCGCGGTGCCCCGGCGCGAGATTCTGCGCTAGATCGGGTCCCATCAGCCGTTCGCCCGTGCACCAGAACCTTCGAGCCATGGCGAAATCCGCTCCGCCCCAGAAGCCGCGCGCCGCAAGACCCTTGCCCCCTCGGCGAGAGAAGCCGAAGGGACCGCCCGCCCGCGCGCGCATCAGCGCCATCGCGCGAGACGGTACCCGCTCGGCCGACTACCTGCTCCTCAAGGACGAGACGCGGGTGGGAACCTCGGTCGGCGACGACGAGGTCAAGCTCGATCCCGATTCCTTCGTGGCGCCGGTGCACGCGGTGCTCCGCTTCGACGGCCCGCAGCTCGTCGTCCAGGATCTCGGCACGGTGAACGGGGTCTTTGTCGCTTTCAAGGAACACAAGCTCGAAGCCGGCGGCGAGATTCGCGTGGGAAGGCAACGGGTCCGGATCGACTGGATGCCTCCTCCCCCGGAGACCCCGGCCGGCGAACCTGTCTGGGGTAGCCCCGACCCTGGTTACGTCGCTCGCGCGGTCCAGCTTCTCGAAGGGGGAGCCGAAGGCGACGTGTTCCCCTTGCGCAACGGAGAAAACCTCATCGGCCGCGGGGCCGGGGACGTCACCTTTCCGAACGACGGATACGTCTCCAGCAAGCACGCGGCGATCTCGATCTCCGGCAAGAGCATCTCGGTGAAGGATCTCGGATCGGCGAACGGGACCTTCTTGCGGATCGCGCAGAGCGCGCCCGTCTCCATCGGCGACCTGCTCCTCATCGGCGAGCAGATCCTCCGGATCGACCCGGGCGGGTAGAGCGCCTGTCATGCGCTCTTCAGGCGGTCCGCTGCAGCTTCTCGCACAGCTCGCGGCGGACCCGGGCCCGGAACCGCTCGAGGCGCATGGTCACCGCGCTCTTGCCGACGCCCATCCGGTCGGCGATCTCGCGCGCCGAGAGCGTCCCGTCGAGATAGAAGAGCCGGACGGTCTCCTTTTCGGGGCCCTCGCGCAGGCCGTCGATCACTTCGCGCACGGCGCGAAGCTCCGCCTCGCGCTCGAGCTGGACGCTCGCGGCCGGAACGCTTTCCTCGGCGAGGTTCGATTCGCGGGTCGCTTCCTCGACCGCCCGGGCGTGGGTCGATCGCGCCGTCAGGTAGGAGCGTGCCCGGTTGCGGGCGATGGTGAAGAGCCAGGCGGAGAAGCGCTCGGGATCCTTGAGCCCCTTGAGGGCGCGGAACGCGCGGACGAACGATTCCTGGACGACGTCGTCGACTTCGTCGGGATCGAGCTCCGAGAACGTGCTCGCGAGCCGCTGCACCGCCATCCGATAGCGGCGGTAGAGCTCCTCCTCGGCGGCGCGGCCTTGCATGTCGTCCCGCAGCGCGCGGGCGACCAGCTCCGCGTCGGTGAGCGGACGCGGGACCAGCCTGAGAACCGGCGCGGATTCGGCCGCGGCGGGCAATGCGGCCCGGAAAGTCCTGGCTACGGACGAGTCGGCGGAGGTCTCGGGGAGGATTCTCGCGTTCGCGTTCGCGGTGGGCATGGCCTCTTAGCAGTCCGCGTGCCCGTGCCGAAAAATGGAGTCTTTCAGAGTGAAATCAGCACGTTGTCGCACAGTGTAGGCGGCTGTAGGCCCCGAACATCGCGACATCGGTGTCAGAGCGGCCAAGCTCGCATGCGAAGCTGCGTGCGACGCGCGCGACGGGCCTCCGAACTCGATCAGGTCCCTTGCGCCGCCGCGTCGCTGAGCTAGGTTGCCGCGACTCGTGCTCCTCGGCGTCGTCAATGAGAAGACACTCGTAGAGCTCGGCTGGAGCTCTCTCTGCGCTGAGCTCGCCAACCGTGCCCGGACGCCCATGGGCAAGGAGAGGTGCCGCTCGCTCGTTCCCGGAGACTCCGGGGAGGAGGCCGCCCGCCGGCTCGCCCGGGTGGAGGAGGCGAGGGACCTCCGGCGGCTCGATCGCGAGGTGCCTCTAGCCGATGCGCTCGACATGCGGTCGGCCCTCGGCCGGGCGGCCCGCGAGGGGACGCTCGAGCCCCCGGAGCTGCTCGCCATCGCGCGGCTCATCCGGGCGGCGGTCTCGGCGCGGAGGTTCTGCCTTGCGATGAAGGAGCGAGTGCCGCTGCACGCGGAGCTCGCACAGACGCTCAGCGATTTCGAGCCCCTCGCCCAGGAGCTCGAGCGCGCCTTCGATCCCGCCGGGAAGCTGCTCGATACCGCGAGCCCGCTCCTCGCCGAGCTGCGCGAGCGGTCGCGCGGCCTGCACCGGGGAATCAAGGCCCGTCTCGAGGAGATGCTGAAGGACGAGGAGATCGTGGGCATGCTCCGCGAAGCGTACTACTCGGTACGCGGCGACCGGTACGTCGTCCCGCTGCGGGCCGAGCACAAGGCCCACCTGCCCGGCACCGTCCACAACGCGAGCGGCAGCGGGCAGACGCTCTTCGTGGAGCCGCAGGAGCTCGTGGAGCTCGGCAACCAGCTCACCATCGCGGACGCCTCCGCTCTCGAGGAAGAGCAGAGAATCCTGGGCGAGTTGTCCGGCGCGGTCGGCCGGCGTGCCGAGGCGCTCGCCCGCGATGTCGAGACGCTCGGGACCCTCGACGAGGCGCTCGCCGGCGCACGGCTCGCGGACGACCTGCGCGCCTCCCTGCCGAAGCTCGGCGACGCGACCACCGAGACCTTCCGGTTGTCCGGGGCGCGCCATCCGTTGCTCGTCCTGCAGATGAACGCGCGCGGCAAGGGCGGATCCGTCGTCGCGAACGATGTCGAAATTCCTCCGCCTGCGCGGGCCTTGGTCATCTCGGGTCCGAACGCCGGCGGAAAGACCGTCACCATCACAGCGGTGGGGCTCTCCGCACTGATGGCGCGGGCCGGACTCCCGGTCGCGGCGGCGGAAGGCTCGCGGATGCCGCTGTACCGCACCGTGTACACGGCCATCGGAGACGAGGGAGATCTCTCGCGCGATCTGTCGACGTTCACCGCCCACCTCGCCGCGCTCCGCCACATCCTCGAAGCCGCCGGACCGGGCACGCTCGTGCTCATCGACGAGATCGCCGCGGACACCGACCCTCGCGAAGGCGCCGCCATCGCCTCGGCGTCCCTGGAGAAGCTCGTCGCCGCGGGGGCCCAGGTGCTCATCACTACCCACCTCGAGGAGCTGAAAGCGCTGGCGCTGACCGACGCGCGGTTCGCCTCCGCGAGCGTCGGGTTCGATGTGGACAGGCTCGCGCCGACCTACCAGCTGCGGATGGGCGAAGTCGGTCGCAGCTCGGCGATCGAGATTGCGGCGCGCGTGGGGCTGCCCGCCGACGTGTGCGCCCGGGCGAAGGAGATCCTGGGCGGCGGCAGCTCGGCGCTCTCCTCCGCGCTCGAGCGGCTGGAAGGCGAGAGAGCGGTTGCCGCGCGCGCCCGCGCGGAAGTCGAGGCCTTGCGCAAGAGCCTCGCCGAGGAGCGCGCCGCCGTGCAGGCGGAAGTTGCCGCGCTGCGCGAGGCGGAGCGAGAAGTGCGTGCCGGAGCGCGCGCGGAGCTCGTCGAGGACCTCGCCCGCACGCGGCAGCAGATCGCCGAGATGGTCGCGCAGTTGCAGGCCGCGCCGGCCCTCGCCCGGGCAGTCGAGGCCCAGCAGCGGATCGCGCGGGTCGAGGCGGACGAGGAGCGCGAGGCGGCTCGCGAGCAGGTACGAGCGGAAGAAGCGGAAGCGCCTTCCGCAGCCGGCATCCGCGCGGGCGTCGCGGTGCGCCATGTGCGGCTCGGTGTCGACGGCGTCGTCGTCGATGCCGACGATGACAGCGATCAGGTCCTCGTCCAGATGGGCGCGCTCCGCACAAAGGTGGCAAGAGAGGATCTGGTGCCGCTTTCGCGGAAGGCCAAAAGCACCGCCCCGGGATTCCGCAAGAGCGCGCGGGAGAAGCTCGCTCGTGCCGAAGCGGCGCGCGCGGCTCCCGCGACCACGGCGGTGCGTCCGCTCGACGTGAGAGGGATGCGGGTGGACGAGGCGCTGCGCGCCCTGGAAGAAGAGCTCGACCGCCGTCTACGCGAAGGCGCCGAGGAAGTGCAGGTATTGCACGGTCACGGCTCCGGCGCGCTCAAGGCCGCCATCCGCGAGCACCTGGCGCGAAGTCCCTACGTGCGCAGGGCGCGGGCCGCGGCGTCCCACGAGGGCGGCGATGGCGTCACCATCGCCGAGCTTCGCGGATAGCCGGTATTACAGAACAACAGGCCCCGGAGAGCGCTGGAAGAGCGCTACCCCCGGGGCCCGTTCGATTGCGCTAGCCGACTCCGCCGCAAACAACGCCCAGCGTAATGGGATCGAACCCGCAAGTGCCCGTGCAGCAGTCGCTGTTCGCGTTGCAGACCGAGCCTTTCGGGAAGCACGCCGGACCGGGAACGACCGGAGGCGGATCCACCGGAGGCGGATTCACGGGGCCCGGATCCACCGGGGCCGGATCGCAAGCGCCCGGGTAGTCGCCGTGCTCGATGTGCGCCTGGACCGCCGACTTGTGGACCCGCATCTTGTGCGGCTTGCAGTTGTTGACGCCCGGGACGTGGCAGATGGTCACCTTGCAGGTGTCATCGTCATCCTTGTCGTGGTCCTTGCCGTCCTTGCTGCTCGAGTGCGAGTCGACGCTCATCGACTTCGAGTAGCTGTGCCCGCTCGACTTGTGGTGCTCGTCCTCGGACTCCTTGCACTCGTCGCTGTCGTCGTCCTTCGACTTCGAGCTCATCGTGAGCGACTTCGACTTATCGCTCGACTTGTCGGAATGCTCCGACTCCTCGCACTCGTCGTCGTCGCTCTTGTTCTTGTCCTTGTCGGACGAGTCGTAGCGGCTGTTCGCCTTC
>JBJMQD010000380.1:0-3540 GCA_045802855.1 Myxococcales bacterium | reverse complement strand
CATCGCGGCCTTCGTCGGCGCCGCGTCGGCGCAAGCGAACGTGAAGGTATGCGGATTGCGCGGATCGCAAGTGCGGCAATTATTCCGGCTTGGAATCGGTCCGAAAATGATCCTCGTCGGCAGACCGATCCTTTCCGGGTGACTTCCGTTCCGCAAGTGCAGCCCGCAAAAAGTCCGCACGTACGTAGAAGCACCCATTGCCGCGAATGGCGGAATTTCTATCGTATTTCCTGCGCTCATGGCCTGCTCCGAGCCGTGCAAGCTCCTGCTCGTCGACGATCACGTCCTGTTCCGCGACACGCTGAAACTCGCATTCAATCCGAGCCTGGACTTGCGAGTGGTAGGCGAGGCGTCGACCATCGCCGAGGCGCGCGCGGTGGCGACGTCCACGGCCCCCGACGTCGTGCTGCTCGACCTCAACCTCCGGGACGGGGACGGGATGACGCTTCTCTCGGAGCTACGCCGGCATAAGCCCGATCTGCGGATCCTCGTGGTCACCATGGTCGACGACCCTGGCCGGGTAGCCGAGGCCTTCGAGGCGGGAGCCTGCGGATACGCGACGAAGGATGAGCCATTCGAGCATCTCTCACGCGCGATCGAGGCGGTGTGCAACGGCACTCCTTACCTGTCGGCGCGGCTTTCCAGCATCGAGGTCGACGCGTGGCGGAAGCGGCCCGTCGCCCGCGACTCGCTCTCGGTGTTGACTCCCCGCGAGCGCGAAGTGTTCGAGCTCGTCGTGCAGGGCCTGACGAGCGCGCAGATCGGCGAACGGCTTGGCACGAGCCCGCGCACGATCGAGACGCACCGGATCCGGATCCTGCACAAGCTGCACGCGAAATCCGTGCTCGATCTCGCCCGGATCGCCGCGCGGACGGGACTCCTCAAAGACTGGAACTGACCGCGTCTCGAACCCGGGGCGACATGGTAGCTTTCCCCGATGGCTACCGGAATCTCGCGAAGGACGCTGCTCGCAGCCGCCGGCGCGCTGGCGCTTCCCAGGGCCGCACACGCGGCCGCTGTTCCCCGGTCGTTCGATCACGTGCAACTCGGCTGCAACGATTTGGACAAGGGCATCGCCTTCGTCGAGGCCAAGACCGGCGTGAAAGCCGCCTTCGGGGGCGTGCATCCCGGCCGAGGTTCGCGAAACGCCCTCCTCAAGCTCGGTGAGCGTCGATATCTGGAGATCCTCGCACCCGATCCCGCCCAGGACCGCAGCAACGACGTGCGCGGCCTTTACAAGATCGAGTCGCCGCGCCTCCTCGAATGGGCGGCGCACGTCGACGATCTCGAGCCGCTCATCCGTGCGGTCGCGGCCGCGCACATGGAGAGCAAGCCGGTCTTCCCGGGATCGCGAAAGCGGCCCGATGGGAAGGTGCTGCGCTGGAGGGCGCTCAACCTGAAGGACAACCGGGGCGGGCTCCTGCCGTTCTTCATCGAGTGGAGCGCGGATTCGGCGCACCCGGCGTCGGACTCGCCCGGCGGATGCGAGTTGACGTCGTTCGCCGTCATCGACCCCGAGCCCACGTCCTTGCGCGCAACCTTCGGCACCCTGCAACTCGAGGACGTGCAGCTCGAGGCAGGACCGCGGCCGCGACTCAGGGCCGTGGTCAAAGGTCCGAAAGGTACGCTAGAGCTCTGAAGGCGCGGACGCGGCGCCGGCTCAGATTCCCTCGACGATGCGCAGATCGCGCTCCACGCTGTCGTTTCCGAGTGCCTTGAGAGCGGCCTGATAGCCGGCGCTGTCATGCGCCGCGCGGGCCTGCGCCACGCTATCGAATTCGAGCATCACCACGCGCTCCGCGAGTCCAGCTTCGTAGACCTGCGCGGGGTTGCCCCGGACGATGAAGCGGCCGCCTCCGGCCTGGAGGGCGGCCGGCGCAAGCTTCGCGTACGCCGCGAACGCGTCGGGATTCTTGATGCCGCGGTAGAAGGTAATCCAGTAGGCTTTGGCCATGTCCGCTCCGTATGCGACGGTGCACCGAGCCCGCGCGGTGTGCCACATCGCGCCCCGCAGGACAACCCCGGACGCGTTCACGGCAAGGTAGCGTGAGCGTCATGCCCCTCCTTGTCGCCCCTCTCGTCGCCGCTCTCCTCGCAGCGGAACCGGTCGTCGTCCTCCGCGCCGCGCGCCTCTTCGACGGAAGGGGCGAGGTCCACACCGGGATGACGTTGATCGTTCGTGGCGGACGCATCGCCGCCGTGGGCGAGCGGCTGGACGTGCCGGCCGGGGCCGAGACCGTCGATCTCGGCGACGCCACCTTGCTGCCCGGCCTCGTCGACGCGCATACCCATCTCGCGCTGCACGCAGGCGACTATGACCAGCAGATCCTCCGCGAGTCGCCGGAGGTACGGACGATCCACGCTGTCGCGAGCGCCCGCAAGACGCTCGAGTCGGGAGTGACGACCGTTCGCGATCTGGGCAACGAAGGGGCCGGGTTCGCGGACATCGCGCTGCGGGATGGCGTACAGCTCGGGCTCGTTCCCGGCCCGCGCGTCCTCGCCGCCATCCGGCCCGTGACCAGCACGGGTGCCTATGCCCTGGTCGGCTACTCTCCGTACCTTGTCACGCCGCCCTTGTCTTCGAGCGCCGACGGCGTCGGCGAAGTGCGCAAGGAAGTCCGTCGGCTCCTCGCGCAAGGGGCGGACGTCATCAAGATCTACATGGAGTCCTACGAGAAGAAACAGCCGCGCGAGGACGTGCTGAGCGGCGCGATGAATTACTCGAAGGAGGAGCTCGGCGCGCTCGTCGAGGAGGCGCACCGCGGAAACGTGAAAGTGGCCGCGCATACCTACAGCGACGAGGCGGCGCAGGTCGCCGTCGGCGTCGGCGTCGATTCCATCGAGCACGGCCTCTATCTGTCGGACGCCACCTTCCGGCGCATGGCGAAACAGGGAACGGTCTACGTTCCGACCCTGCTCGTCTATGAGCTGTGGCGCGACGGATTCCTCTTCGGTGGCGTGACCGCGAAGAAGAAGGCGCAGCTCGCCAAGACCTGCGAGGAGCATGCGAAGAGCTTCCACCGCGCGCTCGCGAGCGGCGTGAAGATCGCGTTTGGAAGCGACACCTTCGAGCTGCCCGGAACCAACCCGCGCGAGCTCGAGGTGATGGTGCGCGAGGGCATGAAGCCGCTCGACGCACTCCGCGCCGCGACCACCGGCTCCGCCGCGCTCCTGGGCATCGAGCGTGTCACCGGCGCGCTCGAGCCAGGGCTCGCCGCCGACGTGGTCGCCGTTCGCGGAGACCCGCGCGCGAACATGGCGGCGCTCCGCGACGTCGTCCTCGTCATGAAGGACGGCAAGATACATCTACGACGCTGACGTCGGCCTGGGTCGTGATGCAAGAAGGTCATGAGCACGGTTCGTGCCATGACGAACCTCTACGGTCAGCGGATAGGGGCGTTGACCACACCGTCGCGGACGAGCGCGATCGCATCAGGGCGATCGATCCGGGAACCCTCCGCAAGGGCCTGTTCCGTCGCATCTGAACCGAGTCTTCCCACCACACCCGCGAGAAGGTCGGCCTCGCGCCGCCGCATCGAC
>JBJMQD010000379.1:0-13138 GCA_045802855.1 Myxococcales bacterium | reverse complement strand
TCCGTGTCCATCCGCTCGGCGGCGGTGACGCGCTCGATGAGCTCGGGCGGCGCGAGCGCTTTCATGGCCGCCACATCGGTCGAGAAGTCGCGGTCGGCTTCCAGCTTTTTGGCGTGCTCGCTCGCGTCGCGCGGATTGAGCATGTATCCGCGCATGCCGTCGCTCATCCTCATCATGTCGAAGCGCAGGCTGAGCGCCTTCAGCTGGAGCACGTCGTAGACGTTCACGATCTGCTCGATGCGCCGGACGTTCTCCACCGCGAGCCCGACCAGCGCGGCGCCCAGGAGGGTGCCGGTGAACAGCAGGCTGAAGAAGGAGATGCGGAGCTTTTGACGGATGTTCATTGCGAATTGCTCGCCAGCGCCCCCCGCCGGGCCGGGGCCAAAGCTACCAGCGCTCTGGGCGGAAGGCTCCGGGAAAGACCTCATCGCTGCACCCGTCCCGCGAGCCGGACGAGGGCTTGCTGCAGCTTTCGAACTTCCTCGGCCAGCATCGGATAGGAGAGCCGCGCCGCGGGCAGGTCGCGGCTCTCGGCGAACTCTTCCAGGCGGAGCGCCAACTCGGCCGTGCGCTTGCCGCAAAGGCTGCCCGCCGAGCCTTTCAGCGTGTGCGCCGCCCGTCGCAGCGCGTCCACGTCGCCCGCATCGAGGGCCTTGCGGATCTCGAACAGTCGCTGGGGACTGTCCTCGAGGAACAGCTCCGCCAGCTCGCGGAGCAGGTCGGCGTTGCCGCTCACCACGCCGAGGATGCCGACCTCGTCGAGGACGTCGACGGCGGCGAGACTGTGATCCTCCGCGACGGGAGCCGGAGCTGTCTTCTCACGCCCCGGGATCACCTCGTCGATGGCGGCGAAGAGCATGTCGGGGCGGATGGGTTTGGAGAGATAGGTGTCCATCCCCGCGGCGAGGCAGAGCCGACGGTCCCTCGCTGTCGCGTGCGCGGTGACTCCCACGATCGGGATCCGGCGCCCCGTCTCCGCCTCCATGTCGCGGATGGCGGCGGTCGCCGCGAAGCCGTCCATCTCCGGCATCTGTACGTCCATCAAGATCACGTCGAGCGTCTCGGTACGGGCTAGCTCCAGCGCCTCGCGACCGTTGCGGGCGACCAGCACGGTGTGCCCCTGCTTCTCGAGCAGGGTGCGAGCGACTCTTTCGTTGACCGGATTGTCTTCGGCGACGAGGACTCGCAGGCTTCGTCCCGATCCGGCGCGTCCAGAGGTCGTCACGTGCGCCTCGTCCTGTGGGTGATGCCGAGCGCGGCCTCGACCCGGTCGGCGACGTCGCCAGGCTCGACGGGCTTGCGGACCATCTCGACGGGGCCGAGCCTGCGGGCAGCGACGGCGAAGTCGCGCATGCTCTTCCAGAAAGACGTGATGAGGAGGACCTGCGTCTGCCGGCCCGCCTCGCGCAGCTTCTCGATCCACTGCACGCCCGTGATGTCCGGAAGGAGCCCGTCGACGAGGAGGAGATCGGCGTGGTCGTCCTCGAGCAGGCGGTCGGCGTCCGCCGCGCGACCGGCCTGCAGGACGCGGTGCCCGCGCTGCTCGAGAGCTTCGACGACCAGCCGCCGGAAGATCCGGTCATCGTCGAGGACGAGGATGGTGCTCATGACCCGTTCTGCCCCTCTATAACCATGGACTCGTCGCGGGGAAAACCTGCCGTGCGACCGGTTGTCCGGCGGCCGCAATGTTCGCTCGCGCAGCGGTCCTGAAACTTGCCGCAGGGACTCTACGCCACTTTTCACACGATCCGGGTGTAGGTATTACGGGAATGACAGGTCCAAGGTCGTACAAGGTAGGTAGGGGAGCGGTCGCCCCCTACAAGGGTGTCCGATCGACCACTCGCCCCGGCGCGAGCTTGATTCGGCGGATCTAATGCTGGACCGCCTCCGCGCGGCCGTCGAGCTGACGGCCGGATTCCTCGAACGCACCGGGATCGATCCTGTGGATCCCCTAAGGTCGGAAACCCGGTACCTCTGGACGGACGCCTTCGCGGTCTGCAACCTCCTCGCGCTCGCGCGCGCGACTTCCCAGGATCGCTACACGGCGCTCGCGGTGCTTCTGGTCGATCGCGTCCACGAGACGCTCGGACGCCATCGCAAAGGCGACACGCGCACGGGATGGCTCGGAGACGCGTCGGAATCGCATCCGACCCGGGGTGGCCTGCGCATCGGAAAGAAGCTTCCCGAGCGAGGGCCGGACGAGCCGCCGGATCCGCGCCGCGAATGGGACCGCGACGGCCAGTACCTCCACTACCTCACTCGCTGGATGCACGCGCTCGATCAGCTCTCGCGCTCCACGGGGGATCCCCGATTCAACTCGTGGGCCCGCGAGCTCGGCGAGGTGGCCTTCCGGCAGTTCAGCTACCAGCCGTACCCGGGCTCCTCGCCGCGGCTACGCTGGAAGATGAGCATCGACCTCTCGCGTCCGCTCGTGCCGTCGATGGGGCAGCACGACGCCCTCGAAGGTTACGTGACCTGCTTGCAGGTCGGAGCAGGCGGGGAGGTGCTTGCGGGATTCCAGTCGCTCCTCGATTCGTCGAACCTCGTCACCGACGATCCGCTAGGGATCGGAGGTCTCCTCGTCGACGCCTGCAGGCTCTGGCATCTCGACCCCGCGCATCCGCTGGTCGGCGATCTGCTGCAGGCCTCGCTCGACGGGCTCGGCGGGGACGTCCTCGACGTTGCCGAGCCTCCTTCGACACGCCTCGCCTTCCGCGAACTGGGGCTTTCGATCGGGTTGCACGGGATCGATCTCCTCCCGGGCGCGCAGCGTCGCTTTGCTGCGTACCTGCCCCTTCGCGATCGGATCGAGGCGTTCTGGCTCGACGGGCGAAACCGGCAGAGCGAGTCCTGGCTCGCGCATCGCGACATCGACGAGGTGATGCTGGCCTCGAGTCTCGTGCCAGAGGGGTGTCTCGTGCCGTTCGCTCAGACCGCGACGTCGCCCCCGAGATAGGCCGCCTGGACGCGAGGATCGCGGGTCAGGTCCGCGGCAGGTCCCGAAAGCGCGATGCTCCCCCGCTCGAGGACGTACGCGTGGTCGGACACCGCGAGCGCCTTGCGCGCGTTCTGCTCGACGAGGAGCAGGGTGGTCCCCGCGCGATGGATCTGCTCGAGGAGCGCGAAGATCTGCGCGACCAGGATGGGAGCGAGGCCCATCGACGGCTCGTCGAGGAGGAGGATGCGAGGCTTCTGGAGCAGCGCCCGCGCGACCGCCAGCATCTGTTGCTCCCCGCCCGACATCTGGCCCGCCGGCACCGCCCGACGCCGGGCGAGCGAAGGAAAGTTTTCGAGCTGTACCGCCACCGCGGCCGAGACTCCGCGCCCCCCGCGCATCTCCGCCGCCAGCCGCAAATTCTCCTCGACCGTCATCCGCTGCAGGATCGCGCGCCCCTCCGGAACGAGGACGATTCCGTCCCGCGCGGCGCGGTGGGCCGGGAGCCCGGCCATGTCCTTCCCCTCGAGGAGGACGGTGCCCCGCTGCGGACGGACGAGCCCCGCGATGGCGTTCAACGTGCTGCTCTTGCCGGCCCCGTTCGGTCCGATCAGCGTCACGATCTGCCCGTCTTGCACGGAGAGCGAGATGCCGCGCACCGCCTGCACGTGCCCGTAGGCGACCGTGAGGTCCCGCACTTCCAGCAGCGCCGTCACGATTCGGTTCCCAGGTAGGCGGCGATCACCGCCGGGTCGCTGGCGACGGCCTTGGGCTCGCCGTCGGCGATCACCTTCCCGAAGTTGAGCACGGTGATCCGATCGCTCACTTCCATCACCAGGCGGACGTTGTGCTCGACGAGGAGCACGGATCGCCCTTCCGCCGCCACCTCGCGGATGAGCTTCTCGACGCTCGCGACCTCGAGCGCGTTCATTCCCGCGGTGGGCTCGTCGAGGAGGAGGACGCGAGGCGATCGCGCGAGAGCCCGTGCGATCTCCACCCGGCGCTGCTCGCCGTACGAGAGCGCGGAGGCGGGAGTGAAGGCGCGATCGCGCAGGCCCACGCGGGCGAGGGCGGCGAGCGCCGCGTCTAGCGCTGCCTTTTCCTCCGCTCGCGCCGCCGGCAGGAGCAGCATCCGGCGCCAGAGCGGGGCCTTGCGCACGAGGTGCTCGCCGACGATGACGTTTCCCGCCGCGGAGAGCCCCGCGAAGAGGCGGATGTTCTGGAACGTCCGCGCGATTCCCCGCGCGGCGATCTGGTAGGCGGGGCGGCCGTCGATCCGGTCTTCCTCGAGCGTGATCCGTCCGCCGCTCGGGCGCATGAGCCCGGACACGACATTGAGGAGCGTCGTCTTCCCGGCGCCGTTCGGGCCGATGAGGCCGTGGACCTCGCCGTCGCGCACGACGAAGCTCACCCCGTCGAGCGCGTGGACGCCGCCGAACGAGCGCTCGACTTTTTCAACCGAGAGCGACATTCCGGCCGGGACGGAGGTTGCGAATCCGGGAGGGGAGCGACGCGAGCCCGTTCGGGACGAAGAGGATCACCGCGAGGAGGATGGCGCCGTTCAGGAACAGGCGCAGCGGTCCCGGAGCGAGCCCCAGCGCCTGCCCCGCTCCCCGAAGCAACTCCGGGAGGATGGTGAGGAATGCCGCGCCGATCACGGGGCCGTAGAAGGCGGCCGTTCCGCCGACGACCGCGTAGACGAGCATGTCCACGACGCGCGAGAAGCCGTAGCCGTTCGGCGCCACCATGAAGGTGAAGTGCGCCTCGAGCGCGCCGGCGAGGCCCGCCATCGCGGCGCCGAGCGCGAACATCGCAACCTTGTAGCGGGTGGTAGCGATTCCCATGGTGCGCGCGGCCGGCTCGTCCTCGCGGATCGCCTCGAGGGCGTAGCCCGGGCGCGACCCGCGCAGGCGGCCGAGGACGTAGAGAGCGAAGGCGAGGGCGAGATAGACGGTAGAGAGGCCGGTCTTCTGCGGGATGGCGACGAGGCCCAGGGCGCCGTTCGTGTAGTCCCAGTTCACGAACCCGAGCCGCACCACCTCGCCGAATCCGATGGTAGCGATGGCGAGAAAGACGCCCCGCAGGCGCAACACCGGCAAGCCGAGCGGCACCGCGAAGAGGGCGGGGAGCACGGTGCCGGCCAGGATCGCCAGGGGAAAAGCCGCGTGGAAGTTCTGGGTGAGGATCGCCGCAGCGTAAGCGCCGATGGCCATGAACCCCGCATTTGCGAGCGAGAGCTGGCCGCAGGAAAGGGTGCAGTAGACGGAGAGGGCGAGGAGGCCGTTCAGCCCGATGAAGGCGATGAGCGACTGGTAGGCGAGGAGGAATCCGGGCATCAGGCCTCGCGCGTCGCCGCCTGGCCGAGGAGGCCGCGAGGACGGACGAGGAGGATGAGGAAGAGCACGCCGAAGGAGACGGCGTCGCGATAGCTCGAGCCGATCCGCGCCACCGTGAAGACCTCGATGATCCCGATGGCGAATCCGGCGATCACCGCGCCCGTCACGCTGCCCATTCCGCCCAGGATGATGACGGCGAGTCCCTTCAGCTCGATGCTCCGTCCGACGTCCGGTGAGATGCTGTTGAAAGCGAGCCCGAACAAGACTCCGGCGGCTCCTCCGAGCGCCGAGGAGAGGAAGAACGACCAGGCGATGATCCGGTCCACGTCGACGCCCAGGATGCGGGCGGCGCGCGGGCTCTCCGCCACCGCGCGGATGCGGCGCCCGAGCGGCGTCGCGCGCAGGAGCGTCGTGAGGATCGCCATCAGAGCGACCGAGATGGCGACGATGGTGAGCTGCAGCGCGGAGACGGTCGCGCCGCCGAAGCGGATCGGGCGGTCGGGAAAGCTCCCGAACGGGAACCGCGACACGTCCGGACCGAAAAGCTGCAGGGCGATCGACTCGAAGATCGTCGCCGCGGCAAGGGAGCTGATGAGCCCGGAGATGTTGGAGTCGGACCGTCCCCGGAGCGGCCGGAAGGCGATGCGCTCGAGGACGAGGCCGAGGACCCCGCCGGCCACCGCCGCGATCGGGAGCGCGAGCGCAATGTGCAGTCCGGCCTGGCCGACGAGCGCCAGCGCGATGAACGCGCAGAGCATGAACACCGCCTGGTGGGCGAGGTTCAGGATGTCGAGGACGCCGAAGACGAGCGTGTAGCCGACGGCGAAGAGCGCATAGATGCTCCCCAGGAACACGCCGTTGATGGCTTGCTGCATCTCCAATGCTCCGGCCTCCGGCCTGCGCCCGTCGCAGGCGGAGCCTGCTCCTCCTACTGCATGACCTGGAACTTCGAGCCCTTGACCTCCTGCACGCTGGGCTCGTGCTGCGCGTCTCGCTTCTCGGTGAAGGAGAACTTGCCGAGCGGAGTGTCGAGATCCTTCACCTGCGCGTATCCGTTCTTGATGTCGTCGCGTCCGGTCTTGTTGCCGGATTTGCGAATCGCCTCGGCGATGATGAGGACGCCCGTGTACGCCTGCGCGGAGAACTGATCGGGAGAGACGCCCTTCTTCTGCATCGCCTCCTTGAAGGAGGCATTGGCGGGCTCGGTGCTGGCGGAGTTCCAGGAAGTTCCCACCAGCACTCCCTCCGCGGCGGGTCCGGCGTTCTTGATGAAGGCTGGCGAGTTGAATCCGTTCCCGCCCAGGATGGGGCCCGAATATCCGAGTTGTCTCGCCTGCGCGACGATGGCGGCGGCGTTGTCCGCGAGCGCGGAGACGAGGAGGATGTCGGCGTTCTTGCCCTTGAGCGACGTGATCTGCGCGCTGAAATCGCGGTCGGGTTTGGCGAAGGTCTGCGTCTCGAGGATCTGCACTCCCTCGCCGTCGAGCGCCTTCTTCATCACGTCGTACCCGGCTTTGGTGAAGACATCGTCGTTCCCGTAGAGCATGCCGGCCGTCTTGAAACCAAGCTTCGCCTTCGCCTTCTTCACCGCGCCAGGGATCACCTGCGCCTCGGTGAGCGAGTCGCGGAAGATGTAGTCGCCGATGTCCGTGATCCCGCTGGGAGCGGTGTTGGAGACCGCCAGCACCGGCACCTTGGCCTGCTGCGCGAGCGGGTCCGCGGCAGTCGCGGTGGTGGAGAGGGTGGGGCCGAGGATCACGCTCACCTTGTCCTGGTTGATGAACTTCTGGAAGACGTTGATGCCCTGCTCCTTGGTCGATCCGTCGTCCTCGATCACGGCTTCGAGGCGCACGCCGCCGAGCGAGTTCGATGCCTTCAGGGCATCGAGCGCGGCCTCGATCCCGGCCCGCTGCTGCGCGCCATAGGACTGCGCCGCTCCGGTGAGGCTCAGCGCGGCGCCGATTTTGACGACGTTGCCGCCCGCGGGCGCCGCCGCGCCGCCGCCGCTTCCACCTTCCTTGCAAGCGAGAACAGCGGAAACGAGCAACAGGCCGATCGGGACGACGCTGCGGTTGCGCATCCGTACCCTCCTGAACAGGAACGCTCAGGCTGCGTGCGAGGCGGTGGCGACGGGTTCCGCGGCGACCTGCTCGGCCGGCGGGGCGAACACTTTCACGGTGGCGCTGGTGATGGAGTTGTTGGGGATGATCACCCGTGTGCCGTCGTCGGTGACGAGGACGGTGCTGAAGATCTGGATGTCGAGAACGCGCCCCTTCTGCCCGGCCGCCTCGATGCTGTCGCCGACGCCGAAATGGCGCAGAAGGATGATCATCACGCCCGCAGCGAAATTGGAGAGCGACCCTTGCAGCGCGAGGCCGATGGCCAATCCTGCCGCCGCGACGATGCCCACGAACGAGGTGGTGCTGACCCCGATCTTCTCCAGCGCCGCGACCACGATGAAGGCCATCAGCAGCGCGTAGACGAGGTTGTAGAGGAACTTCACCAGAGTCACGTCGGTATGCGAGCGCTGCAGCCCCCGCGACAGCGCTGTCGCGACGACGCGCGCGGCCAACCTGCCGAGGACCAGGATGAGCAACGCCGCGAGCACGCTTCCGCCGAGAGCGACACCCTTCGCCCTCAGCATGCCGACATCCAGCCAACCCGTAAGGTTGTCCACGGCCGCCTCCCTGGATGTCTTGTCGTCCGCGACGGGCGCGGAAGTCAACGGGTCCGGGTTGGCCCAAGGGCGTAGTGGTTGTCGCGCGCGCATTTGCTAGCGTCCGCCGACATGAAGCGGCTGCTGCACAGTTTGTACGCGCAGGTCCTGATCGCGGTGGTGATTGGCGCTGTGCTCGGCCACCTGAATCCTCCTCTCGGCGCGGCGATGCGGCCGCTCGGAGAGGGCTTCATCAAGCTCGTCAAGATGCTCATCGCTCCCATCGTCTTCACCACGGTGGTGACGGGCATCGCCAAGATGGGCGATCTGAAGAAGATCGGCCGCGTCGGGCTCAAGGCCATCATCTATTTCGAAGTCCTCACCACCGTCGCGCTAGGGATCGGTCTCGCGGTCGGAAAGATCGTGACGCCGGGCGGCGGAATGAACGTGAACGCGGCGACGCTCGACGCGAAGGCCATCTCCTCCTATACGTCGGCCGGGCACTCGCTCAGCACCGCCGACTTCCTCCTCAACATCATCCCCAAGGACGTCGTCGACGCGTTCGCTCGCGGCGACATCCTCCAGGTCCTCTTCTTCTCCGTGCTGTGCGGGGTCGCGCTCGCGGCGTTGAAGGAGCACGGGCAGAGGCTCCTCCACCTCATCGACGCTTTCTCCCACGTCCTGTTCCGGATCATCGCCATCATCATGCGCGTCGCGCCGCTCGGGGCGTTCGGGGCGATGGCGTTCACCGTGGGCAAGTACGGCATCGGGAGCCTCCTCAGTCTCGGCAAGCTGATGGCCGCCTTCTACGCGACCGCGGCGCTGTTCGTGGTGATCGTCCTCGGCCTCGTCCTGCGATGGACGGGGCTCGGCATCTTCCAGTTCCTCAAGTACATCCGCGAGGAGATCTTCATCGTCCTCGGCACCTCGTCGTCGGAATCCGCGCTCCCGCTCCTGATGGGGAAGATGGAGAGGCTCGGCTGCTCGAAGCCCGTGGTGGGGCTCGTCGTCCCGATGGGCTACTCGTTCAACCTGGACGGGACCTCGATCTACCTGACCCTCGCGACCCTCTTCATCGCGCAGGCGACGAACACGCACGTCTCGTTCGCGCAGGAGATGGAGATCCTCCTCGTCTTGCTCCTCACCTCGAAGGGAGCGGCCGCGGTGACGGGCGGCGGGTTCATCACGCTCGCGGCGACGCTCTCCGCGGTGGGGAACATCCCGGTCGCCGGGCTCACGCTGCTCATCGGCGTCGACCGGTTCATGTCGGAGGCCCGCGCCATCACCAACCTGATCGGAAACGGCGTCGCGACGGTGGTCGTCTCCAAATGGGAGGGTGAGCTGGACGTCGATCGCGCCACCGCGATGCTCGGCCAGGTGACCGCCATAGAGGAGGAGGAATACGCCGCGGGTCACGTCGATCCGGGCGCGGCGGTGCCCGAGATTCCCGCGCCCGCGCCGGTGCCCGTCCTCAAGGGCGGGCCGTGAACCGGGCTGTCCGCAGCCTCTGGGTGCAGGTCCTCGCCGCTGTGATCCTCGGGACGGCGGTGGGCGTCTTGCGCCCGTCGCTCGGCATCGCCCTGCAGCCTCTGGGAGACGGGTTCATCCGGTTGGTCCGGATGCTCATCGCGCCGATCATCTTCACGACGCTCGTCACTTCCATCGCCGGTGGCGGACAGAGGAAGACGGGAAGGGTGGCATGGAAGGCGATCGTCGTCTTCGAGGTCCTCACCACCATCGCCCTCGTGCTCGGCGTGGTCGCGGCGGAGGTGTTCGGATCCGGCGCCGGATTGAACGTAGACCCGAAGAACGTGGACGTCCGGGCGATCGCGGGCTTTGCGACAGCCGCCAAGGAGCTCACCGCCAGCGAATTCCTGCTCGGGATCATTCCCAGGGACGTCGTCGACGCGTTCGCCAAGGACGACGTCCTCCAGGTCATCTTCTTCTCCGTACTGTTCAGCGTCGCCCTCGCGGCCCTGCGGGAGGCGGGGACCGAGGTGCTGGAGTTCGTCGAGGATCTCGGAGGTCTGCTGTTTCGCGTGATGGGCATCGTCATGCGGGCGGCACCGCTCGGCGCTTTCGGGGCGATGGCGTTCACGGTGGGCAAGTTCGGTCTCGGCACGCTCCTCGGGCTCGGCAAGCTCGTCGCCGTCTTCTACCTGGCCTGCGCCCTGTTCGCGGTCGTCGTGCTGGGAGGCGTCCTGCGCTGGACCGGCCTCGGCTTCTTCCGCTTCCTCCGTTACCTTCGCCAGGAGATCGTCATCACGCTCGGCACCTCGTCGTCCGAGTCCGCCTTGCCGCTCCTGATGGCGAAGATGCGGCGGCTGGGATGCTCCGAGCCCGTGGTGGGACTCGTGGTGCCGCTCGGCTACTCCTTCAACCTGGCCGGGACCGCCATCTACCTGACGCTCGCGACGGTCTTCATCGCCCATGCGACCAACACCCCGATCGCCGCGGGGAAGGCGCTCGCGATCTTCGGGATCCTCCTCATCACATCCAAGACGGCGGCGGCGGTGACCGGGGGCGGCTTCGTCGCGCTCGCGGCGACGCTCATCGCGGTGGGCGACGTGCCGCTCGCGGGCCTCAGCCTCCTCGTCGGAATCGACAGGCTCATGTCCGAGGCGCGAGCGATCACGAACCTCGTCTCCAACGCGGTGGCCGCGGTGGCGGTCTCCCGCTGGGAGGGGGAGCTCGATCTCTCCCGGGCACGGAGCGTCCTCTCCAACGTCGAGGCGGTGGAGGCGGAGGACTACGAGGCGGGACACGTCGATCCGAAGGCAGCAGTGCCGGACGTGGCGACGTTCTGATCGACTCCCGCAGATCGTGACGCACCGGCAGGGGATCACGACCAGTCGAGCACGACCTTCCCCGACTGCCCCGAGCGCATCGTCTCGAACGCCTTCGGGTACTCCTCGGCCGCGAACCGGTGCGTGAGCACCGGGCGCACCTCCAGCCCGCTGGTGAGCATGGCGCTCATCTTGTACCAGGTCTCGAACATCTCCCGGCCGTAGATGCCCTTCAGGATGAGCCCCTTGAAGATCACCTGGTTCATGTCGAGCGCCACCTCCCCCGGCGGGATTCCGAGGATGGCGACACGGCCGCCATGGTTCATCGAGGAGAGCAAACCGCGCAGCGCCGCGGCGTTGCCGCTCATCTCCATTCCCACGTCGAAGCCCTCGGTCATGCCGAGCTCCTTCATGGTCGCCTCGATCGACACCTTGGAGACGTTGATGGCGCGCGAGGCGCCCATCTTCAGCGCCAGGCCGAGCCGGTAATCGTTGACGTCCGTGACCACCACGTGCCGCGCGCCGACATGCCGCGCGATGGCTGCGGCCATCACGCCGATGGGTCCGGCGCCGGTTATCAAAACGTCTTCCCCGACCATGTCGAACGACAAAGCGGTGTGCACCGCGTTTCCCAGCGGATCGAAAAACGCCGCCACCTCGTCGGGTACTTCTTTCGGTACCCGAAAGACATTGAAGGCCGGGATGGTGACGAGATCGGCGAAGCACCCCGGGCGCTGCACGCCGACGCCCATGCTGTTCCGGCACAGATGCCGCTTCCCGGCCCGGCAGTTGCGGCAGTGGCCGCAAGTGATGTGCCCCTCGGCACTCACCCGTTCGCCCTCGTGGAAACCGGTCACCGCGCTACCGATCGCGGCCACCTCCCCGGTGAACTCGTGCCCGATCACCATCGGCACCGGGATGGTCCTCTGCGACCACTCGTCCCAGTTGTAGATGTGGATGTCGGTGCCGCAGATGGCCGCCTTGCGCACCCGGATGAGCAGGTCGTTCGGTCCAGGCTCGGGCGGCTTCACGTCCTGCATCCAGATCCCGGGCTTCCGCTCCGCCTTGACGAGCCCCCTCATCGGATGACTCCCAGCTCGCGGCCCACCTTCGCGAAGGCGGCGATGGCGCGGTCGAGGTGCTCGCGCTCATGCGCGGCCGAGATCTGCGTGCGGATGCGCGCCTTGTCGCGCGGGACCACGGGGAACGAGAAGCCGATCACGTAGATGCCTTCCTCGAGAAGCTTGTCCGCCATGGTGCTCGCGAGCCGCGCGTCGCCGAGCATCACCGGGATGATGGGGTGGCTCCCCGGCACGAGCGTGAAGCCGAGCTTTTCCAGGGCGGAACGGAAGTACGCCGCGTTCTCGCGCAGCTTCTTGCGCAGATCGCCGCTCTTCTCGAGCATGTCGATCACCTTGATCGACGCGGCGGCGATGGGCGGGGCAAGCGTGTTGGAGAACAGGTAGGGCCGCGAGCGCTGCCGCAGCCAGGCGATGATCTCGCCCCTTCCGGACGTGTACCCGCCGCTCGCGCCGCCGAGCGCCTTGCCGAGGGTGCCGGTGAGGATGTCGACCTTGTCCATCACCCCGCAGGCCTCGGGTGTGCCGCGGCCCTTCTCGCCGGTGAAGCCGACGGCGTGGGAGTCGTCCACCATCACGAGCGCCTGGTGTTTCCCGGCGAGCGCGCAGATCGACTTCAAGTCCGCCAGGATCCCGTCCATCGAGAAGACGCCGTCGGTCGCGATGAGGCGCATCCGCGCGCCCTTCGCCTCCACCAGCTTCGCCTCGAGGTCCTTCATGTCGTTGTTCGCGTACCGGAAACGCTGCGCCTTGCAGAGCCGAACGCCGTCGATGATGGACGCGTGGTTCAAGGCGTCGCTGATGACGGCGTCGTTCTCCTCGAGGATGGTCTCGAAGAGGCCGCCGTTCGCGTCGAAGCAGGACGAATACAGGATGGTGTCGTCGGTCCCGAGGAAGTGCGAGATCTTCGCTTCCAACTCCTTGTGCACGTCCTGGGTGCCGCAGATGAAGCGGACCGAGGCCATGCCGTAGCCGTGACGCTCCATCGCGGCCCGGGCGGCGGCGAGCACCTCCGGATGATCGGCGAGGCCGAGATAGTTGTTGGCGCAGAAGTTCAGCACCTCGCGGCCGCCCTGCACCCGGATGTCCGCCTTCTGCGGGCTCGTGATGATGCGTTCGCGCTTGTAGAGACCCTGGCCGTGCAAGGCCTCGGTCTGCTGCTTCAACTGGTCGAGAAACGCCTGCGGTTCCATGGCGCGCTCCCATAGCACGGCGGGGGCGTCAGGTTGTTCTGGTCGTGAACGTGCACGTGAAGGTGAACGTGAACGGTTCTTGAACTGCCGTTCACGTCCAGGTTCACGTTCACGTTCACGTGAGATCACGCGCGTCGCAGAAGCAGCACGCCG
>JBJMQD010000375.1:0-6777 GCA_045802855.1 Myxococcales bacterium | reverse complement strand
AAGATGCCGCGCGGTGCGCCGGCCTCGACGTCGAACGAGTCCTCGCCGTACGGGTGGATGACGCGGTACGTCCCGCTGACCGGGATGTCCGTCATCTTGATGCGGATACGCGAGAAGGTGATCTGCTCGCCCGGTGCGACGGCGGCGTTGAAGGCGGACTCCACCGCCAGGACGAGCAGCGCCTTGCCGCCGCTCACCGGCGTCAGGTCGGCGCCCGCGGCGAAGTAGAAGTGCTCGTCGAAGAAGTTCGTCGGGAACACTTCAGGCGGGAAGACGTCACCCGTCAGAACGTTGCAGTAGCCGCCGTCGACTTCGGCCTGGTTGATCGGAGCGCAGAACTCGATGGCGGTCCCGGTCTTGTCCTGGTACCAAGCCGGGAACGAACCGACCTTGGGGTCGGGGTTGATGGGACCCACCCGCTCGAGAGCGGCGTGGGCCGGAGAAGTGAGAGCGAGTACCGAAAGAACTACCGATGCCCGCGCGAGAATTGTCGAAAAACGGTTCGAGTTGCTGGACTGCATTCTTGGCTCCCCCCCGGAAGCTGCCCCGGAAACGTCCGAGGTTCTCGCCTCGATCCGTTCCGTTGCTGTTGAATGATTCCAGCACCGTAACACTCAATCGAAATAAGACCGTTGACGCAGATCAAGCCTAAGGTCCGAGCGACTTAGGGCGATCTACCTCAATAAATCCAAACCATTGCGTGCGCCACGGGCTGCTTGGATCAATTCTTTTTCAGCTTTAATTTTTTGAAGGGGCGCGAATTAATTTTTTGCAAGCGCGCCGCTACTTCGCGGCGGCGGTGGAGGGTTGCGCTTGCTCCTCCTCGATCCGCTTTTTTGCACGTTCCAAAGCGGAGATGACGCCGTCGATGCCCTTCTTCGGCATCACTTTGTTAACCTGATCTTTGTAGGTGTCGACGAGCGAAACGCCTTCGGTGACCACGTCCACGGCCTTCCAGCCGCGCTTGCGCTGCTCCATCACGTAGTCGACCTGCGCGGTGTCGTCGCCCGCCACCACCTTGGTCTTCACGATCGATCGTCCGCCATCCTTCGATTCGCCGACGATCTCGTTCTTCACCTTCGACATGTCCACCTGGCCGCGCTCCATCTTGGAGAGGTAGTTGGCCTCCATCGCTCCGCGCAGCGCCTCCGTGTAATGCGTCCTCTGCGGACCTTTGAGCTCGGACCAGTGCTTTCCCATGGTGGCCTGCGCGAGGGCCTCGAAGTCGAGCAGCGAGCCCACCGCGGCGCGAGCGTCCTCCCGAGCCTTGGTCTTCGCCGCCCCCTCCGCCTTGAAGTAGCGGTCGAGCGCGGCGCGGACGCGGTCGTTCGAGGCTTGCACCGCGCTCACCGGGGGAGTTGCGGCGATCGCGGCGGGGACGAAAGACAGCGCGAACAGGAGAGCAAGTGGCTTGCGCACGGCAGGGCCTCCAGGCGATCGACGCCCGCGGTACCGGGCATCTTCAAGGCGAGCCGGAATCTACAACCCGCCTGATGCCTTCTGCACGGATGCCCACGCGATCTGGGCGTCGAAGAGCGCCTTGAACCGCTCCCCTTCCGCCCGCTGCCACAGGAGCGTGCCCTCGAGCAGCTCCCGCGCGTCCCCGAGCCCGCTGTCGAAGGAGAGGCTCGCCTGCACCGCGAGCTGCTTTCCGATCGCCGCCTGGTTCGTGTACCGCTCGGCCCGCACTCGCGCCTCCTGGAGATCGCCGAGCGCCTGGCGCAGCTCCAGCCGGACGAGCTGCTCCGCGCCCCGCTGCTGGGCGAGGGCGTCGTTGAGCTGCGCTTCCGCCTGGCGGACGCGGGCGAGCTTCTGGGGGATGTCGAAGGTGGCCTGCAATCCGAGGGCGACGAATGCGCTCTGGGTGTTGTACGGATTGTAGGCGAACACGGTGTTCGGGCTTTCCGCGCTGGTCGTGATGTTGAGCGTCGCGCCGCCGACGATGGCGAAATCCGGATAGAGCTTCGCCTTCTCCACTTCCACGAGCGCCCGTCGCGCGCCCACCTGCTCCAGCGCGGCGCGTGCCTCCGGCCGGGTGGTGAGGGCGCGGCGCACGACCTGCTCTTCGTCGGGCTGCGCTGGTGGAGGCGGAAGCTTCTCCTCGGCGATGACGATGTTGTCGTCGGGGCCGGCGCCGATGAGGAGGCGGATGGCGATGAACGCGAGCGCCGCTCCTTTTTCCGCCCCGGCGGTCTGCGCCTCGATCTCCTCGGCGAGGTAGTCGAGCTTCATCGCATCCGCCTTGCTGATCTGATCGCTCTCCTCGGCGAGGAGCTTCTGGGCGCGCTTCTTCGCCTCCTCGAGCTTCTTGCGCACGTCCACCACCGAATCGTGCGCTCCGCGCGCCGTCTGGTAGCCCCAGTACGCCCTGGTGACGTCGAACGTCGCCTGGTCGGAAGCCTTCTGGAGCAGCGCGGTCATCGCGCCGACGAGATGGTCGGTGGCGAGCTTGCCCTGCTGCAGCTTGCCGAAGGTGTAGATGGGAAGCGTCACCGAGACGCTCGACGCGATCCCGACCCCCAGAGTGCCGCAGAACCAGCAGCGCGACCCCTCGGTGACGTCGAGCAGGCTCGACGGATGACCGGGGCCGTGGTTGAGCTTCATTTCCGGGGTGGGGCCGCCGAATCCGATCTGGGTCTGGAAGGTGGGAAACCAGGCCCAGTACGTCTCGTCGCGCTTGCCCTGTGCGCCTTCGAGCTGGGCGCGGGCCATGCCCGTGCGGGGATCGTTCTTGCGCGCCAGCTCCTGAAGCTGGGGCAGGGTCAGCGCAGAGGGGGAGGGGGGTGGGGGGGAGGGGAGTGGTGGCGCGGAGGGGGGTGATGATCCCGAGGTCTGTGCCCCCGCACCGGTTACGACGGCGACCGCGACGGCGAGTAGAGCGCGCATGGGGCGCGCATGCTACTCGTTCGTGTAGTCCGAGCCGAGATAGTTGATGAGCTCTTCGCCGATCAGATAACGCAGGTTGTTCTCCAGACGGACCTTCTGCGCGAAGAGGTCGTGTTCCGGATACACGCTCGCCGCGTGCTGCGGGCTCTTGAAGTAGAAGCTCAGCCACTCCTGGATGCCCTTCATGCCGGCGCGCTTGGCGAGATCGCCGAAGAGCGCCAGGTCGAGGACGATGGGCGCCGCCAGGATCGAGTCGCGGCACAAGAAGTTGACCTTGATCTGCATCGGGTAGCCCATCCACCCGACGATGTCGATGTTGTCCCACCCTTCCTTGTTGTCCCCGCGCGGCTTGTAATAGTGGATGGAGACCTTGTGCTGCAGGTCGCGGTACAGGTCCGGATAGCGCGAAGGCTCGAGAATCTGCTCCAGCACGGAGAGCTTCGAGACCTCCTTGGTCTTGAAGTTCGCCGGATCGTCGAGTACCTCGCCGTCGCGGTTGCCGAGGAGATTGGTCGAGAACCAGCCTTCCATCCCGAGCATGCGCGCCTTGAGACCCGGCGCGATGATGGTCTTCATCAAGGTCTGGCCGGTCTTGAAGTCCTTGCCGCCGATGGGAGTGCCGGTCTTCTCGGCGAGCTCGATCATGGCGGGGAAGTCGGCGGAGAGGTTCGGCGCGCCGTTCAGATACGGGATCCCCATCCGGATCGCCGCATACGCATAGATCTGCGAGGGGCAGATGCAGGGATCGTTCTTGTCGAGCGCCTTCTCGAACGCCTCCAGCGACTGGTGCTGCGGGCCGGGCTCGCAGTACGCCTCGGTGGAGGCGCACCAGACCATCACCGCGCGCGAGCAGTTGTTCTTGTCGAGGAAGGCGCGGATGTCCTGCTCGAGCTGATCGGCCAGCTGGCGTTTCGTGCCCTTCTTCACGTTCTTGCCGTCGATCCGCTTTACCACCTCGTGATCGAAGACCGCCGGCATCGGGCGGATGCTGGAGAGGTACTGGGACAACGGCGAGAGCAGCTCGGGGGCGAGCACCTTCGCCTTGGCGGCGGCGGTGTAGGCGTCGTCCGGAATCGGGTCCCAGCCCCCGAAGACGAGATCGTCGAGCTTCGCGAGCGGGACGATGTCCTTGATCATCCCCCACCGCTTCTCGCTCCGCTTGCCGAGGCGGATGTGGGCCATCTGCGTGAGCGACCCGATCGGCTTCCCCAGGCCACGGCGGGCCGCCTCGACTCCGGCGATGAAGGTCGTGGCGACGGCGCCCATTCCGGGCAGGAGGACCGCCAGCTTGCCGTCGGCGGGTGCGATACGGGTCTGTTTGAATTCGCTCATGCAGGCTTCTCCGCTTGCGTGCCGGGAAACGCCTCGAGGCGCGCGGCTTGGCGCGGCGCACCATAAGGTCGGGGGGACACGCTGTCAAAGATTGACGTGACTTGACCGCCTGTGTGACGAGGCGGCCACGGCGGAGAAGCCGCGGAAGAGCGTCAGGCGGTTGCGGCTTGCGGACCGGCGTCGAGCGAGGGACGATCCCGCAAGCGGTCCTCGACGAGCGCCTCGAGCTCCGCTTCCCGCTCGGCCATCGCCCGCATGTCCCGCGTGCACCGCGAGCAGGCGAGGACGAGGAGCGAGACGCAGACGACGGCCCAGAAGCCGTGCTCGAGGAGACGCCACCACTGCGGGTTGACCACTCCGAACAGCGACTCGGGCCAGAGCACGCCGCGCACCACGTGGTCGGAAACGAGCACCACCGTAGCCGTGAGGAGCACCTTCCAGTCTCGATAGAAGGCGAGGATGGCGAGCGAAACGAAAGCGTGGAAGTGGGTCTCGATCCGCCCGCCGGTGAGATGGATGAGGAGCGCGGACCAGAGCATCTGCGACACGGCGACCCAGTGCCGGGTGAGAGGAGATGCGGGCCGCAAGAAGGCGAGGGCCACAGGCGGCGCGGTCAAGATGCCGCCCACGACGAAGGCAGCCCAGACATGCATGTAGTCCGTCGTGGCCTTGCCCTCCCAGGCGTAGGGCGAGATCACCATGGCGACGATGATCGCGACCATCCACTGGGCGAGCATGAGCGCGGCGAAGGTCCGATCGGTGAGGACGAAGATCCCGGCGCGAAGGTTCTGATACCGCTCCGCGGCGCGGGCGGCGATCGCGTCGTTCGATGCGCCGCGCGCATCTGTCCGCGTCCCGGAGATCATCGGTTCCCTCTCGACGTCGGAGCCGCGAACGGCGACGTCCCTCCGCGCGCGAGATCGACAACACCCACAGGCACGCACATTGCCCGCGCCGGGGCGCGGAGCACGGCAGGTCCGCGGGACATCCATTGGCGAGAGGCGTTGAACGGCACGTCCAGTAACTTATGCTGGGACCACCGTCTCCTGTCAAAAAAGAAATGTTGACGAAACATTTGGAAATCCCGTCAAAAATCTGGCGAGTTCCAAATGTGGGTAATGTAGGTACCGGTAGGCGAACGGCGGCACTGGTGGGAGCGTTCACGCCTCGGGGCGGGTGACGACCGCGAGCGTGCCCGCGCTAACTCCGTACTTCTCCAGCGCGCCCAGGTCGCGGATTACCGAGCGGCCCGAGCGGCTTCCATCGAGAAGCTCCGCATACGCGCAAAGTATGCGCCGCGTCTCGTCCGCGCTTTCCCGCACCAGCTCGACCCGGAAGCGCCGCACTCCGAGGCCGAGCAGCGTGGGGAAGCAGCCGGCGGCGCTTTGCGCGCGGGCATTGAAGACTGTGTTCCTGCATCCGACATCGACGATCACCGGGTGCTCCATCCCGAGGTGATCGCGCAGGTGCACGAGATGGCTCTCGCAGGGGCGGCCGCAGGTGCGGAAATCGGCGCCGTCGCTGAGCAGATGCGCGTAGACGCAGTGCTCGTTGTGGAAGAGCGGCAGGTGCTGGTGGAGCGTCACTTCGAGCCGCTCGCCGGGAACTCCCGCACACAGATCGGTGAGCTGGGCGAGGTCCAGATCGTACGCTGGCGTGAGCGTCGCAAGACCGAGGCCGAGCAAGGTCCGCGCGGTGACCGCGTTCGTCGCGTTGAGCGAGAAATCGCCGTGCACGGTGAATCCACCGGGGACGGCTCGCCGCCGGAAGTGCTCCAGCGCGCCGAGATGCCTCGCCAGGATTCCGTCGGGCTTCAGGCGCTCGAAGCGGGCGTCGTAGCCCTCTTCGCCGGGCTTCTGCACCCGCGGCGTCGCGATCACGACCCGCAGGCCTCTCGCCCGTACCTTCTCGACAGCCACTCCGAGCCCGACGAGCTCCATGAAGTCGAGCTCCACCTCGCGGATTCCCAGCGAAGGCGCGAGATCGATCGCCGTCTCCACCTGCTCGAGGGTCCGCAGGAGCGGAACCAGCGCCGGTCGTTCCGGGGCGTTTCCCCGGGGAAGCGGCGGCGCGATCTCGTCCGGGTCGTGCCCCGCTTTCACCTCTCGGGGCCCGATCGGAGGAGAGGCGCCGGAGAGCGCCGAAGTGATCGCCCGCCGCATGCGCTTCAGCTCCTGCGGCGGCAAGGCGACGGCGCCTTCCAGCTCCAGGACGAGCTTGCGCAGCGCGAATTCCGTTTCGCCGAGCGCGCACAGCTTGTCGCGGACGATTCCCTCGTGCAGAGGGCTTCCCGTCGCTGCGGCGAGCGGCATCGCGCTCTCGACACGCGCGGTGCGGCCGAGATCGTCCTGTGCCTCGACGACGAGCGGCAATCCGTCGGCTCCGCGAACCGACAACGTGAGGCCCACCCGTCGCTCCTGCGCCGCGATCCGCTTCGCCTTGCGGGTGAGCTCCGCGTCCTTCGCCTTCCAGACGACATCCCCCGGGCGGACGAGGCGCAGGTCGAGCGTGCTCTCGTCGGGGCCGCCGAAGGAGAGCTGCAGAAACCCTTCTCCCTTT
>JBJMQD010000325.1:0-11664 GCA_045802855.1 Myxococcales bacterium | reverse complement strand
CGGACCGCGGCCGAGCCCTGTGGCACCCTCGCCGGATCGCACGAGGCCCTCGCCTCCTCCCGCTCTGCCGACGCAGATGCTGGAAGCCGGATCGTCCCGCGCCGTTCCATTCGACAATCGCAACGAGCGCACCGGGGCCGTCCGCAAACGGCGGAGCGGCAGCCTCACCCGCCCTTCACGGCCGGTAGAGGGATGGCGGAGCCTGCGGCTCGTGCTCCTCATCGGCGCCGCCGCGGCGATCGTCGTCGTAGCCGGTTTCGCCTTCCTCGTGCAGCAACCCGCGGCGCAGCGCCCGGGAAAGATCGTCGTGACCGTCTCACCCGCGGTCGATGCCGAGCTGTTCGTGGACGGGCACTCTTCCGGCCGGGTGCCTCCGCACCTGCGCTCGCTCGCGGCGGGCGATCACCTCATCGAGGTGAAGGCGGCGGGTTATCGGGCCTTCGCGACCACGGTCTCGGTCCGTTCCGGATCGCGCCCCGTTGAAGTCGAGGCGGCGCTCCAACCGCAGACGTCGGCGCCGCCGGACGGAGCCGAGCTGCACGGCGCGACCGCCCCGCGCTGACGACAAGCGCTACTTGCGCGCGATCGGAGGGTTGCGGCGGGCGAACAGCTCGTCGCCCAGCTTCACGAACCCGTGCTGCTCGAAGAAATCGTGGCGCCCGTCGCGCGCCGCGGGGAGCGTCAACTCCACGCGCTTGCACCCGAGCGCCTCGGTGCGCCGGAGCACCGTCTGCAGGAGGTCGGTGCCGACCCCGGTGCCGCGGTGCTGCTCGGCGACGACGAACAGGTCGATGAACGCCACCCGTCCTCCCAGCCGGAGCTGGGGCCTGTGGGACATGGTGATGAGCCCGATGACGCGCGAGAACGACGCGGCCTCGTGGGCGACGAACGACTCCATCTCGGGATGCTGGACGACCCAGGAGAGCACCGTCTCCTGCTCGTCGGCGCCGACTAGCCATCCTTCGGCCGCGAGCAGCCGGAAGACGACATCGCGGTCGCCGCGCCGCAGCGACCGGATGCGGTATTCCTTGCCCGGCGGCTGCGGCATCGGCATTCCTGACGGCTACTTCTTCGCCACCTGCGCCGCCAGCTCGGCGTCGATGACCTGCTTGAAGCTCTCGATCGGCATCGCGCCGACCAGCTTCTTGCCGTTGATGAAGAACGTCGGCGTGCCGTCCGCGCCCACCGCCGATCCCGCCGCCATGTCCGCCTTGATCTGCGCGAGGTGCTTGTGGCCCTGGATCGACGCGTGGAACTTCTCCATGTCGAGGCCGACCTGCTTCGCCACCTCGTCATAGAGGGCAGGGCCGAGCTCGTTCTGACGCTTGAAGAGCGCGTCGTGGTACTCCCAGAACTTGCCCTGCTCGTCGGCCGCCATGGCCGCTTCTGCCGCGGGCATCGCGTTCGGGTGGAAGGAGAGCGGCTGGTTCTTCCAGGCTAGCCGGACCTTGCCCTTGTACTCCTCGCGCACCTGCTGCAGCGTCGGCTCGACCCGCCCGCAGTACGGGCACTGGAAGTCGCTCCACTCGACGATGGTCACGGCAGCGTTCTTCGGGCCGAGCACCGGCGCGTTTCCGACGTCCACCTTCACCTCCGGCGTCGACCCCGCCGCCTTCACGTTCTCGGCGACAATGGTCTCGTAAAGCTTCTCGGGGCGGACGCCCTTCTTCGTCAGCTCGTTCGCCTTCGCGATCTGCTCGTCGATCATCGCCTTGAAGGTGTCGAACGGCAGCGCGCCGGCGATGAGCTTGCCGTTGATGAAGAAGCTCGGCGTTCCGTTCGCGCCGACCTGCTGCCCATACGAGTTGTCCTTCTGGATCGCCTCGGCGATCGCGGGCGAGTCCTTGTCGGCCTTCCAGCGCGCGACGTCGAGGCCGATCTGCTTCGCCCACTCCTCGTACTTCGCCTCCGACAACTCGTTCTGGTGGGCGAACATCAGCTCGTGCATCTGCCAGAACTTGCCTTGCTTGTGGGCCGCCATGGCGGCCTTGGCCGCGGGCAGGGCGTTCGGATGGAAGGGAAGGGGCTCGTTCCGCCAGACGAGGCGGACGTCGTCCTTGTACGTCGAAAGGATCTGCCTGACCGTCGGGTCGACGCGCCCGCAGAACGGGCACTGGAAGTCGCTCCATTCGACGATCGTGACCTTGGCGTGCTTGGGGCCGATGGAAGGACCGTCGCCCGGGTCGACGTTGCGCACCTGCACTTGTTGCGGCGCCGCGGCGGTGGGAGTGGGCGCCGGCGCGACCTGCCCGTCCTTGATCAGGTTGTCGTAGAGGTCCTTGCGAGCGACGCCGCGGGAGAGGGCCTCGTCCGCGCGCTTCTTCTGCGCGTCGATGACTGCCTTGAACGTCGCGAACGGCACTGCGCCCGCGATCTTCACTCCGTTGACGAAGAAGCTCGGCGTCCCGTAAGCGGCGAGTTGCCGCGCCTGGGCCTGATCGGAGGTGATGATGTCGGTCGCTTCAGACGACTTCACGTCGGCGTTGAACTTCGCCATGTCGAGGCCGAGGTCCTTCGCCATCTTCTCGATCGCGGCGGGCTTGAGGCCCCCGGCTTCACCGGAAACGTTCGCTTCGAAGAGCTTGTCGTGCATCTCCCAGAACTTGCCCTGGTTCCCCGCGGCGATGGCGGCGCGGGCGGCGTACGGGGCGTCCGGATGCATCGGCAGGGGGTTGTGCTTGAAGGCGATGCGCACGTCCTTGCCGTAAGTGCGCTCGATCTGGTGCACCGTCTCCATCACGCGCCCGCAGTAGGGGCACTGGAAATCGCTGAATTCGACGATGGTCACCTTGGCGTCGGGGTCGCCCTTCACGGGCGCCACGCCGAGGATCGCCTTGTAGATGGTGTCGGAGCCCGGCGGCAGGCTGCCCTCTTGCGACGGAGCCGCTGCCGCGTTCTGTCCCCGGAGCGGAGCGCCGGCGGCGGGACCCCCGCTGACGTAAGTGGCGATGCCGAAGCCAACCGCGGCACCGATGCAGGCAGCGATCGCGACTTTCCAGTTGCTGTTCACGACTAGAGACCCCTTGGAGACGGACCCTCGTTTTAGAGCGCGCACCGTAGCATGGGATTCAACGCGCGCTAGCGCGTGTGGGAAGATGAAACCCGCCTTCCTACCTGGCCATTCCCGGCCTTGCAATCAAGCGCTCACCCGCTTGTAACGCACCGCATTACCAAGCGATTCCGTACAATCGCTCGGAGGCCCGCGCCATCGTCGCCTGGGCGAGCTGATCGGCTGCGGCCGGGTCGAGGCAGGTCGCGGTCAGCCGCAGGAGGGCGCCGCGGTCGTCGAGGCGGACGAGGTCGACGCGCGGTGGCGGGGCGTCGCGATCGAGCCCTGGGTTCGCGGCGGCTGTCCCCAGGAGCACGGTCTTGATCGCCGAAGCGTCGCTCTTCGGCGGCAGAAGGACGTCCACGCGGGCGATCCGGGTCGCGCCCCCCAGGGTGAGGTTCTTGATCACCTCGGTGGAGAGGGTGTCGTTGGGGATGATGAGCCGCTTACCGTCGAGCAGCCGCACCACCGTGAAGAGGAGCGTGATGTCCTCGACGATTCCGCGCTCGCCGCGCAGCTCGATGTCGTCGCCGATCCGGACCGGCTGGGCGAACGAGATCATCACTCCCGCGATGGCGTTCCCCAGGGTCGACTTCGCGGCGAACCCGACCACGATCCCGGAGATGCCGGCCGAGGCGAGGAGTCCCGCCGACAGCACGTGAAGCTCGGGGAACTGGGTGAGCGCCATGCTGATCGCGACCAGCCAGATCGCCGCGGCGACGAGGCGGCGGCTCACTTGCAGGCGGGTGGTGGTCTCCGGAAGGAGCGTACCTCGTTCGCGGTGGTGCTCGATGGTGCGCCGGATGGTGGCGTTCACCACACGTGTGCCGAGACCGGCGACGAGCAGAAGCACGAGCGCGACGAGGACATGGCGCAGGTCGAAATCGAACAAGGCGTGCCATGTCGCAGGATTTCCCAGAGTGGGCGCGGGCTGCACGAGGCGCAGTTTTTTCACGAAACAAACGCGATGTCCCGCTGGTTGAAGGAGAGTTCTTGCGGACCAGCCCCTCCCAGCTACAGTGGACCCAACGGTGAAGATGAAGCCTCGACGAATTCTACGCGTGCCCGCCGGCGCGCTTCTCATTGCTGCGGCCGCCGGTCTGTGCTTCGCTGCCCGCGGAGCCCAGGAAGCCGCCGCCGCGAAGAAGCAGGCCAGCTCGGCGACCGGATGCGCCATCCCGGATTCCGGTGTAGTCGCGTCCTGCACGAGCGCGGAGCTTTCGGGCCCGATTCCGAGCGCGCTCGACGACACCGTCGAGGGCACGGACGAGCTCGATGACGAGTCCGCCATCGAGGCTGCCGTGGTCGAAGAGACCGCGCCCGCCATTCCGGCCGAGGTGATGGAAGTGCCGGCCGCCGCCGCGAACGCGGTGGTCCAGCATGCGAAGCACCCGGAAGGGCTGTCGCTCCTGCGCAAGGCGAAGCTCGAAGGGAAGGGCGACGAAGCGACCTACACCGCGGAGTTGCCGAGCGGCCGCAAGGCGGCGCTCACCGTCAATCCGCACCTGCAGGAGCAGATGCAGAAGCTGTTCGCCCTCTACAAGCCGATGCAGGGCGCGATGGTCGCGATCGATCCGAAGACGGGCAAGATCCTGGCGATGGCCGAGTACGACAAGGAAGGCCACAGCGCGGGGCTCGCGACGCGTCCGCTCTATCCTGCCGCCTCCGTCTTCAAGATCATCACCGGCGCCGCGCTGCTCGAGAAGGGCATCTCCCCCGACGAGGAGACCTGCTACCACGGCGGCCTTCGCGGCATCGTCGGCAAGCTCCTCGAGGACAAGCCGCGGGTCGACCGCCGCTGCCTGTCGCTCAGCATGGCTCTCGCGAAGAGCGCGAACGTCGTCTTCGCCAAGATGGCCGTGAAGCACCTCGACGGCGCCTCGCTCCGCGAGGAGGCCGAGCGGTTCCTCTTCAACCGTCCCATCTGGGACCAGCCGGTCGAGCAGTCGAGCGCCGCGATTCCGGACGGAAGACTCGAGTTCGCGAAGAGCGCCGCCGGCTTCGGCCAGGTGAAGCTCTCGCCCATGCACGCGGCGCTCATCGCGGCCGCGGTCGGCAACGGCGGCATCGCCATGGAGCCGACGCTCATCGACCGGATCGACGGCCAGCCCGAGCATTTTGGCGCCTCGACCCGCCTGCTCAAGGCCGAGACCGCCGCCGCCCTCCGCGACATGATGAAGAACACCGTCTCGTCGGGCACCGCGACGGCGTCGTTCCGCGAGCGCGGCCGCCCGGTCCTCGGAGACATCGAAGTGGCGGGCAAGACCGGATCGCTCTCGAACCACCAGAAGCCGTTCAAGGACTACTCCTGGTTCGTCGGTTTCGCGCCGGCGGACGATCCGCAGATCGCCGTCGCCGCCGTGGTGGTGAACGGGCTCAAGTGGACCATCCACGCTCCGTACGTTGCCCGCGAGGCGATGCGCGCCTATCTGGTCGGCGGCTCGCTCGGTCAGCCCCCCGCGGCCCGCTCGCACCGCTCTCGCCGCCACCGCAAGCACCACTAAGCCAAGCCCGATGCATGAGGTCGTCCTCTTCACCAAGCGCGACTGCTGCCTCTGCGACGAAGCCAAGGTGCAGATCCGGGCTGCGCGGACGCGAGTCGATTTCGCGTTCCGCGAGGTGGATATCGAGTCGGACCCCGCCATTTTCGAAGCGCACCGCTACGACATCCCGGTCGTGGAGGTCGACGGTAGGCGCGCCTTCAAGTACCGCTTGACCGCGGACGCCCTGGTTGCGAGGCTTTCCCGGTGAGCCGCGCCTACTCCGGAATCCCCGTCGAGGGCCGCAAGAGCTGGGTCGTTCCCCGGCTGGTGAAGGAGATCTTCGTCGCCTTCGCGGTGGTGTCGATCGCGTTGGTCGCCTTCTACAAGGGCGCGCAGCACTGGGGCGGGAAGATCTCCCGCGCCGCGGGCGCCCTCGACGCCGACGAGCTTCCTCCGGCCATCGCTCCTTCGTTCAAGCTTCCCGTGCGCGACGGGAAGATGGTCGACGTGTCGCAGTACAAGGGAAAGGTCGTCCTGCTCAACTTCTGGGCGACCTGGTGCCCTCCGTGCCGCGAGGAGGAGCCGTCGCTCCGCAAGCTCGCGTCCACAGTCGACCCGGCGAAGTTCGAGGTCGTGGCGGTGAGCGTCGACGACGATTGGGACGTCATCGACAAGTACTTCGCCGGTGTGAAGCCGCCGTACACGGTCGTCCTCGATCGCGGCGCCGAGGTCTCGCAGAAGTACGGAACGACGAAGTTTCCCGAGTCGTACCTGATCGACGAGACCGGGAAGCTCCGGCTCAAGTTCGTCGGTCCGCGCAACTGGACGGATGCGAACGTCTACTCGCTCCTGTCCGCGCTGGGCGCCGGAAAGAAGTCCTAGACATCCGCCTGCGAGAGCAGGCGCCGGATGAATTCCCGCAACGTCTTCGGGTCGAATGGCTTCTCGATCTGCGGATTGGGAACGCGGGCGAGGAAGTCGCGCGCCTCTTCGGTGAACGCTCCGCCCGAGAGGAACGCCATCCGTGCGGCGAGCGCCGGATCGGTTCGCGAGAGCTCGGCGTGGAGATCCATGCCGCTCATCTCCGGCATCATCAGATCGCACAGGATCGCGTCGTAGCCGCCGTTCGCCAGCTCCCGCAGCGCGGCCCGCCCGCCCGGGACGCTCGTCACCTCGTGCTCGTCTCCGAGGACGCGCCGCACGGCCCGCGAGACCAGGGGATCGTCCTCCACCAGCAGGATCCGCGCGCGGCGCGCGGGAGCGCCGGGATCGGATTCCGCGTCCCTCCGGGTCGGCGTACGAGCCGCGGGCAGCGTCATCCGGAAGCAGCTTCCTTTGCCCGGGTTGCTGGTTCCCTCGATGCGGCCGCCGAGCGAAGTGACGATGCCATGGCAGATGGAGAGCCCGAGCCCGACGCCGTCGCCGACGCGCTTGGTGGTGAAGAAGGGATCGAACACGCGGGCGAGGACGTCGGGCGGCATGCCCGCTCCCGTATCCTTCACTTCCGCGACGACCTGCCCGGTTCCGCCGGGGTGGATGGAGACGCGCACCTCGTTGTTCTCCGCGTCTCCCGGCGGAATCGACTGCGCCGCGTTCAGGATCAGATTGACGAAGACCTGGACGAGATGCGCCTCGCTCGCTTCCACTGGCGGCGCCGGCTGGAAGTCGCGCACGACGCAGGCGCGATGCCGCAATTCGTTGGCGACGAGGCGAAGCGCGGAATCCGCCACGCCCGCGAGATCGAGGACGCGCCTGCGCTCGTCGTCGCCGCGGGAGAAGACCTTCAGGCCGCGCACGATCTGGGCGACGCGTTCGGCACCGCGCTCGGCCTCGGCGATCGCCTCGCGTAGCTCCGCCACCAGGGCAGGGTTCTTCACCGCCTCGGGAAGCTGCTCGGCGAGAAGGGCGAGGTTCGCGACCACCGAGGCGAGAGGATTGTTGATCTCGTGCGCGATCCCGGCCGACAGCGTCCCCATCGAGGCCGTCCGCTCGCTCGCGATCAGCCGGTCGACGAGCAGCTCCCGCTCCTCCCGCAGCGCCGCCTCCTGGCGCCGCCACGCTGCCACGGAGAGGACGGCGCTCGCGAGCGCATTCGCGGAAACGTCGCGAGGGAGCACCAGGGCCGCTCCGCGCGAAGCCGCATCCGCGGGATCGACTTCGCCGTCGGACAGGACGACCAGCGCCGGCGCCCGCTCGCGCAGGCGGACGAGCTCTTTGCCCGCATCCGCGGCCTCGACGACGAACGCGTCGTGTTCCCCGTCCGAAGCGTCTCCGGGGTCCGCCGTCTCGACCTCGAATCGGCCGGGAGCGGCGTGTGCGAGCGAGGTCGCCAGTCCCTCCGCGCGGGACCGTCGCGCCACCACGAGCAGCCGTAGCCCGTTACGTTCGACGGCCATCGCGACCGCGGTGAAAGGGCACCATTCTTTTCCCCGCCCCGGAACGGCGAATAAGCAAGCCCCCGTCTTCCCGCCCTTGCTGACAGGACACGGGTACCGTGGGCGGGGCGGACCCGCGATGCAGGGACCGTGCCCCTCGGGAGCCGCAAGTGCAAGTGGTTACGAATGAATTTCGTTCTCAGGCAAACATCATGCCCTCTGAATGTCCACGGGTGAACCTGTCCTTTTGACTGTACGGCCCTCTGGGCCACGGGCTATAAGCGGGCCAGCGAGCGGCGAAACCGGCAAAGTAAAGCGGGAGGCATTCGTGGCCATCCAGGTCGTTCTGATGGGGCTCGGCGCCATCGGGCGGCTGATTGCCCGTGCAGCGCTCGCGAAGCCGGAGCTGGAGATCGTCGCGGCGCTCGACCTCGATCACGCGCGGGTAGGCAAGAAGCTCGGCGACGTCATCGACGCTCCCGCGCCGGACATCGTCATCACGTCCGACGCGAATCTTGCGCTTGCCCGGGGAAAGGGCGGGGTCCTCTTCCACTCCACCGGAAGCCGCCTGGATCGCGTGGAAGGCGAGCTCGCCCAGGGATTGACGGCGGGGCTCTCGGTCGTCTCCACCTGCGAGGAGCTTTCCTACCCTTGGCTCCGCAATCCCGAGATCGCGGAGCGCCTCGACCGGATCGCGGAGAAGCGCAAGGTCTCGCTCCTCGGGACGGGCGTCAATCCCGGTTTCGTTCTCGACCGGCTGCCCGCGACGCTCGGAAGCGTCGTCGGCCGCGTCGACCGGGTAAAGGCCCTTCGCGTCGTCGACGCCCGCACCCGCCGTCTGCAACTGCAGCGCAAGATCGGCGCGGGCATGAACGAGGAGGAGTTCGATCGCGGCGTCGACGACGGCACCGTCGGTCACATCGGGCTGATGGAGTCCGCGGCGCTCGCCGCGCTCGGCGTGGGCCTGGAAGTGGACGAAGTGGACGAGTCCATCGATCCTGTCGAGGCGGACGAGGACGTCTCCGGCGAGGGATTCACGGTTCCGAAGGGCGGGATCGTCGGCGTCCACCAGGTGGCCCGCGCGTTTCACGACGGAAAGGAAATCGCCCATCTGGAGCTGACCATCGCCCTGGGCGCCCCGGATCCGCGAGACGAGATCGAGCTCGTCGGCGATCCGGGCCTCAAGTGCGTCATTCCTGGAGGCGTTCCCGGCGACCGCGCCACCGCGTGGTCGGTCGTGCACGCGGCGCCTCTCGTTTCCGGCGCGGAGCCGGGGCTGATCACGGTTCTGGACCTGCCCGCGGGCAGATGAGGAGCAGCACAGTGGACCGCAACGCGATTGGACGGGAATCGAAGCCGGCCATCAACGAGGTCGAAAAAGGCAGCATCCGCCGCTTCGCCGAGGCCATCGGCGAGTCGAACCCCATCTATTTCGAGGAAGCCGCCGCCCGCGCCGCGGGATACCGCAGCGTGGTCGCGCCGCCGACCTTTCCCACCACGCTCCGCGCCGGAAGCGATCTGCGCGAGGGCTTGTTGCTCTCTCCCGGCAAGCACCTCTTGCAAGCCGAGCAGAGCTTCGAATACGCGCGGCCGATCGTGGCCGGCGACAAGCTCACGGTGCGGAGCAAGATCGTCGAGGTCTCGCAGCGGCAGACGCCGAGCGGCCTCACGGATGTGGTGGTGATCGAGGACGAAGGACGGGACGAGGCCCAGGAAGTCGTCTACCGCTCGCGACAGTTATGGGTCGTTCGAATGGCGCCGAAGGCGGCCCCGGGAGACCTCCATGAGTAGCCGCAGCAGCGTCGGGAAGCTCAAGATTGCGCCCAAGCCGGCTCCGAAGAAGTCGGAGAAGCTCGCGCGCATCGCCAAATTCCCCAAAGTGGGCAAGCACGCCGAGAAGCCTGCCCCCAAGAAGGCCGCGCCGCGATCGATGTCACCTCCGACGAAGAAGCCTTCCCAGGTCCCGGCGCTCACGCCTGCCAAGCAGGTGCAGCAGCCGAAGCAGAGCCTCGCGCGTTCCTTCTACTGGAGCGAGCTGCGCGTAGGCGACGACCTGCCCCCGCTCACCAAGCCCGCGATCGATCGCGTGCAGATCGTGCGGTACGCGTCCGCGAGCGGCGACTTCAACCGGCTGCACCTCGACGAACCGTTCGCGCACGCGCTCGGCTTCCCGGGGCTCTTCGCGCCCGGAATGCTGGCGATGGGATTCGTCGGCCAGCTCTTGACCGCGTGGCTCCGTCGCGGACACGTCCGGCGCCTGTTCGCGCGGTTCGTGAAGATCGTCTGGCCGGGCGACGAGCTGACCTGCCGCGGGCGCATCGCGGAGCTTCGCCGCGACGCGGGTGCCTGCTACGCGGACGTCGAGCTGTGGGCGGAGAACCAGAAGGGCGAGCTCGTCCTGAAGGGACAGGCGACCTGCGAGCTCTACGAGTCGCCCGCCTCGGGCGGAGGAGACGGCGGCGGGCTGCTCTTTGCCTTGCAGTCGCCCACCGGGGGGTCCACGTTGCCCTCGCCGCCCCGGGGACAGAAGCCGGCGGCGCCTCAGCGTCCGCCCAAGCCGGGTCCGCGCCGCAAGTAGAGCGCGGGTTGCGAGCCGTTGCGCGACGGGCGAGGGCGGCGCTTCTCTGCGCGTCCGCGGTGGCGTGCGCGTCTACGCCGCGGCCTTCTGCTGGCCCAGAGCGCGAGGATGCCGGAACGGGGGACGCCGGGTCGCGCTCGACCGTGGACGCACCGGCTGACGGCGGCACTTCCGCCCGCGCGGACGCTTCTGTCCTGGACGCTGGGGTTGCGGGACCCAGCCAGGCCTTTCTCGATCTTTCCAAGAAGGCGGAGGCGAAGTACCGCGACGGCGATACCGCCTCTCTCGCGGAGGCGGCGCGCCTGTGGGAGCAGGCCGCGCTGGAGGCGCCTCATCCCGAGGTGCCGCTCCTGTCCGCCGCGCAGGCATGGCGCGAGCGCGCGCAGAGGCCGGATGCCGCCGCCGACGACGTGCAGCGCGACGCCGAATCCTGCGGCGCCGATGCCAGGCGGGGGCTCGAAGCGGTCGATCCGGGTGCCCCCAAGGGATCGCGCAACGAGGCGATGGCCCGCGTCGGTCCAGCCGGAGTGGAGCTGCTTTACGTCGGCGCCGTCTGCGAAGGGCTCCTCGCGCGCTCCCGCGGTTTCACCCAGCTCGTCGAGGCGCAAAAGAACGTGGCCGAGGCGCTCGAGCGGGCCGCGCAGCTCGCCCCCGACCTCGACGACGCGGGCGCTGAGCGGGAGCTGGGACGGTTGTACGCGGCGCTGCCGTCGGCCTCGGGCGGCGACCTCGCCGCGGCGCGGCGGCACTTCGACATCGCGGTCGAGCGGGCGCCGCGATCCGTCCGCAACCGCATCGCGTATGCGACGAGCATCGCGGTGAAGGCGCAGGATCGCGCCCTGTTCAAAGCGCAGCTCCGCGCCGCTCTCGAGACGGATCCGGACAACGCCGAGGCGCGGGAGATTCTCTCCCGGGAAGACGAGCTGTTCGGCCCGGCGGAGGCGGCCCAGCCCATTCCGGGCGGCCCCCCGATACATTAGTTCCCAACGTGTTGGGTGATTCGACTGCGGTACCTTCGATCGGAACCGCTTTCGATCCGGCGCCTTCGGCGCCTCTACCAGGGGGGAGGTCCCTCCCCCCTGGACCCCCCCAACATCTCACGAGTCGGCGCAAACGAACCCTGAGGCTAGCTCGGCTACATCTCACGAGCCGGCGCAAACGAGCGCTGAGGCTACGCTA
>JBJMQD010000227.1:0-44480 GCA_045802855.1 Myxococcales bacterium | reverse complement strand
GACCGCGACGGCCGAGAGCGTGCCGCGCAGCTTGTTGACAACGAGCGTCGCGAGTGCTTCGCCGTCGACATCTTCCGCGATGATCACGAGTGGCCGGCTGGCGCGCGCCACCTGCTCGAGCAGGGGCAGCAGATCCTTCATCGAGCTGACCTTCTTCTCGTTGATGAGGATCAGCGGATTTTCGAGCACTGCTTCCATGCGCTCCGGATCCGTCACGAAGTACGGGCTGAGATAGCCGCGGTCGAACTGCATTCCTTCCACAACTTCGAGCGAGGTATCCATCGTCCTCGACTCTTCAACAGTGATGACGCCGTCTTTGCCGACCTTGTTCATTGCTTCAGCAATGATGTTGCCGATGGTGGGGTCGCCGTTCGCGGAGATGATGCCGACCTGGGCAATCTCCTTGTGATCCTTCGTCGGCTTGGAGAGCTTCTTCAGCTCCTCGATGACGGCGGAAACCGCCTTCTCGATGCCGCGCTTGATCTCCATCGGGTTGTTGCCGGCCGCGACGAGCTTCGACCCCTCGCGGAAGATGGCCTGCGCCAGCACGGTGGCGGTGGTGGTGCCGTCGCCCGCGACGTCGGAGGTCTTGGAAGCCACCTCCTTCACCATCTGGGCGCCCATGTTCTCGAACTTGTTGTCGAGCTCGATCTCCTTGGCGACGGTGACGCCGTCCTTGGTGATCGTGGGGGATCCGAAGGTCTTCTCGATGATGACGTTGCGGCCCTTGGGCCCGAGCGTGACCTTCACTGCGTCGGCGAGCGTGTTGACCCCCTTGAGGATGGTCTCCCGCGCGCGGACGTCGAACAAGATTTCCTTGGCAGCCATTTCTCTAGTCTCCGATTCTGCGGGGAAGCGGGGTCTACTTCTCGATGACGCCGAGGATGTCTTCCTCGCGCATCATCAGGTGCTCTTCGCCTTCGATCTTGATGTCCGTCCCGGCGTACTTCGAGAAGAGCACGCGATCGCCGACCTTGATGTCGAGGGGACGGACCTTGCCATCCTCGAGGACCTTGCCGTTGCCGACCGCGACGACCTCGCCCTCGACCGGCTTTTCCTTGGCGGTGTCCGGGATGATGATGCCGCCCTTGGTCTTCTCTTCCTCCTGCACGCGCTTGACGATCACGCGATCCTGCAGAGGCCGAATCTTCATTGGGTTTCTCCTTGCTATGACAATGGGAAGCGGGCTTGGCACTCCTTGACCCTGAGTGCCAAAGGCGGGCGCAATGTAACCGGCTAGCAGCGCCTGTCAACCCCTCGTGAAACGAAGCGGCGCCCAAGGTCGGAGCCGTTGGCACTCTCCCCCGCTTGTCTGCCGATCGCACCGACCCCCATGATGTACTCAAGGAGGAGGTGGGCTGGATGGGAGATGGCGGTAGGAAGGTGCTGTTCGCGGCGAGCGTGCACGACTTCTTCCGGCAGATCATCTCCCTGGCGCTGGAAAACCAGCGCGCGAGCGTCCAGCAGGCGACCGAGCTCTACCTCGCCAACCTGCTCGGCGCCTTCGTGCAGACGGAGTCGCTCCTCGAGCGCGAGGACGACGGCACCCTCCACCAGCGGCCCCTCGCGCTGCTGCTGAAGGACGCCCTGGACGCGGAGGAAACCGTGCAGCGCGCCCGGATGCTCCGCAGGCTCGGCGACACTTCGCTGTTCGTCTCCGGAATGTTCGGCGAGTGCCTGAACCGCGGCGCCGTCGACGTGGACTACTACATCGAGATGGGCGGACGCGCGTACGATGCCCTGGGCGACGTCGCCGCCCGGCGCGGCGCCGAGCCATCGCTCTGGAACGAGCTGTCGGAGAAGTTCTCCAAGCTCGTCGAGGTGCTGAACGAGGTCGCGGAGCGGACCTTGCTCAACTCCGATACCGGCCTCGTCCGTCTGTACGAGAAGTGGATGAAGACCGGCAATGCCCGTGTCGGGGTGCTCCTGCGCGAGCAGGGCGTCCCTGCCATCGTGGGAGCGCCGGGGAAGCGGTTCGTCCAGTGAGCGCTCTCGAGGGCCTCGAGCAGTTACAACTCTTGCTCCAGTCCGTCCACGGCATCGACGAGACGGCCCAGGCCAGGGACTACCTCGTCGACGAGACCGTGCGCACGGCGCTCGCCCCCGCGGCGAGCGCCGACGAGGCGCTTCTCGTCTCCGAGTCAGGCGACGAGCTGCGCGTCGGGCTCTTTCTGGGCGAGCCCGCCCTTGCGCAGCTCGCCCGGGGCGCACGTGAGCCCTGGACCGCGGAACGGCTATCCGGATTCTGCGCCGCCGCCGAAGGCGTATCGCATTTCCTCTATCTGCTGCACCGTGCCCGGGCGCGCCGTCCGGTCTCGCAGCTCGAGCTCGAGGCGCAGGGCGAGCTCGACAAGTACCTGACCGTGCTGCTCCAGCTCTGGGCGGTCGGAAGGCGGAAGGCATCGCCCGCGCTGCGGCATCGGCTGTTCGATCGGGCGTCGATCCGCCCGGGGCTCTCCGCCTCCGAGATCGATAGGTATCGACTTGCTTCCGCGCTCGCGGCGGCGTGCGCCCGGGCGCTCGAAGCCCGCTACGTCCTCGCTGGCCGGCTCGATGGCCTGCTACGCGAGGTGCGCCGGCTCTACCGGCTGGGCGCCGGCGAGAAGCTCTCTGCTTTCGCGCAAGGTCAGCCCGGCTGGGTTGCCTGAACTACTTGTGGCCCGGAGGGGGCACCGGACCGTGTTCCTTGTCGGTGTCGAACTTCCCCTCGAGAGCGGCGCGGACGCTCCGGTCGAAGCGGACCTTGCCCGTCGCCACCTCGCGCAGCGCCAGCACCGGAGGCTTGTCCTTCGCCTCGATGAGGGGCCGCGCCCCGGCCATCAGCTGCCGCGCCCGCTTGGTGCCGAGAAGGACCAGCGCGAACCGGTTGTCGACGAGCGGCAGGCAATCTTCGACGGTGACACGAGCCATTCAACGACCTCCAATGCGGGGCGCGTTACATAACGAGAAAGCGACCGCGGGTCCAGTTCCTATTTCGCCGGATTGCTCGCTTGCAGCTTCGTGCCTCCGTCGGCGCCCGAGGCGACGGGCGGCGGCTCGACGACGTCGTCCACCGTCTTGGGCAGATCGTCCACGGACACCTTCTCGACCTCGGCAATCCGGTCCTCTCCGTCGACGGCGACGTAACGGCGTTTGCCGTCCTTGGTCTCCGCGCCGATCCGCACGCGGGCGAGCACCTTGTCGCCGTCACCGAGCAGCGTGATCGTCCGGGACGGCCCGAGCTTCGATTCGGTTACCGTATGCTCCGGCCTGCGGCCTACGCCCGTCGCAGGCGAAGCCCGCTCCTCCGCGTCGAGCTTTCCGTCGAATGCCGCGGCCCGAAGGCCCGTAATCGAGTAGAGCGCGCTCGACAGCTTCCATTTCTTCGCGGGCGCTTGCTTCGGTTCCAGCACCGTGAAGGTCTCGTCCGCGAATCCTGCGTCCGGCGCCTGCTCTTTCTTCCGTTCCACGACGATCTTCGGAGCCGACGGTTGCTCGAACACGACCTTGCGCACCGCCTCGCGGTCGGCGTGGACGAGCGACTTGTCCTGCAGATCGAAGGGGTCCTTCTGCAGATCCTTGAGGATCTGTCCGTCCACCTCGAAGATGGTGGGCGAGTCGTCGCGCTTGGCGAAGGTCTTCACCGCGACCGACCGCGAGGAAGGCGCGGATTGCCCGATGAGGATGGTCCGCTGGAAGGCGTCCTTGCCGCCTGCGGGAGCCACGGAGAGACGCACCTCGATCTTCGCCGGTGAAAGCCCGCGTTCCTTGAGCGCCTTGGCGTCCGCGCTTTCGGTGGCGATGCCCGTCGCCCGGAGGCCGCGGACGGCGCTGCCGATGCGATCGGCGGTCCCGGAGTCGGCGGCGCCCGCTTGCGGCGCGAGGAGCTTCCAGCTCGTGCCCTCCTTCTCGAGGGTGTAGGGCGGCTTGGTCCCGGTCACCTGGATCCGGCGGATCTCCGTGCCTTCGTCGAGATGCGCGACCCGCTTGTCGCGGAGGTCCACGAGCGTCTTCTCGAACGACGACTTCGCCCAGCCGTCCGCGACGCGGATCGTCTTCTCGCCGCCTTTGCGGACGTAGATGGTGTTGTCGAACGGGTTCGTCTCGCCGACCTCCAGCGACTGCTCTTTTCCGTCGTCGAGCTTCACGGTGGCGGCGATGCGGGGCGGATCGAATCCGTACTGCTTGGCGTCGCCGTCGCCGATTTCGGTTTTCTGCTTGAGGTCGGCGATCGCGGAAACCATCGCGTCGATGACGGTTCCGTCGGCGTCGGCCTGAACGGGTTCGGTGAGCTTCCAGGAGGTCTTGTCGTCCGGGCGGGAGGTGGCGGCGAAGAGCTTGCCTTCCTTGGAGACGCGAAGCTCGCGAACCTTCGATTTGTCGAGCCCGTCGAAGACCTTGGCGGCCTTCTCCTTCCGCGTCTCCTCCTTGCTGACGTCGGTCTTCACCCAGAAGGCGGCACCCGCGATCGCGCCTGCGACGACGACGAATGCGAGCGTGGTGAGGAGCGATTTGTGCGTCTGCTTCATGGGGGGCTCACCTGCTCTTCCGGGTCTGCCAGACGAGCAGGCCGGCGAAGAGCAGGCTGAAAGGAAGCACGTCGAACGCCATCAGCGTCATGGTGTGCTTCTGGTCGGCCGTGAGGAAGAGGTGATTCGCCTGCCGGCTCCTCGGGCGGATGGAGATCTTCGCCTCCTCGTGCGCGACCCAGCTGACGGAGTTCATCGCCAGATCGCGGTTTCCCGACAGACGGTAGAAGCCGTTCGCCGCGAAGGTCGAGTTGCCGAAGATCACGACTCGCGACTCGTTCTCGCCGGTCCCGTGGGTGGCCGCGACGGCGAGCGATACGGGCCCTTTCAGGTCCTTGCCCGGCGTGTACGCGACCTTCGCGCCTTCCTTGACCTCGTCGGTCTCGCCCCAGGCCCGCGAGCCGGTCCTGGCGAGCTCGACGACCGTCCACCCCGCCGGCGCGGGCTCCGTCTTCGAGACGCTCCGAGCGAAGGGGAAGATCCCGGCCAGCGCGAACGGCGAGTTGCGCGGCGCGGTGATCGGATGGTCGGCGTAGTCCTGGGCGATGGCGACTTGCGCCTGCTGCGACTCGGTGTCGATGACCTCGTCGTTTCCCACCTTCGCGCCGAACAGCGCGACCATCTTCTCGAGGCCGGTGCTGATGCCTGGATCGAGCATGGCGACGAGCTTCCCGCCCTTGTCGACCCATCCCTGGACGAGCTTGATCTCGCCGTCCGTGAACGACGCGACCGGTCCCGCGATGACGAGCGCCTGCGCGTCGGCCGGCATCTCCTTGTTGGCGGCGAGCTCGATCTCGTCCACCTGGAACCCTTCGCTCTTCAGGCTCTCCACCCACAGCTTCATGCCGCGCTCGCTGGCGTCGGAGACGGCGTGCTCGCCGTGGCCCTTCGAGAAGTAGATCTTCTTCGCCGAGCCGCGGGTCACCTCCGCGATCGCGTTGGTCAAGGACTCCTCCGTGACGTCCTTGGCCCGGGTCTCCTTGGAGCCCGCCTTGACGATGAGGCGAGGCCCGCTCTGCGAGATGTTGTAGTCCTTCACTTCCTTCACGTGCCGCTGCGGGTCGAGGAACTCGACCTTCAGCTTGTCCGTGACGGCCTTGTATTGCTTGAGGCGCTGATCGAGCTCGGAGAACTCCTGGTCGGCGGAGCCGAAGAAAGCGAGGATCTGCACGTCGCTCTTGAGGCCCTTCAGCATCGAGGTGGTCTGATCGGAGAGCGTGTAGATCTTGTCCTTCGTCAGATCCCACGTCTTCGACTTCTTCACCGCGATGTAGTTGAGCCCCGCGAGCGCGGCGATGAGCACGACCGCCGATACCCCGCTCACGATCCCGTAGAAGGTTCCCCTCCCGGCGACGCTGCGGCCGAGGGTGTCGAGGTTCGTCGCCACGTAGAAGGCGAGGCCGGCGACGCCGAGGGCGAGCTGCACCCAGACGTACGGGTCGGTGAAGCGCCCGGCGATGAACAGCCAGGTGAACACTGCGCTGGACACGGCGACCGCGCCGAACAACCCGGCTGCCTGTCCCTTCTGCTTGAGAGTCATGTACCTAGCTCCAGCGATGCGCCTCGATCGCGCGGTGGGTGGCGAAGAGGCCGAGCGCGCAGATCGACACGAAATAGACGAGGTCCTTGAGATCGAGCGTCCCGCGGCTGAACGAGTCGAGGTGGCTGACGGAGCTGAGATACGTGACCACCTCGCGCGTCGTGCCTTCCGTCTCGGCGGCGGTCCAGCCGATGATCCAGGTCATGAGCAGGACCACGAAGGTGATGAGGGCCGCGACCACCTGGCTCTCGGTGAGCGAGCTGATGAAGAGGCCGAGCGCCGTGTAGGCGGCGCCGAGGAGGAAGAGCCCCAGGTAGCCGAGCAAGACGCTCCGCCACTCGACGCCGCTCTGGTCGCGGGCGACCAGCTGCACGAGGAGCGGATAGAGCAGGGTGAGCGCCAGGGTGCAGACGAGGATGAGGATCGCGGCGAGGTACTTGCCCCAGACGATCTGCCCCGGAGTCACGGGCGTCGTGTAGAGGAGCTCCATGGTCTTCTGCCGCTTCTCTTCCGCCACGAGGCGCATGGTGAGGAAGGGAATGATGAAGATCAGGATCACGCCCAGGTTGCCGAACAGGTTGCGGAAGATGGCGTCCTGGAAATTCAGCCGATTCATCATCTCCGGCGAGTTGAAGCGCATGTACATGAGCGATGCCTGCTCGTAGGAGCCGAGCAGCCGGAGGAAGAAGTAGGACCCGATGACGACGAAGAGCGTGAACATCACGTACGCGATGGGGGTCGCGAAGTAGATGTTGAGCTCTTTCTTGGCGATGGCGATGGCGTTCTTCATGTGGGCCTTGCGCGGTCTGGAAGTTGAAACGGCGGTATTTCAGGCCGAGGTGAGCTTGAGGAAGATCTCCTCGAGCGAAGGCATCGGACCCGGATGGCCGTCGGCGGTGACGGCGCCGGCGTTGGCGCGCTGCAGGCCTTCCAGCGTGTCGTAAGCCACCACCCGGCCCTGGGCGATGATCAGCGCCTTCTGGCAGATGGCGGTCACCTCGGGAAGGATGTGCGTCGAGAGCACGATGGTGTGCTTGCCGGCGAGCGACTTGATGAGCTCGCGCACCTCGATGATCTGGGCGGGATCGAGACCGACCGTGGGCTCGTCGAGGATCAGGACCTCGGGATCGCCGAGAAGCGCCTGGGCGAGCCCGACGCGCTGCCGCTGTCCCTTCGAGAGGTTCCCGATCACGCGGTGGAGGAACTGCGTGCAGCTGGTCTTGGTGGCGACCCGCTCGATCTCGCTCTCCCGCGACTTGCGCGGCACGCCCTTGATGGAAGCGACGAAGCGCAGGTACGCCCGGGCCGTCATGTCGGTATAGACCGGCGGGTTCTCCGGCAGGTATCCGATGCGCCTCTTCACCTCGATCGGATTCTCGAAGACGTCGAATCCGCACACCTTCGCCTTTCCGCTCGTGGGCGGAAGGACTCCGGTGAGGATGCGCATGGTCGTCGTCTTGCCGGCGCCGTTCGGGCCGAGGAATCCGAGGATCTCGCCCGACTGTACCTGGAAGCTGATGTCGTTGACGGCCTTCAGCTCCCGGTAGCTCTTCACCAGGTGCTCGACTTCGATCATGAGCTGCAACTCCTTGAACTGAACGATTTCTAACTGGGGGGCGGCGGGAATATCTAGAGCACGGGAGGCGCCTGTCAAGCGGATGATCGGATGCCGACCTTGGGCCAGCTCGCGGATGCGCTGCAACGCCCAGAAGAGGGCTGCATTCCGCTATGCTGCGCGGCCGTGGGAGTCGTGGTGCAGAAGTACGGCGGTTCCTCGGTCGCGGACGTCGACCGGATCGGGCGCGTCGCCGAGCGGATCGCCGCCACCCGGGACAAAGGGTCGCAGGTGGTGGTGGTGGTGAGCGCCATGGGGGACACCACGGACGAGCTTCTCGCACTCGCGCGCAAGGTCTCCGCCGATCCCCACCGCCGCGAGCTCGACATGCTCCTCACCGCCGGAGAGCGGATCTCGATGGCGCTTCTCTCGATGGCGCTGCACGCCCGCGGTGTTCCCGCGGTCAGCTTCACCGGATCGCAGAGCGGGATCATCACGGACGGCGCGCACACCAACGCCCGCATCCTGGAAGTGCGCCCGGTCCGCATCCACGAGGAGCTGCGCAAGGGCAAGGTGGTCATCGTCGCCGGGTACCAAGGGGTCTCCCGCGAACGCGAAGTCACCACGCTCGGGAGGGGCGGTAGCGACACGACTGCCGTGGCGCTCGCGGCGGCGCTGGAAGCGGAGCTTTGCGAGATCTGCAGCGACGTCGACGGCGTCTACACGGCCGACCCGCGCGTGGTCCCGCAGTGGAGGAAGCTGTCCGAGCTCTCTCACGACGAGATGCAGGAGCTTTCGCTCGCGGGGGCGAAGGTGCTGAACGCGCAGGCGGTCGAGTTCGCCCGCGACAAGGGGATCGTCATCCACGCGCGCAGCACGTTCGAGACGGGTGCGGGCACCCGCATCGTGCCCGGGCGGCCGCGCGAGCTGCGCATCAGCGGCGTCACCCAGGAGAAGGAGATCCTGGTGGTCGCCGCGGACGACTGCACCGACGTCTCCGGAATCCTGGAACGAAATGGAGCCTGGCCCCGCGAGCTCTGGTGCGAGGGATCCGCCGCGGGGCTCGCCATCATCTCGCTCGAGAACGTGCACGGCCTTCCCGCGCTCCTGCGCGATCTGCACGCATCGCCGGGGACCCGGATCGAAGAGGGACTCGCGCAGGTGTCGGTGGTCGGCTCCGGCGTCGGGGCATCGCGCGAGCCGCTCGAGCGCGCCCGCCGGGCCCTCGGGGTGCCGCCGCGGTCGATCCTCGTCTCGCCGCTACGCATCTCCGCGCTCGTTCCGCGCGAGGAGTCGGACGCGTGCGTCCGCAGGCTCCACGCGGAATTCGTGGAAGGGACATCCCGATGAGACTGCCGCTGAAGCCGCCTTCCCGGAAGGTTCGCCCCAATGAGCGCGACCAGCTCGCCGGCCGGATCGCGCGGGCGCTCGGGATCTCCCGCGAAGAGGCGGAAGTGAGGGCGCTGCGGGAGCTGGCGGAACGAGTCGCGCCCGAAAAACCGGCCGCGGTGGACCTTCTCCACTTCAAGAGCGAGAAGGCGAGACGGAGCCGCCCTATCCGACCGAAGAGGTGACCGCCGGGCCACGCGGCGTCACTTCTACGGGGCCCACCTCAATCGGCGAAAGATCGGCGGCCGCAATCACCCGTTGGTGCTCCGCGCGCGCCTCTTCCGCGACGGACTCCGGTTCCACGGAAGGGCTGAAATGCGTGAGGAGGAGCGTCCGCGCCCGGGCGTCGCGCGCGATCCTGGCCGCCTCGACACCGGTGGTATGGCCCCGCTCGTGCGCGAGCGCCGCACGCGCATGCTCGTAAGTCGATTCGTGGACGAGGACGTCCGCGAGGCGCCCGAGAACCACCGCCCCCTCGCAGGGAACGCAATCGAGTACGTACGCGACCACCGGTCCGCGGCGCGTCGGGCCGACGAATCCGCCGGGATGGATCCGCTTTCCCGACGGCAGCTCGACGGACCGTCCCGCCTTCAGCTCCGCCATGAGCGGACCGCGCGGGACGCCCGCGGCGGCGGCAGCGTCGGCGTCGAGGCTGCCCGGCCGATCGGGCAGCGATACCCGGTAGCCGAAGGTCGCCACCCTGTGCACGAGAGGGTGGAAGACCACATGGAACATGCTTGCGGCTCCGAGAGGCCAGTCGAGGGCGGAGGCTCCCGGACCGGAAAGCTCGATCACCTTGACCGGCATGTTGCCGGTGCCAATCGCTCCCGCCTTCCCCAGCATCTCGAGGACGCCCGCGATCCCCTGGGGCCCGACGACCACGATGGGGCGCTCGCGGCCCTCCAGGCCGAGAGTGCCGAGGAGGCCGGGCAGGCCGTTGAAGTGGTCGCCGTGGAGGTGCGTGACGAGGACGGCATCGAGCCGGGAGAGTGAAAGTCCCGCCCGCAGCGCGGTGAGCTGGGCTCCCTCGCCGCAGTCGCAGAGGATCCAGGCGCCGTCGGTGGCGATGGCGAGAGCGGAAGCCGCCCGGCTGAGCGTCGGCCGCCCGGCGGAAGTGCCGAGTGGAATCACCCGCACCCGGTCCGGCGTCTGCATCACGCGACCTTCTCCAGCACCACTGCGTGCCGCCCGCACAACCGGAGCATGCTTCCGTCCAGCCGCGCGGGTTCCGCGTCTTCCGAGACGCGAAACGAGGGTGCGCCCGAATCGAGCAGGATGCGCCACCCCGTTTCTCCCAGGTCGACGCTGCTCTGCTCCTCGGCGAAGAGCGCGACGACCGCGACGGCCTTGCCTTCGTTGACCCGGCGCATGACCAGCGCCTTTCCCTGGGCCCGTGCGTCGAGCGCGTCGCGCCGATCGTCCCGTAGCGCGGGGTGGTCGCGACGCAAGGCGAGTAGCGCCGTGTGCCAGCGCAGCGCGGCCTGGCCTTCGCGCGCGGATCGCTTCCCCCAGTCGATGCGGCTGCGCAGGAAAGTCTCCTCCGCGTCCGGATCGGGCACTTCGCCGCCGAAATCCTGGAAGGACTTGAACTCCTCGCGCCGGCCCTTGCGCACCGCCTCGACCAGAGCGGGATCGCTGTGGGAGACGAAGTACAGGAACGGCTCGGTCGCGCCCCATTCGTCGCCCTGGAAGTAGAGAGGGAGCGAGGGCGAGAGGGCGACCAGCGCGGCGGCCACCCGAAGCCCTCCGGGCGTGGTCAGCTCCGAGAGGCGCTCTCCGCGTGCGCGGTTCCCGATCTGGTCGTGGTTCTGCGCGCAGACGACGAAGCGCCGGCCCGGCAGATGGGCGGCCGGCGTGCCGTGCGGACGCCCGCGGTGCGGCGAATGGCGGCCCGAGTAGTACCAGCCCTCGCGCAGCGCCAGCGCGAGCGCGTCGACCGGATCCGCGAGCGGCGAGGAGAAGTCGCGATAGTAGCCTTGCGACTCTCCCGTGACCGCCACGTGCAGCGCGTGGTGGAAGTCGTCCGCCCAGGCGGAGTCGAGAGCGTAGCCGCCTTTCTCGATCGGTTCGACGAGGCGCACGTCGTTGAGATCGCTCTCGGCGACGACGTGGATCGTGCGGCCGGTCTCTTTCGCTTCCCGCTGCACGGCTTCCTGCAACTCGCGCAGGATATGGATCTTGGAGTCGTCGACGATCCCGTGGACGGCGTCGAGACGCAGCCCGTCGAATCCGCCTCCCGCGGAAGCGACCCAGCGGAGCGCGTTCTCGACCACGAAACGGCGGACGGGGCGGGAATCGTCGCCGTCGTAGTTGATGGCGTCGCCCCAGGGCGTCTTGTGCCGCGAGGTGAAGTACGGCCCGAACTCGCCCAGGTAGTTTCCTTCGGGGCCGAAGTGGTTGTAGACGACGTCGAGGAAAGCGCAGAGGCCCTCCGCGTGCGCGCCGTCGACGAGGCGTGCGAGCCCCGCCGGGCCTCCGTAGGCGGAATGCGCGGCGAACGCTGCGACGCCGTCATATCCCCAGTTTCGCGCGCCCGGAAACGCCGCGACGGGCATCACCTCGACCGCCGTGAACCCGGCCTCCCGCAGGTCGCGAAAACGTCCGACCGCAGACTCCGCCGTTCCACCCGCGGTGAAAGTGCCGAGGTGGATCTCGCTGAAAACCAGCCTGCGCAGCTCCGTGCCCGGACCTTTCGACTTCGGCGCGATCGCGGCCAGATCGATCACTTCGCTCGGACCGTGCACGCCTTCCGGTTGCGAGAGCGAGGCGGGATCCGGGCGCTCCCGCCCGTCCGGAAACCGGTACAAGTAGCGCGCGCCCGGCCGCACCCCTTCCAGCGTAGCGGAGTAGTAGCCTTCACCGTCGGCGGTCAGGGCAGCCGTGGGACCATCGACGACACGCACCGACAGCGCCGATGCCTTCGGGGCCCACACACGAAACGTGGTCGCCGTCTTGGACGGGACCGCACCAAGCCAAGGTTGCCAGGGCACGTCGAGGAACCTACGCACGCCGGCCTCCGGCGAACAACGTCCTTGCCTACCTGCTCCCACCCCGCGCGGACCACCGCGGAATGCGACGGTGAGCCGCATCGGTTAGGGTCTCACGATGCGCCGCGCCCGCTTCTATCTCACCTTGCTCGCGCTGACGCTGCTCCCACAGGGAATCGCCGCGGCGGACTTGTGCCGGTACCTGAGCGACCACGGCGTTCGCTGGCTGTCGTTCTCGGTCCCGGGCGTCCTGCTCCTCCTCAACGTGCCGATGGCCTTCGAGGTCGTGCGGCGCAAGCGCCGGGTGCGGCTGCCCCGCATCCTCGCTGCGCTCGTGCAGACCACCTGGACGGCATTCTGGCTGGGCAGCGTCTTCTACGCGATCCTGCTCTTCTTCTGGGGAATCGGGTCGATGTTCGTGAAGCCCGGACCGATGCCGGTCTGGCTCGCCCTTTCTCCCTACGCCCTCGCCGCTTACGGGACGCTGTTCGGCGCCCGCGTCCTTCGCCGTGAGCGGGTGGAAGTGCCGGTCGCCGGTCTTCCCCGTGGCTGGTGGGGAGCGCGCATCGTCCAGCTTTCCGACCTCCACTCGGGCCGCCACGTGACCGCCCAGCGGCTGCGCGGGATCGCCCGCCGCGCTGGCCGGCTCTCTCCCGATCTGCTGGTCGTGACGGGAGACATCGTTCACAACTCCCACGCCTTCGCGCGCCAAGCCGCTGAAGCAATCGCCGAAGTGAAGGCGCCCTTCGGGACCTTCGCGATCCTCGGGAACCACGACTTCTGGGCGGGCGCGGATGCGGTCGAGCACGCGCTCGAGAACGCGGGCATCCAGGTGCTCCGCAATCGCGGCGTCGTCCTGCGCCGGGGCGGAGACGACCTCTGGCTTTGCGGCGTCGACGACCCCTGGTCCGGACGGTTCGACCTCGCGGCCGCGCTCCGCGAAAGGCCCGAAGGAGCCGCCACCGTGCTGCTCTCCCACCAGCCGAACACCTGGCCGCTCGCGCAGCGGGCAGGCGTCCAGCTTCAGCTTTCGGGACATACGCACGGCGGCCAGGTGGCGCTCTTGTGGCTCCACCGATCGCTCTCGCTCGCGCGCTTCATCACGCCCTTCGTCGCGGGCCTCTATCGCGCGGGGACGAGCTTCCTGTACGTGAATCGCGGCGCCGGCACGGTGATGCCGATGATCCGGATCGGGGCGCGTCCCGAAGTGACGGAGCTGGTGCTCGTACCTGCGAATCCCTCGGAACAGCCCGTCGGAGCCGCGCAGCCCGCCTAGGCGACACACGGCCCGCCTGCGCCCCGGACGGGCGCAGGTTATGGTCACGCGCCATGGACTTGCGCGTGCACCTCTTCGAGCTCACTGGCGCCAGCGCCGCGGCGCACGACCGGATCGCCGCGATGCCCGGTCCCCGGCGCGAGGCGTTCGCGAAGGAAGCGCTGCGCGAGGCCGGCAAGGCTGGCCTCCTCCGGGGAAGCGACCCCATCCCGCTCATCCTCTCCCCCGTGGCATTGCCGCGGGACGAGCTGTCGAGCCTCGGCCGAGCGGCCCGTCTGGTCGTCTCCGCGCTGGTGAAGGTCGCGCGCGAAGTCCTCGACGGGAGGCCAGAGAAGGCCAGGCTGCTCTTCACGCACCTTTCTCCCCTCGAGCACGAAGCGCTACGGCTCCGCTCCCGCGAGGCGGAAGAGCTGGTCATCTCCCGCGTCGACTGGTTCGTGGATCGGAGCGGCCGGCCGCGGGCGCTCGAGGTCAACGCGACCATCCCGGCGATGCCGGTGTACTCCGACGCCGCCTCTCGCGGGTTCTTGACCGCGCTCCGACGCGAAGGGCTCTTCGGGCGCGCCCACAGCAACGCCGCCTGGGTGGCCGATTCGTTCCTCGCGGCGGCCCGCGCCGCGGGGCGCAAGCCGCCGATGCGCGTCCAGCTCTTGCATCGACCGGGTGACCCACAGCTCCCCGAGATGCAGGGCCTCGCCGCTCGGTTCCGCGATCGCGGTTGCGATGCGAGGCCCGTCACTCCGGCCGACGTGGTGCTCGACGGGGAGGGAGGAATCTACCGCCACATCTTCGCCCGCTACGTCGAGCCGCAGAGCCTCCTTGCACAGGCGTTCCTCGATCCCGCCCGATACGGCATCTGGAACCGTGTCGACGGGTGGCTGGAGACGAAGGGTCTCCTCGCCGAGCTGTCGCTCGCGGCGCCTTCGTCGCGGGCGCTGAGCACCGAGGAGAAGGACGCCGTGCAGTCGCTCGTGCCGTGGACGCGGCTGCTCGACGACGTCACCGACGCCGAGCTTGGAGACGGCGACGGCGTCATCCTCAAACGGTCACACGACTACGGCGGCAAGAGCGTGGTCATCGGGCGGGAAGCGCAGCCCGACGGTTTCCGGCTCGCGCTCCGCGCTGCTCGCGGCGAAGAGCCCGGCAGCTGGGTCGTCCAGGAGCTCATCGACGCGCCGGCGATCGAGCGTTTCGTCGCGCGACCGCAAGGCGCCGTGAGCGGCCCCCTGCATCTCGACATCAGCACGTACGCTTCGCTCGTCCCTGGAGTCCCCGAGGGCGGCTCCGTCGTGCGCGGAGCTTCGGGGAGGGTCGTGAACATCGTCGGCGGCGGAGGCGTCGCGCCGCTCCTGCCGGAAGACGTGCTCCTGGAGGCGCTCGATGCGATGGAGTGAGCTACGCGTTTCCGCCTTCCCTGGCTCGCCGCGCCGCGATCTCCTCGAGGAAGCTCACCGCCACGAAATGGCGGAGCCTGTCGATGCAGGGATAGTCGGGAGCGACACAGTACTTCTCGTGGAACCGGCAAAGAGTGCCGTTCTTGTCGCGGCAGAACTGATCGAACCCGCCTTCGTCGCACGGATCGTCGATCGACGCGGCCACGCGCGCGGTGCGCTCGGGCGTGAGGAAGATGTCGTCGTTGGCGGCGAGGACCGTGCTCTCGTCCGGCTTCCCGTTCATGAAGCCTCCCCGTAGGCCGCCCCGGAGTGTAACCGCATGAGTCCCAACGTCACCTTCAAGAGCACGGAAGATCGGGTTCCCCAGCCGGCGGCGCCCGGGCAGGCGCTCGAACGAGCGCCTTCGCTCGCCGGCTACGTACGCACATCCTACACGCCGTCCCACGGAACAGCGCCGGCGCGGTTGCCCTCGCCTCCGACGGGTCTTCTCGATCTCGGCCCCGCCGCGGCGCTGCGCGTCATCGGGCCGGACCGCGAGAAGTGGATGCAGGGCATGCAGACCGCCGACGTAGCGGCAATTCCGTACGGTTCCGGCGCGGAGGGCAGCTTTCTCGACGGGAAGGGGAGGCTGGTCGCCGAGGGGACCATCTTCCGGCTTCCGGAGGAGATCGTCGTTCTGACGCTTCCGGCCCGCATCGACGCCCTGCAGGCGCATCTCGACCGGCTCCTCATCATGGAGAACTGCGAGATGTCTCACGCCGAGGGCCTGCGCCGGATGCTCTTCTGTCCCGGCGAGGAGCCCCTCCGGCAGTTCCCCGACGTGACAGGAGCGCCTTCGCCGCTCGGCCTCATGCTCCTCGTTTCCGAATCCCGTGCCCGCGAGCTGGTGGCAGCCCTTCCGGCGGCGGACCCCGCGGCCGTGGAGGCATATCGGGTCGCCATCGGGCTTCCGGCCTGGGGCACCGAGCTCGACGAGGAATCGACGCCCGTCGAAGCGGGGCTCGATCGGGAGATCTCGTTCGAGAAGGGCTGCTACGTCGGCCAGGAGGTGATCGCCATGGCGACGTTCCGCGGGAGGGTGTCCTGGAACCTCGTCCGGCTCCAGGTGGACGGGGCGGCGCCGCCGGTCGGGGCGCGGCTCGATCCGAAGCGCGCGGCGCAGGGAAAACGCGGCCGCGTGACGTCGGCGCTGCAACTCGGAGACGTCGCCGTCCTCCTCGGATACGTCCATCGCGAGCTGATGGCGCCCGGAACGAAGGTTGCGCTGGAAGATGGCAGGATCGCCACGGTGCTCGGCCTGCCGTACGGTTCGCGCCCGGGCGCGGGAGTCTGCGCATGAAGATCGTCGCCGCCATCCACGACCTGATGTTCTCCTCGAAGGTGAACGCAGCCGCGCAGGGAAAGCCCATCTCCTGGGTGCCGCGAGGCACCCCGCCCGCCGATCACGTGGCGAAGGAGAAGGCGGACGTTCTCCTCATCGACCTCGACGCGCGCCATTTCGACGCCATCGAGGCGGTGCGCGCGGTGAAGGCGGCGCAGCCGTCGATCCTCGTGATCGGCTACGTCGGCCACGAAAAGGCGGACATCATCGCGGCGGCGAGGGCGGCGGGAGCGGATCAGGTGCTTGCGAAGGGCGAATTCGCTCGCAGGCTTCCCGAGCTCCTGTCCGCGACGTGATTCAGTACTTGTAGAACCCTTCGCCGCTTTTCTTGCCGAGCTTTCCGGCGCGGACCATGCGCCGGAGGATCTGCGGCGGCCGGAAGCGCTCGCCGAGCTCCGAGAGGAGGTGCTCGGCGATGGCGAGGCGGACGTCGAGCCCGACGTGGTCCGTCAGCCTGAGCGGCCCCATCGGGTGCCCGTAACCGAGCTCGATGGCGCGGTCGATCTCCTCGACGGAGGCGACTCCCTCCTCGACCATGCGCATGGCCTCCAGGGCCAGAGCGATGCCGAGGCGGCTCGTGGCGAAGCCGGGCGCGTCGCGGACGACCACGACCTCCTTGCCGAGACGCGCGCCGATGGCGCGGCAGGCCGTCACCACCATCGGGTCGGTGCGCTCGCCCTGGACGATCTCGAGGAGCTTCATCACCGGAACGGGATTGAAGAAGTGGAGCCCGACGACCCGGCCTGGATGGCTGGTCGCCGCCGCAATGGCGGTGACGGGAAGCGAAGAGGTGTTCGAAGCGAGGATCGCATCGCTTCGCGCGGCCTTCGACAACCGGCCGAAAAGGTCGCGCTTGAGCGCGAGGTCCTCCGGCGCGGCTTCGATCACGAGGTCCGCGCCGGAGGCGGCGGTTTCCAGATCGGCGGCGATCGACAGGCGCGAGAGCGTTGCCTCGCGCTCCTCCTGGGTGCACTTCCCCTTCTCGACGGCACGCGCGAGCGATTCGCCGATGCGGTCGATCGACCGGCGCGCCGCGCCGAAGGCGGCGTCGTAGATTTCGGTGCGATACCCGGCCCGGGCGGCGACCTGCGCGATGCCGGTGCCCATCGTGCCCGCACCGATCACCGCGACCCGCTGCACCTCGACGAGGGCGGTCATCGTGGAGGGCTACTGCGTCACCGCGGGGAGCTTGCAGCTCGACTGGCCGCCTTGCTGCACGGTGAGGAGATAATTCTGCGTGCCCGTCACGATCAGCGGATAGCTGCCCGCCGCGAGGGCCGGCAACGTGCAGCGCACCACGCGCTGCGGACAACCTTGCGAGGCGCAATTCGGGTTCACGTCGTTGCAGATCTGGGAGTTCAGCGTGAGGTAGACGGCGCCGTTCCGCAGGATGGCGTCGCAACTCGGAATCGCCGAGCACAGCCCGCACTCTTCGCGCACCTCGATCGCGCTGTTCTGATCGGGCTGGATGACGTTCGGAACGCAGATGCTGCCTGCGGCCGGGGTGATCGAGTTGCAGGTGACGTCGCCGCAGCCGGCCCCCGCCACGCACAGCGAGGCGAGGGCCAGGACCGCACAGACGCGCAAGGGCATGGCAGCCTTCTCTACACTGCGGCGGGGAGGCGGCAAAGGTGCCCTTTCCGGGAGCGACCGACTGCGTCTGCTACTACTCAGCGACCGCGATTGCCGCCGCGCCGTGCGGCCGAGGCGCGCCCCGGCGATGCCTTCGGCGCGGGGCCGCCGCCGTAGCGCGCAGCCCCGGAAGGCTCCATCCGATAAGTGGAAGGTCCGTGCGCCGGAGCGGCATGAGGCGCCGCGGCAGGCGGCGGCGACGCACGCGGCTGAGCGCGGCCCGACGAGCCGGACTCACCACGGGAAGGCGCGGTGGAGGGCGCGCCCGGCGACGAGGGGGCGGACGACCGCGAACGCGGCGCAGCCTCGACGGGCGCGGACGGCCGCGAACGCGGTGCGGCCTCGACGGGAGCGGACCTCGCGACTCCGCCCGGACGTCCGGCGGACGTCCTCGGCACCGGCGCCGGCCGCGGAATCACCGCGGCGGCCCTCACGGGATGGACAGGCTGCCTGGTCGCGGCGGCGACTGACGCAACGGGAGGACCGAAGTGGGCGCCAGGAACCGGACGACTGCGCGGCGCGGGAAGGGCCTGCGCCCGCTGGACGATGGGAGCGGTCTGCCGGGCGCCGACCACGCCGTAGCGGACGATGGGCTGGGTGAAGTGCTCCTGGCGCACGGCGACCCAGGCCGGAGAGGAGTAACCGTAGACGTAACCGCGAGGCCCGAGCGGCGACCAGGCGCAGTAGCCGTCGCCGTAGCGCCAGGACACCCAGGCCGGGCCCCACACCCTGCCCGGAACCCAGAACCAGCCCGTTCCGGCGGTGAAGCCCCAGCGGCCGTAGTGGTAGGTCGCCCAGCCCCAGGGATCCTCGGACACGAAGGTCCAGCCCCACTCGGTCAGGACCCAGTGGCCGTACCAGTACGGGCGCCATCCGGTGGCAACGGCCGGTACCCAGACCTGGCCGTAGTCCGGGACGAAGTCCCAATGTCCGTAAGGAGACAACCGCTCCACGAAGACCTGCTCGTCGACTTCGGCGCCCGGTTCGGGAGCCGCCGCTTGTGGAGCGGGCGGCAGGGCGTCTACCTCGTCGCTCGGGGGCGGCGGAGGCGCTGGCAAGGCCGCTGCCTGGGGCTCGTCGCGAACGGTTTGCCGTTCGACGATGCAGCCACCGAGGGTGCTGACGGCGAAGGCGGCGAGAATCAAGGTGTTCAGGCGGGTGCTCATGTCCTTTTCTCCGCTTCGTTGGATGCCTGAGGTGGCGATGCAATTCACACGCCCGGCCGGTCGCCCACAAGGCGAGAGGGCGGGCGGCCTCCCCTTCGTGGGGGACGCCGGTCTGAGACCCTGGGAACCCGCCGCGCGGCCAAAACTTTCCAACCGCGTACCGAACTTCCTTTCAGTGGCGGTACCCGTGCGCGATGGGGAACCGCCAGCCTTCGCCGAACGCCCTGGCCGTGACGCGCAACGCAGGCGCCGCCTGCCGCCTCTTGTATTCGCTCTGCACGACGAGCTTGAGCACCCGCCGGACGAGGTCGGCGGAGAGGCCGCGCTGCGTCAGCTCGCCGACGCCGAGATGCTCCTCGACGTGCCCGCGGAGCACACGGTCGAGCTCGTCGTACGGGGGCAGCGTGTCCTGATCGGTCTGGTTCTCGCGCAGCTCCGCCGTGGGCGGTCGCGTGAGGATCCGGGCGGGGATGACCTCGGTGCCCTGCTGGTTGAACCAGCGCGAGAGCGCGTAGACCGCCGTCTTCGAGAGATCGCCGATGGCGGCGAGTCCGCCGGCCATGTCGCCGTAGAGGGTGCAGAAGCCGGTCGCAAGCTCGCTCTTGTTGCCGGTGCTGAGAAGGAGCGCGCCGGTCTTGTTCGAGAACGCCATGAGGAGCATCCCGCGGATGCGCGCCTGCAGGTTCTCCTCGGTCACGTCCGGTTTGCGCCCGCGGAAGATCGGCTCGAGCGCGGAGAGATAGGCGGAGAAGATCGCCTCGATGGCGATGGTGTGGAAGTGGATCCCGAGCCGCTCGGCAAGGACCGCGGCGTCCTCGTTGCTCATGTTCGCCGTGTACCGGGACGGCATGGCGATTCCGGTCACGTTTTCCCGGCCGAGCGCGCGCGCGGCGAGCACGGCCGTGAGCGCGGAATCGATGCCGCCCGAGAGTCCGAGTACCGCAGAGCGGAATCCAGTCTTGCGGGCGTAGTCGCGGATTCCGAGCGTCAGCGCAGCCGCGAGCTCGGCGCAGCCCGCGTCCGAGAGATCGAGCTCGTAAGCGGAGACGACCGCGAGAGCGGAGGGCGGCGACGGCGACGCGGCGGGCGAGACGGTCGACGACGCCTTCTGCGCCGGATCGGCGGCCTGCTTCCCGAGCGGAGCGCCGCCGCTCCTGGCCGGCCTGGGCGCCGCGCGAGGTGCTAGCTCGGCGACTGCGAAAGCCTCCTCGAACCCGGCAGCCTGGACGACGACGTCGCCGGCGGCGGTCACCGCGATCGAGTGGCCGTCGAAGACGATGGAGTCGTTTCCGCCGACCAGGTTGCAGAGCGCGATGGGCATCCCGTGCCTTCGCGCCGCGGCCGAGGCCATCTCGCGCCTTCGCTGCGGCTTGCCGAGGGCGTACGGAGAAGCGGAAAGGTTGACGAGGATCTGCGCCCCTCTCGCGGAGATCTCCTCGATGGGATCGCGCAGGTAGCGCGGCTTCTGCCAGAAGAACTTGTCGTTCCAGAGGTCCTCGCAGATGGAGACCCCCACGTTCACGCCGGCGATCGGCAGCACCGTCACCACCGGCGACGGATCGAAATAGCGCACTTCGTCGAACACGTCGTAGTTGGGTAGGAGGGTCTTGCGCGCGACCGCCGCGATCTTCCCGCCAGAGAGGAGCGCGCAGGCGTTGAAGAGACCGGCGCCTTCTCCGGTATGAGGCTCCGCGAATCCCACCAGGGCCGGCACGCGCGAGAAGACCGGGGAGCGGGCAAGCTCTTCCAGCGCCTTCATCTGCCGATCGACGAACTCCCGCAGCCCGAGAAGGTCTTTGGGCGGGTAGCCGCACAGGGTCAGTTCGGGGAAGAGGGCGAGGTCGGCGCCTGCATCGGCCGCTCGTTCGCTCTGCTCGACGATCGCCCGGGCGTTCTCGGCGAAAGCGCCGACAGTCGTGTCGATCTGTACGAGAGCGATCCGCATGGACGTCCTATAGCGACGAGGTCGCTTGCTCTCAAGCGCGGCGCGCGCTGCCGACCTGCGCGGAGCCCGTCCTTGCCAATTTCCCCCAGCCCACCGCGAATCCGGCGATTGCCGTCCAGAGCGACTTCACCAGGGCGAGCCAGAGGATCTGCCGGTACAGGATCCGCTGCACGAAGAGGCCGAGGAGGAGCTTCAGGTCTTCCCCTTCGAGCAGCACCGCCACGGCGGAGAGGGCGAGGTCGAGCGCGAAGAAGAGCAGGTAGTAGCCGGCGGTGGCGAGGCCGCGGCCGCGGGCGATGGCAAGGACGAGGAGCAGATCGACGACCGGCGCCACGAGCGGGACGAGGAATTGATAGATCGCGAATGTGGGCAGGATGACCCACCCGAGGACGCCGCCGCCGCGACGGAAGAGGCGGCCCTTGTGCTTCCAGCAGGCCTGCAGGACGCCGTACGTCCAGCGGAACCGCTGCTTCAGGAGCGAGCGCACTGTCTCGGGCGCCTCGGTGTAGGCGAGGGCGTTCTCCGCGTAGACGACGTGCAGGCCCTTCGCGATGAGGCGGAGGGTAAGGTCGGTGTCCTCGGCGAGGGTATCTTCGTGGAACCCTCCCTCCTCGAGGACCGCTGCCCTTCTCCACGCGCCTACCGCGCCCGGCACGACGGGGACGGCCTTCGCGAGGTCCCACGCCCGCCGCTCGAGGTTCTGCGCCGTCACGTACTCGAGGGCCTGCCAGCGGGTGATCCGGTTGATGCGATTGCCGACTTTCGCGTTGCCGGCGACGGCCGCTACTTTGGGATCCGAGAAGGGGGCGGTGAGGAGCGCGACGGTATTCGGCGCGAACAGGGTATCGCTGTCGAGCGCGACGACGACGTCTCCGCGAGCCTCCGAGAATCCGAGGTTGAGGGCGCTCGATTTTCCGCCGTTCGGCTTCGCCAGGATGCGGACCCGGGGGTGGGACTCGAACTTGTCCCGCAATACCTGCAGGGTGCGGTCCTTCGATCCGTCGTCGACGCACACCACTTCGAGGACCTCTGGCTCCTGCGCGAGGAGGGTCTCGACGGTGCGGGTGATGACCTGCTCTTCGTTGTAAGCCGGTACCACCACCGAAACGGTACCCCGGTAAGGCGCGAAAACGGTTCGCCGCGCGCGCTGGGCCTGGAGCGGGGCGAGCACCGCGAGGAGGCACCCGCGCAGCGCGAGGAGTCCGATGGCGAGGGCGAACGCGGGCCCGAGCATCCGCGCCAGCGCGGAGAGGACGCCGAAAACGACCATGTCCGCTCCCTCGACGAGGGCGGTGATGGCGGCCCGCGGCGCGGGCGGAAGGAGCGCCTCGCGCGACATCCCGGTCACTTCCTCGGGTGAGACGACCCGGATGCCCTGCTTCGCGAGGCCGTCCAGGATGAGCGGCAGCGCCGCGACGGTCGCCGCCCGGTTTCCGCCTCCGTCGTGGAGGAGGAGGACGCTGCCGTTCTTCGCCTGCGCGAGCGCGCGGCGCGCGATCTCCTGCGGGTCCGTCTGCGCAAAGTCCTCCGGGTCGATGTTCTGCCCGAGCGTCAGGTAGCCGAGCGCGGAGGCGCGGGAGATCACCTGCGCGTTCACGGGATCGTCGAGGGACTCGTCGGAGTGATAGGGCGGCCGGAGCAGCTTCGGCTGCCGGCCGGTGATCCACTCGAGCAGTTTCTCCGTCACCTTCAACTCGACCTCGAAGCGCAGCGGCGAGACGCGCGACAGATCGGGATGCGTGAAGGTGTGGTTCCCGATCACATGGCCCTCGGCGAACTCGCGGCGCACCAGATCGGGATTCGCCTGGGCATTCTCGCCGATGAGGAAGAAGGCGGCGTGGACGCCGCGGGACTTGAGCACGTCGAGGATGCGCGGCGTCCAGGTCGCGTCGGGGCCGTCGTCGAAGGTGATGGCGATCTTCCCCGACGGCTTTCCGCCTTTCCGTTCCAGGATCCAACCCGACGGGTACTGCTCGTAGTCGACCCGCTTCACGGTGCCGTCGTCGTTCCAGCTCACTTTGCGGCGGCCGGGCTGGGGAGCTGCCTTGAGCGTGATCAGCTCGCCCTCACCGGACAGCTCGACGTCGTCCGGGGAGTTGGGAATCGTCCCTTGCAGCCGATCCTTCGCGGACGCCTCGTCGAAGAGGCGCGGTGCCGGAGCGCGCGCGAAGAGATCGAACAGCTTCGGGTCCTCGGCGCCGAGCCGCCAGATGGCCGTCCCGCGCAGGCCGAGGCCTTTCACGCGCTCGAGCTGCGCGGCCGCGGCCACAGCGTCCTGGAACCGTACGTGGTGCTTCTGCGGAGGCGTGACGTCGTCGTCGTCGTACTCGAACGACGACGAGCGGGCCTTGTCGTCCCACTCGATCGGCACTTCGTTCTCGCGCGCCGTCTCGAGGGCCTGCACGTAGGAGAGCTCTTCCGCTGGCTTCGCGGTGTCGCCGTCCGCGTCGAGGGGCCAGTCGTAGCCGTACGCGCCGATGGCGAGGACGATCTTGTCCGCCGGCGCGCGCCGCAGATACTCGCCCGCCGCGCGGGCCACGTATTCGGGAGTCGCGATGGGGCCGGGGTTGTCGCTCGAGGCGTGCTCGTCGTAGGCCATCACCACCAGGAAGTCGGAGGAGGCCGCGAGCCGTTGGATGGGGACGCCGCGCGGCTCGGCGGGGACGTCGACCGTGACGAGCAAGCCGCGGGGATGCATCTCGGCCCAGGCGGCCTCGACGAGCTGGGCCTCTTGCAGCCAGAGAGCGGCGTCGAGGTTCTCCAGATCGAGGTTGATGCCCGCGAACCCGCGCTCGTCGCAGAGCGCCGCGAGCCGCCGCGCCAGATCGCGGCGGGAGGCGTCGGTCGCGAGCACCGTCCGCGCTACTTGCCGCGAAAACCTGTCCCCCGCGTAGTTCGAGAGCGTGGGGACGACGTCGAGCTTCTGCGCCGCCTGCGAAACCCTGCTGTCCTCCTCGACGAGAAGCTCCCCGTTCGGCTGCAGCCGGATCCACTCCGGCATGACGTGGGTCAGCTGATCGGCGTGTTGCTGCAGCGATCGGAGGCTAGCCGGATCCCAGTTGACGACGAAGGCGGCGAGGACGGGCTCGGAGGAAGGCGACACTCTGCGCCGGTGCTGGGCTGCTTGCGCCTGGGCGAGAAGGGTGCGGAGCCGCTGCTCCTCCTTCCGGTAGTCCGCCTCTCGCGCCCGCGATTCGAGAGGACGGCCCGCCGGCGTCGAGGAGCGCGGAGGGGGCGCGGGCTCTGGCGCCACCGCCCCGCGCCGGGTCCATGGCGCCGGAAACACCGAGACGAGGAATACGCCGAGGGCCGCGGCGGCAACGACTCCCCCGACCACCGAAGCGAGCTTCACCGCGGTGCCGCGCCGACCCGTGACGTCCCGGAAGACCGCCATCGCCTTCCTCCTCGCACGTCGCGAGCCGCGGTGCCAGATCGACACAGGGGCTGGCGTTCGTAGGTCGTGGGGATCCTGTTCTGGACCATCGCGGATGCGTGGCGTCGTGCGACGGGAGTCCGCGCCGTTGTGCTAGACCGCTGCAGCGTGCATGACGACCTCGGCCAGCGGAAGGCGGAACACCTCGACCTCGCGGCGCGCGAGGAGGTCGAGCCCGACGAGACCGATGCGCTCTTCTCCTGCGTCCGGCTCGTGCATCGCGCGCTTCCCGAGCTGAAGCTCTCCGACATCGAGCTCTCCGCCGAGCTGTGCGGAGGCCGCCTGCGGGCGCCTCTGATGATCACCGGCATGACGGGAGGCACCGAGCGGGCGGGGCAGGTCAACCGCGATCTCGCTCGCGTCGCGGAAGAGGAGGGAGTCGCCTTCGGCGTCGGGTCGATGCGGATCGTCCTCGATCGTCCGGAGCTCCTCGGAACGTTCGACGTCCGCCCCGCGCGGCCTCCGCGGCTCCTCGCGAATCTCGGCGCGCAGCAGCTCGTGCAACGGGGAACGGACGCGGCCTTGCGCCTCGTCGACATCATCGGAGCGGACGGCCTGTGCATCCATCTCAACCCGGCGCAGGAGCTCGTCCAGGCGGCCGGCGACCGCGATTTCACCGGGCAGCTCGACGCCATCGGACGGCTCGCTGGGGAGCTTCGCGAGCGGCTGGTCGTGAAGGAGACCGGCTGCGGCATCGGTCCGGAGGTCGTCAACGAGCTTCGCGAACGGGGCGTCCGCGTCATCGACGTATCCGGCGCGGGCGGGACGAGCTGGACGCGGGTCGAGCAGCTCCGCGCGCAAACCGACGAGGCGCGCGCCCTCGGCGAGCTCCTCAGCGCTTGGGGTCTTCCCACCGCTGCCTGCGTAGGCGCGGCGGTCGACGTTCTCGGCCGGCGCAAGGGGCCGCGGGTGCAGGTGATCGCTTCAGGGGGCGTGCGCACCGGTCTCGACGTGGCGCGGGCACTCGCTCTCGGGGCCGATCTGGCGGGTTTCGCCCTTCCCATGGTCCGCGCCCACCAGCGGGGCGGGATCGAGGCCGCCCGAGCCGCGCTCCGATCCGCCATCGCCGCCTTGCGAGCGGCGTGTCTCCTGGTCGGAGCTCGCGACGTGCAAGGACTGCGGTCCTCTCGCCCCGTGGTGCTCGAGCCGCTGCGCGGTTGGATCTCCCAGCTGGAGCCGCCGCCGTGAACATCCGCGCTTCGGCGCCGGGCAAGGTGCTGCTCCTCGGCGAGCACGCGGTCGTCTACGGACACGCGGCCCTGGCGGCCGGGCTCGGACGGGGCGTCCGCATCGAGGTCACGGAGGCTCCGGAGACGACCATCGCCATCGGGTCGCCAAAGGGCATCCCTCCGCGTCCCGAGCTTCTCGGGGCCGAGCTTCTCGAGGCCGCATCCGAGATGGCGGCGCGGATCGGCGCTCCCCCACGATTTCGCGCGGTGATCGAGACGGAGCTTCCTCTCGGCGCGGGCCTCGGCAGCAGCGCGGCGGTGGGAGTCGCCCTGGCTCGCGGCCTCTCGGAGCTCGCCTGCAGGCACTGTCCCGAGGACCGCGCAACCGAGCTCGCGCTCGGTTTCGAGCGCCATTTCCACGGTGCGCCGTCGGGAGTCGATCCGGCCATCTCGGCGAGAGGAGGCGTGATCCTCTTCCGCCGGGGAGAGCCGCCCCGGGTCACGCGGGTACGGCCGCGTGCGCCCGTCTTCCTCTGCGTCGCGTTGACCGGCATCGCGCGCGGTACGCGGTCGACCGTGATGCCGCTTTCGGAGCGCCGCGCCGCGCGGCCTTCGCTCTACGACCCGATGCTCGCTTTCCTGGGCGACCTCGCCCAGGGCGGCGCTCTGGCGCTCGAGCGCGGGGACCTCGATGACCTCGGCGTCCGCTTCGACGCCGCGCACGGCGTGCTCTGCGCCCTCGGCGTCTCCTGCCCCGAGCTGGACGATCTCGTCCGGGTCCTGCGGAAAGCGTCCGCGCTTGGCGCGAAGCTCACTGGCGCGGGTGGCGGCGGCGCCGCCATCGGGCTTGCGCGCGATCGCGAGCACGCGGAAGCACTCTCGGCCGCGGTCGCTGCCAGAAATCTGGAGAGCTTCGTCGCGGAGATCGCGGCGTGAGACGTGCCACGGCCGTTGCGTGCGCGAACATCGCCCTCGTCAAGTACTGGGGAAAGCGCGACGACGCTTTGCACCTTCCCGAAGCGCCTTCGCTCAGCATCGCCCTCGATGGGCTCTCCACGACCACCACGGTCGAGCTGGGCGCCGGCCGCGATTCCCTGCTCCTCGATGGGGTCGAGGCACGTCCGGAAGAGCTCCGGCGGGCGCGCCTGTTGCTCGACGCGGCCGGAATCGGCGACCGCGCCCGGATCGAGTCGCGGAATTCATTCCCCACCGCGGCCGGGCTCGCCTCGAGCGCGAGCGGGTTCGCGGCCCTCGCCGTCGCCGCCTGCGCCGCCGCGGGACAGGAGCGCTCGGTCCGGGATCTCTCTGCGCTCGCCCGGCGCGGGTCGGGCTCGGCGGCCCGCAGCGTCGCTGGCGGGTGGGCTGCCTGGGAAGACGAGTTCGCGGAACAGGTGGCGCCGCCCGACCACGTTCCCCTCCGCGCCGTCATCGCCGTCTGCGGCGAGGGGAAGAAGGACGTCGGATCGCGCGACGGCATGAAGCTGACGCGGGAGACGTCGCCGTACCACGCCGCGTTCGTCTCCCAATGCCGGCGCGACTACGCGGAAGCGCGGCGCTTGCTGCGGGAAGGCGACCTGTCCGCGCTCGGAGCGCTCGCCGAGCGCAACGCGCTGCGGATGCATGCCGACGCGCTTGCCGCCGATCCGCCGCTTCTCTACTGGGAACCGGCGACGGTCTCGTGCCTTCATGCGCTGCGACGGCTCCGGCAGGAGGGCGCTTCGGCCTGGGCCACCATCGACGCTGGACCGCATGTCGTGGCGATCTGCGCTCCCGGGGACGCGCCCCGCGTGGAGAGCACGTTGCGGAACCTTGCCGGCGTGCGGGACGTCCTGATCTGCGCTCCCGCTGGAGCCGCCCGGATTCTAGAGGGCGGGCGGTGAGGCTCGCGGCGGCCGGAAAGGCGTTCCTCGCCGGTGAATATGCCGTTCTGGAACCGGGCGGCGCCGCGCTGGTGGTGGGAGTCGATCGGTTCCTCCACGCTTCGATCCGGACGCTCGCGGGCAAGGAGGTCGAGATCGTCCATCGCCCGAGCGGCGCCTTCGTCGCGGGAGAGCTGACGAGCGACGGGATCCGGTGGCGAGGGGGAATCGCCGCCGAGGTGCGCTTCGCCGCCCGCGCCGTCGATCTGGCGGTACGATCGTGCGCTCTCGAGGGCAGGCCCTTCCGCGGGTTTTCCCTCGTCTACGAAAACGAATTCGCGCACGAGGGCAAGAAGATCGGCCTCGGGGGAAGCGCGGCAGCCTCGGTGCTCGCGGTTCGCGGAGCTTGCGCCGCGCAAGAGCGCGAGCTTTCCGGAGAAGAGACGGTCACCCTCGCCGCCGCCGCACACTGGAAGGAACAGGGCGGGCGGGGGAGTGGGGCGGACGTGGCCGCGTGCGCGCTCGGAGGTCTGCTCGAGGTCACGGTCCGCGGAGCGCCGGTCGACGACCCGCGCGAGCTTCTGCGGTCGCCGCCTCTCGCCGTTCGCCGCCTGCCGCTCCCTTCCGACCTGCGCCTGCTCCTCGCATTCACCGGCGCGCCCGCCGACAGCCGCGCGCTCGTCGCATCGGTGCTCGCGTTCGCCCGGGCGAATCCTTCGCGCTTCCGCGCCCGCTGCGACGCGATCTCCGCGGAGCGGAAGGCCCTCTGCGAGGCCCTCGAGGCGGCGGCGCGGTCCGATTCACCGTCGCCGCGCGACGCGGCGCTCGATGCCGTTCGCCGCGGCGCCGCGGCCATGGCAGCGCTCGGCGAGGAAGCGAATGTCGCGATCGCGACACCGGAGCTCTCCCGGGCCTGTGCCATCGCGGCCGCTGCGGGCGCTGCCGCGAAGCCCTCCGGCGCCGGAGGCGGCGACTGCGCGATCGTCCTCGCGTTCCAGGACGACGTGCTCGAACGCGTGGCTCGCGAAGTCCAGGCGGCAGGGTTGTCTCCTTTGCGGATCGCCCCCGCGCTTCCTTGACCCCGCGTTGCGCGGTCGGGGAGATTGGCCGGGCCCGTGTTGCCAATCGTCGTAGCGATCCTGCTCGCGCAGACCGGCGAGAACGTTCGCGAGGTGCCTCCGCCGCCGCCGGCGAAGGCTCCCGAGCTGACGCGCGCGCCGCAGCTGCTCGAGTTCCACGCCGCCGGATATCCGGCGGAGCGGCTGCAGCGCGGCGAGACGGCGGACGTCTCGTGCCTCGTCGACATCGACGCCGCCGGCCAGGTGACGAACGTGGAAGTGGTCGCGGGCGCGGCTCCCGATTTCGACGACGCAGCGGTGGCGGCGATCCGCGCCTTCCGCTTCTCGCCGGCGGAGATCGACGGCAAACCCGCTCCGGTGCGGATCCGCTACGTCTACCATTTCGTGCTCGAGAAACGCCGTGTGGAAGTGACCGCTGCGCCCGATGCGGGCCGCATCCAGGGGTCGCTAGCGGAGGCGGGAAACCGTCGTCCGGTCGCGGGCGCCGACGTCTTCCTCGACGGAGCCCAGGCCGCGACGAGCGACGCCCAGGGTTCCTTCGAGATCGCCGAGGTGCCGTCGGGACGCCACGACCTGCGTATCGCCGCCCTGGATTTCGCCGAGGACCGCCGCACGGTCGAGGTCGCTCCCCGGGCGGTGGCGGAGCTCCGCGTCTATCTGCGCCGCACCGCCGTCGGCGAGTTCGCCGCCGTCGTCGAGGGCGAGAGGGCCAAGCAGGCTGCGACGGTCCGGACCTTGAAGCACGACGAGTTCGTCAACGTGCCGGGCTCGCTGAACGATCCGATCCGCGCAGTGCAGAACCTGCCGGGGATCGCCCGCGCCCCCTTCCTCGCCGGACTGCTCCTCGTGCGCGGGACGCCGCCCCAGGACACGGGGACATACCTCGACGGCCACCGGATTCCGATCCTCTACCATTTTCTCGGCGGGCCCTCGGTCATCAACGAGCAGCTCATCGATCGCATCGACTTCTATCCCGGCGGCTACGGTGCGTATTACGGCCGCAACCTCACCTCCGCGCTCGACGTCGCGACGCGAAAGGCCGATTCGACCTTGCACGGCAGCTTCTCCGTCGACTTCCTCCAGGCGGTGGCGTTCCTGGAAGGGCCGCTCGGGGAGCGGACGCAGGCGGCGATCGCCGCTCGCCGCAGCTACATCGATCTGTTCCTTCCCTTGTTCCTCCCGAATGATCGCAACGGCAGTACCGCGGTGACTCCTGTCTACTGGGATTATCAAGCCCGCATCGATCATCGCCTCCTGAACGGCGACGAGCTGTCCTTCTTCGCCATCGGCACCGACGACAGCCTCGCGCTCGTGCAAAAGGGCCGCAAGCTCGCCGTCCCGATCGTGCTCGACACGCACACGAGCGCGCACCAGCTGCGCCTGGGATGGAAGCGGACGCTGTCCAGCGACTTCTCGCTTTCTGTATCGCCGCTCGCGGGGATCATCACCACCTCCGTCGACTCGACCGGGCTGGGACAGGGCACCTTCCGGAATCAGCAATCCGGAAAGTTGCTCGATTACCAACTCGCCCTGCGCGCGGAGGGTCGCTATCGCGCGAGCAGCACCGTCTCGGTGCGCGGCGGGATGGACGGCGCCTGGGATCGGTATCGCGTCGGCGCGGACATCGAATCGGGGCTGCAGCTGCGCGGGCTGGGATTCACCGTCACGCAGCCGCTGCACATCGAGCACGCGCGGGTGCTGCAGTCGCTCGGCGAGTACGTCGAGACCGACGCCCGCATCGGCCGCTTCCAGCTAGTGCCGGGACTACGGTTCGACCAGTTCCACTGGCAGGACCACACTTATGCGGTCGTCGATCCGCGCTTGTGGGTCCGCTACTCGGCGACGGAAGCGACGGCCATCAAGGCGTACGCGGGCATCTACCACCAGGCGCCGAACCCGGCGAACATCGACCCCTCGATCGGCAATCCCGACCTCGGTCCGCAGCGGTCCTGGCAGGCGGGCCTCGGGGTCGAGCACCATTTCGACCCCACGTGGAACTTGAGCGTGGAAGGCTTCTACCTTCGCCGGTCCTCGCTCGTGTCCCGCGTTCCCGCCACCTCCGTCGACGGAGCCGTGGTCGAGAACCCGCTCTACCAGAACGTCGGCATCGGGCGCTCCTACGGCGTCGAAGTGCTTCTCCGGCACGAGTTCACCGGCCGCCTCTACGGCTGGATCGCGTACACGCTTTCCCGCTCCGACCTCATCGCCCGCCCCGACGACAACGGGTGGAGCGCGTTCAACTTCGACCAGCCGCACAACCTGATCGTGGTCGCGGGATATCGGCCCACTCCTTCCTGGGAGCTGTCCACGCGCTTCCGCCTCGTCTCGGGGAACCCGATGGCGCCGGTCGATCGGGCGACCTTCGACGCGGACAGCGGCCGGTTCATTCCCGATTCAGGGACGTTCGGGGCGGCGCGACTGCCGGCGTTCTCGCAGCTCGACGCGCGCGCCCAGTACAGCTTCGTCCACGATCTCTGGCGGCTCGCCGTCTACCTGGACGTGCAAAACGTGCTCAACCATCGCAACCAGGAATTGCACGTGTGGGATTACCGCTACCGGAACGACGGCTACATCGGCGGCCTTCCCATCCTGCCCACCTTCGGCGTGAAAGCGAGCTTCTGATGCGTTCGTGCTTCGTCCTTCTCCTCTTCACGCTGGCATGCACTCCGGACCTGGACGGACCGGAGATCGTCCGGGACCTGCGCATCCTCGCCGTGCAGGCGGAACCTCCGGAAGCTTCCATCGACCTGCAGACCGGCGCGATCGAGCCGGTCACCGTGCGGATCCTGGTGGTCGATCCGGTCGAGAAGGAGAGAGGGATGTCGATGAACGGCGCCCTTTGCTTTCCGACCGACAGCGGCCGGTGCGACGAAGTGCCGAGCGTCGCGATCGGGCCGCCCGATTCCCCGGGCCCGTCGTCGGCGATCCAGGCGGGAGCGACGCCGAGTTGGACGGTGCAGGTGCCGCCGGCGATCGTGCAGGCCGCCGTGCAGCAGGACGACTTGAAAGGATTCGGCGGCGTGCGCGTCCAGTTTTCGCTGCAGGTCGACAACGGCGACCCGCACGGGCCTGTCTTCGCGGAGAAGATCCTCCTCTTCAGCCCATCCGGGCAAAGCGTGAACCACAACCCGCGGATCGAGTCTCTCGAATTGACGAGGGACGGCGTGCCTGCGGGAACCCTGCAGGCCGGTGATCCGCTCTCCGTTCGCGTCGGGGTGGAGATGGGGATCCTCCCCCGCCTCGCGACCGGCGAGGGAGGCGCCGAGACGTACACGGCGATCGATTTGCGAGGCAAGGCGGTGACCCTGACGGAGGCTCCTCGGTACTCGTTCTTCACCACCGCGAGCGGCGACCTCGACGTCGCGACGGCCGACGAGCCTCTTCCAGGGACCAGACCGCTCGAAGGTCTCGTGCGCTTCACGGCGCTGCGGCGCGGCGCCGGGACGCTGTGGATCGTGGTCCGCGACGGTCGCGGCGGTCTCGGATGGCTCGAAGTTCCCTACCAGGCTTCTTGAAGGCGGAGTGTCAGTGCGGGTGGAGGGGCCTGCCGTTATCGCCGTTCTTGCGGCCGAGCAGCTCCGCCACCTTGCCGAGGAGGTCCTCGAGATCGAATGGCTTCGCCAGATGCCCGTTCGCCCGCAGCTTGTGGGCGTGGCCCTGAACGGCACGATCGGCGCTGAGGATGAGGAGAGGCATGTCGCGCTTGCCCCGCTCCTCCAGCGCGGCGACGAACTGCCATCCGTCCATTACCGGCATCATCAGGTCGAGGAGGATGACCGACGGACGCTCCTTCTCGACGACGTCGAGAGCCTCGCGCCCGTTCGATGCCATGAGAATCCGGTACCCTTCGGTGGAAAGACAGAGCGCAAGCGTCTGCAAGATGTCTGGATCGTCATCCACTATCAGGATGCACGGATCCCCCCCATTGCGCATGATGTAGCGTGTAAACGCGTCGGCGCCAGCCGTCAATGGCGAGCCGACGTTTCTGTCGAGTGCGCGAGCGTTGAAATACGCGTCCGACTCGCTACGATTCTTTCCATGCATCGGTGTCCGACCTGCCGCTCGCCTGTCCGCCCCCGCGTGGAAAACCCGGCCTTTCCCTTCTGTACTCCGCGCTGCCGCGCGGTCGACCTGGGACGTTGGTTCACGGGCGGATACAGCGTTCCGGGCGACCCGGCCCCGGACGCAATCCCCGAGAACGGAGACGCCGGCTTTGCCGGCGACGGGCGAAGGCCGCAGGCCGCAGCATACGGCGACGAGAGCGAGAAGGACGCAAAGACTCGTTGACGGCCGTTGCCCGTGGTCGGTCCCGCGTGTTACGCGGTCCTCCGCTTCATGCGCGCCGTCAACCTGGCCGTCCGGGTAATCCTCTCTCTGGGCGTGAGCGCCCTCTTCGTCTGGCTCTCCTTGCGCAACGCCGACTTGCGAGCCGTCGGCCGCGCGATCGCGTCCGCCAGCGTCCCGCGCATGGCGGCGTACGCGGTCTTGCTCGTCGTCATCCATCTCGTCCGCACGGTGCGATGGGGAATCCTGCTCGAGCCGCTCGGGCACGTGGGATTCAAGCGGCTCAACTCGGCGAGCGCGGTCGGGTTCATGCTGCTCATGCTGCTGCCGTTCCGGCTGGGTGAGTTCGCCCGTCCGATCCTCATCGCCCGCCCGCCGCAAGGAACGGGCGTCCGCCTCCGCCGGAGCGGCGCGATGGCCTCGATCGTCGTCGAGCGCCTCGTCGACGGCATCGCCACCGGGCTTCTCGGCGTCATCGCCCTGCACGCGCTCGGAACGACCGCCTCCGGCGAGTACGCCCCCGCGGCGCGCAAAGCATCGCTGCTCGTCGCCGCCGGGTTCGCCGTCGTGTGCGGATTGCTCCTCGCGGCGCTCTTCTTCCGCGAGAGGACCCTTCGCGCCGTGGACGCCCTCCTGCGCGTTTTTTCCCCGCGCCTCGCGAGCGCCGCGGTGTCCATGCTGGACGCGTTCATCTCCGCGGTGCACATCGGGTCGGGCTTCAAGGCGGTCCTCTTCTTCTTGCTCACCGCGCTGTACTGGGGGCTCGCGGGTTTCGGCTTGTGGCTACTCGCTCCCGCGTTCGGGTTCCACATCACTCCCTTGATGGCAGCGACGATCCTCGCGCTCCAGGTCGTGGGGGTGATGATCCCCGCCGGCCCCGGGATGATCGGGACCTTGCAACTCTTCACGCAGATCGCGCTGTCGCTCTTCGTCGCCGACGCGTTCTCTCGCAATTCCCCGGTCGCGGCCCGCGCCGCCGCCTACGCGAACACGACCTGGATGCTGCAGTTCGGAGTGCAGGTCGGCCTCGGAATCACGTTCATGCTCCTCGGCCACGTGGCCTTGCGGGGGCTGTTCGGCCGTTCGGACGAACCCGCAGCCGATCCGGAACCGACCGGCGCCGCGCCTTGACCGGGATGGCCTCCGCCGCTAGATTCCGCGCCCCTCGATGGCGGCGTAGCTCAATCGGCTAGAGCGACGGTCTCATAATCCGTAGGTAGGTGGTTCGAATCCACCCGCCGCCACCAAGTCGCTACCGAGGCGGTCCGAACCAGGTGGTCAGCGCGTCCGTGAGCCCCCGCTGGGTTCCGTCTCCCACCCAGGCCACATATCCATCGGGGCGAATCAACACGCCCGTGGGAGCAGCGACCGCGCCGAGTACCGGAAGCTCCCACGGACCGGCGTACTTCGCGGCGATCAACCGGACCCGATCTGCCCAGCGAGCGATGTCGAAGCCGCCGGGCTCACCGAGATTGAGCAGCACCGGTCGTGCATCGTGCAACAGGGTGAAGACCCGCCGCGCGCCGCTGGCGGTGACCAGGTCGAGATCGGGCATGCGGCGCCCGAGCAGGGGATGCCCTTCGCCGAGGTCGTAGCGAATGTCGAGGCCCGACATCATGGCGGCGTATCGCTTGCGAGGCTCGTCCATCCGGAGCAACTCGGTCATGGTCTCGCGCAAGGCCTTCGTCCGATCGTCGCCGCGGGCGAGCGCCGTTTGCGCCAAGGTGTTCTCGAGCACGCGCGCAGCGATCGGGTGCCGCTCGGCCTGGTAGGTATCGAGGAGGCTCTCCGGCGATGTGCCGTGGACCACCTGCGCCAGCTTCCATCCCAGGTTTACCGCGTCCTGGACACCGATGTTGAGTCCTTGTCCGCCGACCGGGGAATGCACGTGCGCCGCGTCACCGGCCAGCAGCACCCGCCGCTCCCGGTAGGACGCGGCCTGCCGGGCCATGTCCGTGAACCTCGAGAGCCAGGTGACGTCGTGGACACCGAAGTCGGTGCCGTATACGGAGACGAGCGCCTCGCGCAGGTCGCCCAGGGTCGGCTCGCCGCCTTGCACGACGCGCGGTTCGATCAAGACGACTTTCACGCGCTTGCCGTCTTCGATCTTCCCCAGGGCATTGACGCCCTTTTCGCCGAGGCGGACGCCCGACGCCGGCTCTTCGGCCATCTCGCCTTCGGCGATCAAGTAGCTGACGGACGGGTCCCATCCCGGGAAAGCGATGCCGGCTGATCTGCGGACGAGGCTCCGGCCGCCGTCGCATCCGACCAGGTACTTCGCCCGCAACGAGCTCCCGTCGGACAGAGCGACATCGACGCCGGTGTCGTCCTGGGCAAAGCCAGTCACCTCGCGTCCGCGATGGATCGGTACCCCGAGGTCGTCGACCCAGGCGGCGAGTATGGGCTCGATGCGGTTCTGCGTGAGCGCGAGTCCGTAGTTGTGGCGGGTCGGAAAGTCGCTGATGTCGAGACGGATCATCGCGAAGCCCGCGACCTGCATGACCTGCCCTTGCGCGAGGAAGCGATCCGCGATTCCGCGTTGATCGAGCACCTCGATGGTGCGTGCGTGCAGGCCGCCCGCGCGCGAGCCGGCGAGGTCCTGGCTCGTGCGCCGCTCGACGACGACGACGTCGACCTTCAAAAGCGCCAGCTCGCCCGCCAGCATGAGGCCCGTCGGACCTCCTCCGGCGATCACCACCGCATGTTCGCGTCCACGCGGCGCCACCACCACTAGTTGCTACATCCGGTACGCGAGGAGCAGCTGGGTCAAGAAGCTGATTTGCGAGCTGCCGCCGCTGGTCGAGAAGAGCGGCCCGAAGCGGGTATTCAGGCCCACCAGCAGGTGCGGATCGGCGAGGTACTCGAACCCGAGCCCGAACTGCGTGCCGATGTCGAAAGACGCGGTCGGCGTCACGACGAAGTACATCGGCAGATCCATTCCGACAGCCATCCGGAAGTCATCCGAAAGCTGGAATCCGAGCGCTCCTCCCACGCCGAGAAGCGCCGACCAGCGGGCCTCGTCTTTGGGATAGACCGATACGCCCGGATCGAAGTGGACGAGGAGCGACAGCGCCGAGCTGCGGATCGCGATCGCTCGCAGCGGCACCCGGAGCCCGAGCCCGAAGCGATCCTCGGTGGTTCCCTCGACCGAATAGAGCAAGTCGAACCGGATCCCGAAATCCGTGTAGGGCGTCAGCCCCTGCGTGTATCCGAGCGACACCGAGGGCCAGCCGATCTCGGAGCTGATCAGGACCTGGCCGGCGTCGACGGTCTCTCCGCCGATGAGGCTCGCACGGGGCGGCTTCTCTTGCGCATGAGCGCTCGCGGCCGCGAGCGCGGTGGCGGCCGCGATGCAGATCGAGCGGTACATCTCAGAGCCGGTACCCGAGCCCGAGCTCGATGGTGAAACCGAATTCGGTGCCGCTGCCAAAGCCGCCCGGCGTTTCGGTGCGGATGACCGGACCGAAGCGGGTGTTGAGACCGATCGTGAGCTCCCGATCGACGTGGTACTCGAACGCCGGACCGAACTGCGGCCCGATGAAGAACGACACGGGCGCCGGAGTGAGGAAGAGCGTCATCGGAAGGTCGACACCGAAAGCGACGGTGAAGTCGTTGTGCGCCGCATAGGCGAACGTGACTCCGACCGGGAACGCGATACCGAACCAGGCTGGGCTATAAGTATGCAGCTTGATTCCCGGGTCGATGTGGAAGAGCACGCCCACCTTGTCTTTGCGCAGCGCATGGACGCGGAAGGGAACGCGGGCGCCGATGCCGAACTGCGAAAAATCGCTCTGGCCCTCGACGCCGAAGAGCAGGTCGAACTTCACTCCCACGTCGCTCGTCGGGCTGACGCCGTGGATGAAGCCGAAGGTGATCGCCGGCCATCCGAACTCGCCTTCCGCGACGTCGACCCCGGCCGGAACGGTGTCCGCCCCGAAGATGCTGTAGTTCGTGCTGCGGCTGGCGGTGGTTCCGGTGACCGAGCTCCGCCGGGATTGCGCGTGCGCCGCGGTGGCGACGATCACGACACACAGCACCACCGCTGCGCTCCCTGTCCTTCGCATGAGCACCTCTCTTGCTTCGTGCTGCTCAAAGGCCCGGCCGGGGATGGCGGAGAGCGCCATTTCCCGAGTCGCCGAGCGCCGTTCGGCTGCAAGGCCGCGCGCGTGCTACCACGGCACAGATCGGTCGGCAACAAACCTCGAACGGCTTTACGCTGTCCTGTTCGCGCGTGTAGAAGGACCGCGCGGCGCGCGCTGTGGGCGCTACGTACGTATCTTTTTGACGGCGATCGCACCGCGGCCGGAGGATGAGTGCCCGTAATCCGCAGCTGGGCCCGAACGGATATCGGCAAGAAGCGCAAGCAAAACGAGGACGCGTTTCTCGCCGACGACGCGCTCGGTCTCTACGTGGTGGCGGACGGGATGGGAGGGCACGCCGCAGGAGAGGTTGCGAGCGCGCAGGCAGTGCAATCGATCCGCGATGCGCTCGCGCCTTGCCGGCCGATCCTCGAACGGTTCGCCGCCAGCCCGACCGTGGAGGTGCGGGAAAGCATCTCCTCCTTGATGGAGACGGCGATCCAGAAGGCGTGCGCCGACGTGTTCGATCTGTCGCAGGCGGACGCCGATCGCGGCGGCATGGGGACGACTGTCGTGGCCATGCTCATCGCCGGCAAGACCGCCGTCATCGGCCACGTCGGCGACAGCCGCGTCTACCTGTACCGCAAGGGGCGCGCCCACCAGCTCACCGAGGACCATACGATCGTCCAGGAGCAGCTCAAGCGCGGGCTCATCAGCCGCGCGGAGCTGGCCACCGCGGAGAACCGCAACGTCATCACGCGCGCCGTCGGCATCCAGTCGAGCGTTCCGGTCGACACGCTGCTCACGGACCTGTTGCCGGGAGATCTCTACCTGCTCTGCTCCGACGGCCTCCACGGCTACCTGCACGAAGACGAGCTTCCCGCCCTCTTCGGGCAGGAGCGGGACAAGCTCGTCGATCTGCTGGTCGATCTCGCGCTGCAGCGAGGCGGACGCGACAACATCACCGCCGTGGCGCTCGCGGTCGACGACGAGGACGACGAGACGGCCGCGGACGTCGAGGGCAAGACCGAGGTGCTGCGGCGCATCCCGCTCTTCCAGCACATGACCTACAAGGAGCTCCTCGCCATCCTCGGCATCGCGCGCGGGAGGCAGTTCCAGAAGGGCGACACCATCATCAAGGAAGGCGATCCCGGCGACGAGCTGTTCATCCTCTTTCGCGGGTCGGTCGAGGTGGCGAAGAGCGGGATGGTGATTGCGCAGCTCCACGCTGGCGGGCACTTCGGTGAGATGGGCCTCGTCGATCAAGCGCCGCGCAGCGCGACCGTGGTCGCGATCGATGACACGAGTGCGATCAGCGTGGACCGGGAGAGCCTGTTGCGACTCATGCGCAAGGACCCGCTCATCGCAGTAAAGCTCTTGTGGAGCTTCGTGCAGGTGCTCTCCGAACGGCTGCGCAATACCAACGACGCGCTCGCCGACCTCCGGCAGGAGCTCGACGAGGCGCGAAATCGCGATGCCACCGGCGGCGGCAACGTGCCAGAGTCCTCCACGGAACCCCAGTGAAGCGTCCATCCGCTTGCCTCTTCGCGGCCCTCGTCGGCGCCTGCGCGCACTCCCACACCCGCGGCCGGGACCTCGATCCGGCTGCTCTCGCGGCGCAGATCGAAAAGGCGCATGCCGTACCGGAATCGCTCACCGCCCAAGGCAAGGCGTTCGTCGACGCTCCGCAGAATGGCGGGCGCTACCCGTTCCAGGTCGCCGTAAGGCGTCCTTCCTCGCTCCGCATCGCGGCGCTCGATCCCCTCGGCAACCCTGCCGCCGTGCTGGTCGCCGACAGCGGGCGATTCGCGCTCCTCGATACCCGGGCGCACAAATTCTTCCGCGGACCGGCGACGGCGGAAAACCTCTCCCGCCTGATCCCCGCGCCGCTCCGCGACGAGGAGCTGGTCGCGCTCCTCCTCGGGGCTCCGCCTCCGCTCCAGGACGGCATCCCGACCGCCGCCTTCGCGAGCGGCGACGGCAGCGTGCTCGTCCTGGAGGCGCCCGGAGGGCTATCGCAGGAGATCTGCGCGGGTTCGGACCTCCGCATCGAGCGCGTCCGGCGGCTGCGCGGCAAAAATCTCTGGTGGTCCGCGACTCTCGAGGATCACGACGACCAGGGCGGAGCGCAGATGCCGAGGCTCATCCATTTCTCGATTCCCGGCGAGAAGACGGAGGTGGAACTGACGCTGCGCGATCGGCTGATCGGAAAGCCTCCGCCGTTCGGAGCCTTTCAGCTGGGCGCCCCGCCGGGTGTAGAAGTAGTGGAGCTGCATTGATCAATCGTGTTCCTAAGTTGCCGCCCCGGCGACGCTTGCCCTAGGATTCCGCGTCATGCGCATCCGGATTGGCGACCTGCTCGTAAAGGCGGGCGTCATCACCGACCTCCAGTTGAAAGCCGCGCTCGCGGAACAGTCCCAGTGGGGCGGCAAGCTGGGGGACATCCTCGTGCGCATGGAGTTCCTCACCGAGGAGGTCCTGGTGCGCGCGCTCTCCAAGCAGACCGGCATTCCTCGCGCCGACCTCTCGGGAGAGCCGCCGAACAAGGCCGCTCTGGCCCGCATCTCCCCTGAGACCGCAGAGGAGTTCAACGTGGTGCCCATCGGGGTGAAGGAAGAGGGCCGCACCCTGGTGGTGGCCATGAGCGATCCCGGGAACGTGATGGTTACCGATCACGTGCGCCAGATCGCCGGCTGCCGCATCGAGCCGCACATCGCCGGCGCCACCGCAATCCGCAACGCCATCGCCCGGTGGTACCGGAGCGCGGACGTGGCCGACGAGCAATCTACCGGCATGAAGATCATGAACAACGCCGGGAACACGATGGTGACGGTGGACCCGCGCAAGAGGCGGACCGAGCCGGCCATGAGAGCCGCGCCGGCGAGCGCGCCGCCGCCGCCGGTGGCGGCGCCGCCGAGAAATGGTGGCGCGCGGCCGAGCGCGGTGGAAGTGCTCCGGGGTGTCGAGGAGACGCAGCGCCGCAGCGTCGCCGCGCTCAAGGCGATGGTCGAACTGCTGATTGAGAAGGGCGTCTTCTCGCGCGAAGAGTACCTGTCGCGCGTCAAGAGCAGGTGACGGAGATCGAATGCCGCCTCGGAAGCGACTCGGGCAGCTCCTCACCGAGCTGAAGGTGATCGACGAAGCGCAGCTGCAGAGCGCGCTCGGCCACCAGAAACAATGGGGCGGAAAGATCGGCGCCATCGTGGTGGAGAAGGGGTTCTGCACCGAGACCCAGCTGGTGAACGTGCTCAGCCAGCACCTCGGGATTGCCACCGTGAAGCTGGTCAGCTCGCAGATCGATCCTCGCGCCGTGAAGACCGTCTCGCGCTCGGTCGCCGAACGCCTGCACGTCTTCGCTTACGAGGTCGTCGGCGCCGGACGCAGCGAGGTGGTGAGCGTGGCGATGAGCGACCCGACCGATCTCTCCGCGGTCGATCAGCTCGCCTTCCATACGGGCAAACGCATCAAGGCGATGCTCGCCGCCGACAGCGAGATCCTCGCCGCGATCGACCAGCACTATCCCGAATCCTCGAAGTCGCCGGGAAGGGGGACAGGCCCGAATTTGCGTCCGGTCCCGGGCCCCCCGGCGCGTCCGCCGCCGCTCCATGTCGCCCCCCCGGTCGCGACTCCTGTCGAGTCGCCGCGGAAGATCGAATCGCCCCGCGGCATGCCGTACATCCCGCCGCCGGTGCCGCAGGACGCCCCGCGTGCGACGGCCGCTCTCGAGGAGATCGAGCCCGAGCTGTCTTCCGCGACAGAGGGCAGCGCTCTCGGGTTCGACGCGGAGCAGGAGCGCCTCCGCCGCCTTTTCCCCAACACGGACGCGATCGAGCCTCCGCCCGAGTCCGAGGAGCCGATGAGCCTCGAGACGCCGACGAATCTGCAGGGTTGGACCGAAGGGCCGCCGGCGGCCGCGGCTATCGAATGGTCGAGCTCCGCGACGCACTCCGCTTCGCACGAGGCGCGCCCCGCGTCCGATCCCGCGAGCCAGGAAGCGGCGTCGACGACCGAACCGCAGCGCGCTCCGTCGGAATGGCACGTGGAAGAACAGCAGCGAGCCGCCAAGGAGGCTCCCGCGGAGTGGCAGGCAGCGCCCGCGGAGGAGGCCCCCGCGCAATGGGCCGAGACGGAAGAGGCGCCCGCCGGGGAAGAACCCGCCCCGGCTGAGTGGCAGGTCGAGCCTGAGCCGACGGAGCCTTCCGGAGAAGCACCTGCCGAGTGGCAGACCGCGGAGGAGCCCTCCCAGGAGGCCGAGGCGGCTCCGGCGGAATGGCAGGGCGGATCCGAGAGTGGCGAGCCTGCAGCGGAAGCGCCCGCCGAGTGGCGGGCGGAGGACGAACAGACGCAGCCCACCGGGGTTTCCGAACAACGCGCGGCCGCACCGGAAGCGCCGTCCGAAGAAAGCGCACCCGCGGAATGGGGCGAGGCCGAAGCCGCCGGAACTGCCGCGGAGTGGGTGCCCCGGGGCGGCGAGACCGCCGAGGTGCCGGAAACTTCCGCAGACTTCGGCAGCCCGCAACCTTCGTCCGAACCGCAACAGGAATGGTCGGCGCAGGAGCCGCGCGCCGGGTCCGAGGCGTCGAGCGCGGAGGTTCCGCAGGACGCATGGGAGGACGTACCCGTCGAGGACGCCACCGAAGCGCCGGCCGAGTGGACCGAGTCGGACGCGGGCGAGGCGGCGGAGCCGGCGGAACCGATCGCGCTCCCCGGCCCCGGAGAAGCTGTCGCCGAGGAAGCAGGGCCAGCAGCCGAGGCGGAAGTTCCCGCCGCCTACGAAGAAGCGGCGGAGGCCACCGATCGGTTCCAGCGTCCCGCCGCGACGCCCCCCTTCGGCAGCACGGCTGCGGAGGCAGAACCGGCTGCCGCTCCGGGCGAGGATCAGACCGACGAGTGGCCCCCGGCCGCGGAGGCTCCCCAGGAGGATGTCTCGTGGCTCTCGCCAGTCGAGTCCCTGTCCGCCGCCGACGTCGCGACCCTTTCCGCGCTCGGCATCGATCCAGGCGACGGGACGGGTGCGATACGCGCGCTGGTGTGCCTCGTCAGGGTGCTGAACCGCCGACAGGCGATCGATGTCGAGGAGCTTGCCGCCGAGATTCGCGAAAGTCAGGCGGCGAGCGCCGCGGAGGTCGCGACTCCTGAGGGAAATCCCGACGCGGAAGCGGCCGGGACGATCGCAGGCCCGCGCGAATAATTCAGAGTTATCCGAATGATGGACGTTTCCCGCGCGCCCATCCTCGCACAGCCGCGCCTTGTGCCGCACCTGACCTGGATGCGAGCCTCGTCAGCACTTTCACGGAGGCTTCTCTTGGGTGATTTTTCGCTCGCGCGCACGGTGTTGACGCGAGATCTCCATGCCGCGAATGGCAAGCTCATCGCCGCGCGCGGGGAGATCATCGATCTCGCACGTCTCAAGGAGGTGGCCGCGAAGGCTCCGAAGCAGGACCGGCAGCGGCCCTTGCACGAGACGCCGCTCGCAGCCGCGGTCCTCGACTCGTTCGAGGCGGCTCCGTTGACCCACTTCGTCGAAGATCCCGAGGCGCGCGCAAAGGTCGCCGACGCCTTGGTGGACGTGCGGTTTCCCGAAGGCGTCTGGGACGAACTGGATCTCCTCTGCAAGGAGGATCCCTCCCGCCACCAGCACGCCATCTGGACCGCGGTCGTCGCGGCCCGGCTGTTCCGCGCAGCCATGGGCGAAGCGCCGGGGCTCTCGCGCCTCATCGGCGGCGCGCTGGTCCACGACATCGGGATGCGTCACGCTTCGCCGCGGCTGCGCACGAAGCGCAATCACCTGACCAGGGCCGAGGCGATGGCGCTCGAGGATCATCCGCTCCTCGGAGCGCTCCTCCTCGCGAACGCCTGCGGGGATTCGCCCGTGGTCCACTTCGCGCTCCTCCATCACAACCGCGCGGGTTACGGATACCCCCGGGTGGAAGGACGTCCGGCGCTGCGCGGGCTCGACTTGATCTCGGTCGCCAGCGCCTTCGCTGCCATGGTCGCTCCCAGGCCGTATCGCATGGAGGCCTTCGACGCGCGCGGGGCCGCCGACCAGCTTTGCGACGAGGCGGCGGCAGGGCACTTCGACGACCGCGCGGTGAAGCTCCTCATCCACTGCCTGCGCGGCGGCAAGGGCGCGCCTCGCGAGGTCCGCCTGCCGAAGCGTCAGACCGGATTCCGTCCGACGCGCAACAATCACCACGGCACGGAGCGCCCGGAAGCCGCCACGGGTACCTGAGCCGGCTGCGGCGCGTGATAATGGATCCTCCGGGCGGCGCGCGCGTTCATGACCGAGAGGACCGACGAGGAACTGCTGGCCGAATTCCAGCAGGGCGACGCTTCTGCCTTCGAGCGTCTGCTCGCCCGGCACCGGGCGCCCCTCTACACGTTCCTCGTCCGCATGATCGGCGACCGCGAGAGAGCAGAGGATCTGGCGCAGGACACGTTCCTGCGGATCGTGAAGGGCGCCCAGGCGTGGGAGCAGCGCTCGCGCTTCCAGTCGTGGATGTACGCCATCGCGCGGAACCTCTGCGCGGACCTCGCCCGCCGCGATCGCTTCCGCAAGAGCGAAAGCCTCGACGCGGAGCCCGCCGAAGGTGGCGCGACCATCGCGGACGGCCTCGCCGATCCCGGCCCGGCCCCCGATCGCGTCGCGGAGAGCGAGCGGCTGCGGCCCATCCTCGAAAAGGCGCTCCTCTCGCTTCCCGTCGATCAGCGCGAGATCTTCATCCTCCGGGAGCAGGCCGGGTTGCCCTTCCGCGAGATCGCGGAGATCGTCTCGGCCAACGAGAACACGGTGAAGAGCCGGATGCGGTACGCGCTCGTGGCGCTGCGCAAGGCGCTCGCCGAAGCCGGGGTCGACGCTGACAGCGCCGGGGTGGACGAGGCCACCGGAGCGAGGTTCTCGAGGGCATGACCGGCGAACACGTCCAGGACCTGCTGCTCGATCTCGCCTACGGCGAGCTCCCGCCCGAGCGGATCGCGGAGGTGGAAGCGCACCTCGCGTCGTGCGACGCCTGCCGCACGGAGCGGGACGAGTTGCAGCGCACCCGCGCCCTCCTCGAGCCTCTTCGTGCGCTGGAGGAGCCGCGCCCCGGATTCGACGATCGCATCTTGCAGGGTGCCCGGGCGGAAGCGGGTCTCCAGGCCGACGGGACTCCGGGTCCGACCATCGAGGTCAAAGGCAGCGTGAAGCCTCTCGGCTTGCACGCCGGCCGCGTCGATCCGCTCGCGGGAGGCGTGCGCGTCGCGCGCAAGGAGACGAGCCGCCGATCCGTCTGGCTCAAGCGCGCCGTCGTGGGAGCCTCGGTCGCGGGTGCCGCCGGGGTCGCGTTGATCGTCGGGACCTCCCTGCGCGAGAGAGCAGTCGACCGCACGCAGGAGGTGATTGCGCTCACGGTCCGCGCACCGCCACCCCAGGCCTCGTTGCCGGCGCCGCCGCCTCCGCCTCCGTCCGCGTCGCCTCCAGAGCCCCGGCTTGAGGAGCGTGCGCGCCTCGGGTCGGGGGGCGATGTCGCGCGGAATTCCCCGATGGCGGCGCCGTCTGCTCCGCCATCACAGCGGGAAGCGAAGGAACTGGCGAAGGCGGCACCGGCGCCGCAGCCTTCGTCGCCGATGGCCGAGGCTTCGAACGCCAGGAGGAAGGATCCTCTCGAGCCTGCGCCGAAGACTCCGCCGCCGGTTCCGACCAGCGAGGCAGCCAAATCCGGAGCGGTCGCAGCCGGTACGGTCGCCGCGGAGGCGCCTTCGCAGAGCGCGCTTCGCCAGTCTTCGGTGGACACCGGGCAGCCGGATCCCGATCGACTCGAAG
>JBJMQD010000286.1:0-18331 GCA_045802855.1 Myxococcales bacterium | reverse complement strand
TCGAGGCGATGCGGGCGGCGGCCCTGGCGCTGCTTGGCCGCCACGATTTCTCCGCCTTCCGCGCGGCGGACTGCCCGGCGCGGACGACGGAGCGCGAAGTGCGCCGTTTCGAGATCGAGGTGGAGCGCCTCGGCGATTCGGAGACGGTGCGCCTCACCGTCGAGGCCACCGCCTTCCTCAAGCACATGGTGCGCAACATGGTCGGAACGCTGGTGGAGGTCGGGCACGGCAAGCGCGCGGCGGGGTCCGTTTCCGAGTTGCTCGCGCTCGGCGATCGCACCCTTGCGGGTCCGACCGCCCCTCCCCACGGCCTCTACCTCGACGAGGTCTTCTACCTGCCGGGGAACGCGGATCCGCGCGCGCCGGAGCCCGAGGACGCCTGACGCATAAATCGTTGATTTTACAGTCTAAATCTTGCGTCGCGGCAGGCTCTAGAAAAACGATGTCCCACGCCGCGAGCGTCCGGTGTGGGAAGAGTCGACAGGACTTTGCGAACGGCTCGCACGACCAGCGTGGAAGTGATGACTGCGGACGGAACGTGGCTGCGTTCCGGGAGGGCAGTCGTCTCGACCACGGGTGGGCGGCGGCGGATCGACCCCCCTCTATCCGCCGCCGCTTCACATGTTCTTCGGGCGAACCTGCTCCCTTCCTTCATCCCTTCCAATCGGAAAGGCGCGCGCTCCGAGGCGCAGCTCGAAGCCGTCGCGCGACTGCTCGAGATACGGCAGGAGCGAGAGCTGCGCCGCGCGCGTGAGCCGGGCCCGCTCTCCGTCAGGTATTCGCACGTAGAGCGCGTCCTCCGCGCCCGCCGATAGCGTCGCCGGATCGATCTCCACCCATTCGCCCGTCGCGAGCTGGGCGCGGAGGCGGTCCTCCGCCGTCTCGATCCGGCGGACGAACCGGCCCGCGTCCTCCACGTCAACGTAAGCCCAGTCGCGCCCGATCCGCGTCGCCCACCGACCGTCCCCGGCGCGATGGAGTCCGGCGTGGAGGGTGGCGACCGTCCGGGCGTGCTCGATGGGAGTGCCCTGGTGGAAGAAGCGCCCTTCGCGGTCCAGGCGCAGTCCGCTCGACTCGCGAAGCTTGCGGAGCAGTTCCTCGTCCACGGCCCGATTGTAGGCCTAGAACCGGAGCGAAAGCTGGAGGCCCGATACCTGTTTGCGCACGGTGCGCGGATCGCGCCCGGCCGGCGCGAGCAGCGCCCCGACGGCGAATCGGCTCGGCGGCTCCTCGTAGGCAAACGAGGCGACGTCGATCGTGGTTGCGACGACTTGCGATACGAAGAGGCCCAGCGCGGGGCCGGCGAGATTCATCACGTCATCGTTCTGGTTGTCGGGCACGATCACCGCGCCGAGGAGAAGTCCGGCGAGGCCCATCCCGACATGGATGCCGACGCTCGCGGCACCCCTCCCCGGGTTGCCATGTGCCATGTGCACGATCGCGGGCGAGAGGATCGCGCCCGATAGTCCGACGATTGCGAGCCCGGGCGAATCGATCCCGGCGGCAACTGGAACAGCAACGACCGACGCTGCCTCCGTGACGACGATCTGCGAGCCATACCATCGGCCGCGGGTCACCTCGGGATCACGACTCGACCCTCCCAGGCACCGCTCGATGTCCGCGCCTTCGCCGCTCGCCACGTCGGCGATCTTCAGCAGCACCGGCGCCGAGGCGGGAGGCTCGATCACGATATCGCCGCCTTGGCACGATCGCACCACCCCCGTGACGACCTGCCCATTCGAAAGGTGGACCACGTCGGCGGCCGCCGCCATCGGAGTCGCGAGCACGAGGAAGAGGAGCGCGGGACGCATTCCGTTCGGACCGTGCGAGCGTCGCGCCGGTCACTCGAAGCGCGGCGGGCCACTCGCGGAGGACGAGTGGCCCGCCAGAGCGCTCACTGCAGGACGCGGCCTGTGTGCCCCTGTTCTTCGGGCGAACCCGTCACCGCACGGCTTGCGCTCGCGCGTCTTTCCGGCCCTCGTCGAGTCGCCCGAGGAGGCGGAGGAGCCCATCGAGGATGGTGAACGGATGCGGCGGACAACCCGGAACGTACAGATCGACGGGCACGATCGGGTCCGCGCCGTCGTGGACCTCGGCATGTCCCACGTAAGGCCCGCCCGAGATGGCGCAGGCGCCGACGGCGATGACGATCTTCGGCGGTGGAACCGCGTCGTACGTCTTCTGCAGCGCGAGCCGCATGTTCTCGGTGACGGCGCCGGTGATGAGCAGGCCGTCGGCATGCCGGGGAGAAGCCACGAACTGGATGCCGAACCGGCCCAGATCGAAGACGGGCGTGCCGAGCACGTTGACGTCCGACTCGCAGCCGTTGCACCCGCCCGCGCTCACCACGCGCAGCTTCAGCGATCGACCAAAGAGCCTCCGCAGCTTCTCGTCGAGAGCGGTGGCCCGCGGATAGTCGCCGCCCTGGAGCACCAGGTCCTGGCGGCTGCGCGCGGCAAGCCGATGCTCGCCGGTGAAAGAGACCGCGCCCTCGGGACACGCCTGCACGCAGTCGGCGCAGAACAGGCAACGGCCCAGGTCGAGCGCGAGCGCCGGCTCCGCGGAGATGGCTCCCGTCGGGCACGCATCCGCGCAAGCGCGGCAGCCGTCCTTGCAGCGCGACGGATCGAGGACGGGAAGCCCGCGGAAACGGTCCGGGAGCGCTGGGGGCCCTTCCGGAAACGACGAGGTCCGATATCCCTGCCGCGCTCGCGCGAGCAGTACTTTCAGCATGAACACCTCACAAGTCGTGCCCGCAGTACGAGAGATTGAAGCTCTTGTTGCAGAGCGGGAAATCGGAGATCTGCTGGTCGCGAAGCGCCATCGCGAGGCCGGTCCAGTTGTGAAAAGAAGGGTCGACGACCTTGTATGCCGCGAAGCGGCCGCGCTCGTCGGTCGCCGCCACGTGGCAGATCTCTCCTCGAAAACCCTCCACCAGCGAGACGCAGAACAGATCGGGGCGCGGCGTGCCGCAGGGCGCCCGGGCAGGTCCCTTGGGCAACTCGCGCAGTTGCTGGCGGAGGAAGGCGACCGATCGCTGGATCTCCAGCCAGCGGACGTAGGCGCGCGCGTAGACGTCGCCGGTCGCCGAGGTGGAGATGGGGATGTGGGCGAAGCGGTACATCCCGGACGGGTGCGCCTTGCGCACGTCCCGCTCGAGCCCCGAAGCGCGCGCGGCGGGGCCGACCATTCCCAGCTCGCGCGCCACCGCGGCGCTCACCCGGCCGGTCTCCTCGAACCGCGCGCCGACGGAGGGCGTGGACCAGAGCAACTCGACCGCGTTTTCCACGTCGTGGAACGCAGCCTCCAGGCGACCTCCCGCCTGCGCCGCGCGCTCGGGTTCCAGATCGAACGCCGTGCCGCCGGGGCGCACGAGTCCGCGCCCGAACCGGCTGCCGCAGAGGAGCGCGGTGAGGTTGAGGAAGTCGCCGCGCAGCCGCCCGCAGTACGCGGCGGCCGGCAGGAATCCGACGTCGCCGGCGAGCGCGCCCAGGTCGCCTACGTGATTGGCAAGTCGCTCCAGCTCGAGACCCACCGCTCGCAATGCCTGTCCGCGCGCAGGAGCGCGTCCACCACCCATGGCTTCGAAGATCTGGCAGTAGGCGGTGGCGTGCCCGACGGAGGTGTCGCCGGCGAGCGTCTCCGCGTAGTGGATGCTGCGCTTGTCGGGTCCGCCCGCGAGCGCCCGTTCCACCCCGCGATGCTGGTAGCCGAGCGAGATCTCGAGATGGAAGACCTGTTCGCCGTGGCACTGGAACCGGAAATGCCCCGGCTCGATCACCCCTGCGTGCACCGGGCCGACCGCCACCTCGTGCACCTCCTCGCCCTCGACCCGGTAGAAGTCGGTCACTCCGCACTGGGGATGCTGTCCGGGCGGCCGGCCCCACGCGTCGCGCCCGCGCCAGGGCGCGTGGAAGCGGACCGGCTTGAACCACGGATGTCCCTCGGGCACGAGCCCCCACTGCTCGGCGATTTCCCGCTCGAACAGGTGGACCTCGGGGCATTGGGGAGTCATCGACGGGAACGAGGCGCCCGTCATTCGAGAGCGCGCGGCTTCGAGCGCGCCGGAAGCGTCGTCGGCGAGGACCAGCACCAGATCGATCGCGCCGTCGACCGGCGTGCCGAAGAGCGCCGCGACGCGCTTGCCGCTGCGGGGGGCATCGACGACGGCCGATCGCAGCTCCTCGAGGGCGATGGCCGGGAGCGCCTGCCGCGGGACGGCCACCCCGTTGAACAGCGTCAACAGGCTCATGGCTTCCCGTCCACGAACGCCGCGGCGTTCGTCACCAGCGTGTACACGGGGGCCGGCAGGTACACGCCGAGGAGCACCACGATCGCCATCAGCACCGCGATCGGCGCAACGGTCCCGAATCGATCGTGGAACTCGACCGGCGCGTCGGGCGGCGGGTCGCCTTGCACCACGGCGAGGACCGCCCCTCCCATCCCCAGGAAGACGACTGCGAGCAGGACGAGGAAGAGGGCACCCACGACGACGTGGCCCGAGGTCATCGCCGCGCGGACGATGGTGAACTCGCTCAGGAAGGGCGCGAACGGCGGCGAGCCGGTGACGGCGAAGAAGCCGGCGAGGAACAGCGCCCCCGAGAACGGCAGCCGCCGGAGCGCGCCGCGCACGTCGTCGACCGACTTGCTGCCGTAGGCGCGGTGGATGTTGCCCGCGGAGAGGAAGAGGACGCCCTTGGTGACCGCGTTGTTGACGAGGTGGAGCATCGCCCCGAACACGCCGGCCCCGCCGATGCCGATCCCGAGGACGAGGATGCCCATGTGCTCCACGCTGGAATAGGCGAGCATCCGCTTGTAGTCGCGCTGGCGCGCCATGAAGACGGCCGCCACCGCCATCGAGAGCAGACCGATGCCGATCATCAGCTGCCGCGCGAACGCCACCTCGCCTCCGGCGGCGACGATCTGGAAGAAGCGCAAGAGGGCGAGGAAGGCGCAGCTGGTGAGCGCGCCGGCGAGCAGCGTCCCGACGATGCCGGGCGCCTCGCCGTACGCGTCGGGCTTCCAGGTGTGCATCGGGGCGAGGCCCATCTTGGTGCCGTAGCCGACGAAGAGGAGCACGAACGCGGAGTGCAGCCAGGGCCGCGAGAGCCGCGGCGCCTCGCGCACCAGCTCGGAGAAGAAGAGCGAGCTTCCCAGGCCGGCCTGCAGCGCCGCGTAGGCGAGGAAGAAAGTGCCGAACAAGGCCAGCGCGATGCCGACGGATCCGATCAGCAGGTACTTCCAGGTGGCCTCGATGGAGCGGGCGTTGTGGTTGAAGTGCAGGAGCGGGGCGGAAGCGAGCGTGGTCGCCTCGATCGCGACCCACATCAGCCCGAGGTGCTGCGATTCGACCATCAGCGTGGTCATGGCGAGGAAGACGAACAGGCAAGGAACGAAGACGCGGTTCGAGCGGTCCGGACGCAACGCGAGGTAGCCGGGCGCGTACAGGGAGCAGGCGAAGAACAACACGCTGATCACCGCCAGCACGAGGCGGCCGAGATCGTCGAGCTTCAGCCATCCTCCGAACGCTCCCACCTCGGCGCGCGAGAGCGCCGCGATCGTCAGCGCGAAGTGCCCGGCGCCGCAGACCGGCAAGAGCCAGGGGCGCCACCGGTTCGAGGGCAGCGCGGCCGAGGCGGCGGCGAAGGCGAGCGGCAACAGGACGAGGGCGAGCGCCATTTCACTCCTTGAGCGAGCTGAGCCGCGTCGTATCGATCGACGAGAACTCGCGGCTGATGTGCTCGATGATGATTCCCATCACGAAGATGGCGACCACCAGGTCGAGGAGGACGCCGATCTCGACGAAGAGCGGCATCGCCTCGACGAGCGTGAGACCCATCACGAAGACGCCGTTCTCCAGGGCCAGATAGCCCACCACCTGGGTGATCGCCTTGCGCCGGGTGGCGAGCAGGAGGAAGCCGGTGAACGCGGTCGCCAGCGCCGCCGGCACGAGCAGCGACGCGACGTGCTCCGGCGCGAGCGGCAGGGTGCGGGCGAACACCAGGGACAGACCCGTTCCGAGGCCGCCCAACAGGAGCGAAGGAACGAAGCCGACCACCGGCTCGACCTCGCGGTGGATGTTGCCGTCGCGCATGGCACGGGAGAGCATCGAGGGGATCGCCACGCTCTTCAGCGCGATGGTGCCGAGCGCGATGAGGGCGGCCTGCAGCGTGACCTCGCCGTGCACCGAGATGACGAGCAGGCCGAGCAGCACGCCTTGCACGGCCGAGCCGGTGATGAGCGCCCGGAGCCTGCTCGTTCCCAAGAGGAAGAAGTTCACCAGCAGGAGGACGACGAGGAGGGGGTCGGCGAACTTCGTCATGGTCACCTGGCGAGGAGGACGATCCCGAACGCGGAGAGCAGGCATGCGGCCACGAGCAGGCTCGGGACGTGGACGAGGCGGAGCCGGGCCATCGCCGACTCGACCACCCCGATGGCGACGGACACGGCGAGGATTCCGCCGAGGAAGATGGCCCACGCGATCGCCGGGCTCGCGGGGTGGGGAAGCGCGATCCCGACCACCACCGCGGCGAGGACGAACAGCTTGACCGAGGCGCCGTACAGGACCACGCCCAGGGCGGGGCCGCCGTGATCGAGCACCATCACCTCGTGGATCATGGTCAGCTCGAGGTGGGTGTTCGGATCGTCGAACGGAATGCGGCTGTTCTCGGCGAGCAGCACGATGAAGACGGCAGCGACGACGAGGAGCAGCGCGGCGGTGGCGCGGGGTGGCCAGTTCCCGGCGAGCATGGCGGCGAGCGAGAGCGATCGCGAGAGGCGCCCGAGCACGAGCAGGCCGAAGAACAGCGCGGGCTCGGCGAGGCTCGAGAACGTCGCCTCGCGGGCGCCGCCCATCCCTTCGAAAGCGGACCCGGTGTCCAGCGCGGCCGCGATGGTGAAGAAGCGTCCCAGCGCGAAGAGATACGCGAAGAGGATGGCGTCGCCCTCGAAGGAGAGCGGCGCGTGACCGGCGACGGGCACCAGCAGCGCGGCGAAGAGCGCGGTGGCGACGCCGACGACCGGGCCGGCCTTGAAGACCCAGGTGGTGGTGACGCTGAACACCGAGCCTTTGCGCCAAAGCTTGGCGAGGTCGTAGTACGACTGCAGGACGGGCGGACCTTTGCGCCCCGCGAACGCCGCCTTGGTCTTGTTGATCACGCCGAGGAGCAAGGGCGGCAAGAGCAGGAACGCGGCGAGGTGCGCGAGATCGAGGACGAGCGTTCGCACCGTCATCGCCACACCAGGAGAAGGACGAGCGTGAGGAGGATGTAACCGAGATACGAATGGACGCTGCCGCTCTGCACGAGTCGAAGCGTTTCCAGGGCGCGGGCGGCGGCGCGGAGCGACGGCAGCACCGCGCGATCGAGGACCAGGTCCGGCAATTCGCCGTGGTACGCCGCGGCGGCGGGGAACGTCCCCAGAAGCGTCGGCGCGCGCTCGCGCGGCCGCAGGGCGAAGGAGAAGAGCCCGACCAGCATCTGGGCGAACGACGACGAGGTGTACTGCATGCTCGCCGCCGGCGCGGCGTAGCCGCAGTCCCAGGTGGGCGCGGCGCTCGCCCGCCGCACGCGGAACGCGAGGGCAGCGCCGGCGATCGCCAGCGCGACGACGAGTAGCGCGCCGGCGAGCGTGATCTGCCCGAGCGGCGCGGCGGCCGAAATCGGCGAATGGACGTCCCAGGCCGCCGCCGCCGAGTCGAGCGCCGGCGCGACCAGGGCGGGCGCGAGCCCGATTCCGAGGCAGCAGGCGGCGAGAGCGACCATTGGCACGAGCATGGTGCGCGGCGGCTCGTGGGCAAGGAGCGCGTCCTCGGATCGCGCCACTCCCAGGAACACGGCGCCGAACACCTTGACGAAGCAGGCCACGGCCAGCGCTCCGACCATGGCCAGGGCGGGCGCCGCGAAGGAAGTCGCGATCCACCACCGCCCGTCGCGCGCGGCGGCGGCGCCGAAGAGGCCCAGATAGAGGAACAGCTCGCTGACGAACCCGTTGAGGGGCGGAAGGCCGCAGATGGCGACCGCGCCGACGAGGAAGAGCAGGGCGGTGGCCGGCATCCGCCGGAGCAGACCTCCCAGTCGATCGAGCTCGCGGGTGCCGGTCGCATGGATGACCGAGCCGGCGCCGAGGAAGAGCAGCGCCTTGAAGAGCCCGTGGTTCCAGACGTGCAAGAGCGCCGCGGCAAGCCCCAGCACGACCAGCTCGGGATGTCCGACCGCGCGGCCGAGCAGCGCGAGCCCGAGCCCCATGCAGATGATGCCGATGTTCTCGACGCTGTGGTACGCGAGCAGCCTCTTCACGTCGTGCTGGCCGATGGCGAACGCGACGCCCAGCACCGCCGACACCGTCCCGAGCGCAAGGAGCACCCCGCCCCACCACAGCGGCGGGTGCGCGAAACCCGCGGCGGTGCGAGCGAGCCCGTAGATGCCCGTCTTGATGAGCACGCCCGACATGAGCGCGGAGACGTGCGTGGGCGCCGCGGCATGGGCACCGGGGAGCCACACGTGCAGCGGCATGAGCCCGGCCTTGATTCCAAACCCGATCAAGGCGAGGAGGAAGATGGCGGTGCTGGTGGGGAGCGCCGCGTCGATACCGCGGGTATCGAATGCGAACTGGCCGGTGACGCCGAAGAGCAGCGCGAACATCGCGAACAGGCAGAGCGTGCCGATCCGGGTGGCGCACAGGTACAGATATCCGACCTCGCGTACCTGCGCCTTCTCGTCCTCGGTGGTGAGGGTGAGGAACGCGCACAGCGCCATCACCTCCCATGCCGCGAGGAAGAGCACTCCGTTGCGGGCGACCACGACGAGTCCCATGGCTCCGGTCAAGACGCCGTAGAAGAGGCGCAGCTTGCGTCCGTTCCGGGGATGGTCCGCCTGCCGCCAGTAGCCGAGGCCGTAGACCGCGCCGAGCGCGGAGACGAAGAAGATCTGCGCGAGGAACATCGCCGAGAGCCCGTCGACGTGCACCTCGAGCGAGCCACCGGGGACGGCCCAGGGCACCGCGACGCCACGCGGCGAAGGAGAGGAGATCGCGCGCGCCGCGGCGGCCACGCCCACGGCGCCGGCCGCCGCCATCAGCGCCGCGAAGAGCCGCTCCCCGGCGCGGCCGTCGCGCCGGAAGAAGAGGCCCGGCATGCCGCTCAGCGCGGCCAGCGCGCAGGCGGAAATGGCGAGCGCCTCGTTCATCGGAGGGCCCAACCGCGCAAGGACGCCCAGCCGAGGGCGGCGACCACGACGGCGAGGATGTAGAGGAGGTACGCGTGCAGCACGCCTTGCTGCAGCCAGCGCAGGCCGGTGAACCGATCCGCCCAGCGGGTGAAGAACGGTTCGTACCAGCTGCGCGTCAGCGGATCGGCCACTTCGGTGCGGAATGCGCCGCCGCGCGGGAACAACCCGCGAGGCCGCTCGTCGATCGTGCGCGGCGTGAGCGCCCCGGGCAGCAGCTCCCCGGTGGCGATCTGCGCGAAAGAGCTCGCCGTGTACTGCATGCGCGCGGTCGGGGCCGCGTATCCGCAATCCCAGGTGGGTCGCGACGGGGAGCCGCGGACGCGCAAGGTGAGCGCCACCGCGACGATCGCCAGGACGGCCGCGATGCCCGCCGATACCAGGCCGAGGATCGCGAGCGACGGCGCGAGCGCCTGTACCTGCGCGCCCGCTTCCTCGCCGAAGAGATGTCCCGCGAACGCCCTGGCCGGCGCGATCGCAATGCCTGGACGGACCGAGAGAAGGCCGCAGCCGGCGGCGAGAAGGAGCATGGGAACGAGCAGACCCTTGGGCGACTCGTGCGCGCGGGCGGCCGCGTCGCTGCGCGGATTCCCGAGGAGCGCGATTCCGGCCAGCCGGACGAAGCAGAGCGCGGCCAGGGATCCGACGAGCGCGAGACCGCCGACGGCGAGCATCGCCGCGACGGAAGGCGCTCCGCCGCGGGCGAGCGCGCCCGTGAACAGCCCGCGGATGAGCAGCCACTCGGCGACGAAACCGTTGAGCGGCGGAAGCGCGGCGATGGCGACTGCCCCGAAGAGCAGCAGCGCGCTCGTCCATGGCATCCTCCGGGCGAGCCCGCCCAGCGCTTCCAGGTCGCGGGTCCCCGTGCCGTGGAGCACGCTGCCAGCGCAGAGGAAGAGCAGCCCCTTCATCAAGGCATGGCTCCAGAGGTGGAATCCCGCGGCCAGCGCGCCGAGCGCCGCGACGAGCGGAGAACCCATCGCCGTTCCCCAGAAGGCGATGCCGATCCCGACGAGGATGAGGCCCATGTTCTCGACGCTCGAGTAGGCCAGCGCGCGCTTCAGGTCGCGCTGCAGGAGCGCTTGCGAGATCCCGAAGGCCGCGCCGGCGAATCCGATCACCAGGAACGCCGGACCCCACCAGCGCGCGGGTGGCAGGAAGCTGAGCGCGCGCAAGAGCCCGTACAGCCCGATGTTGATCGACCCGCCGGAGAGGAGCGCCGACATGTGCGAAGGCGCGGCGGCGTGCGCTTCCGGCAGCCAGACGTGCATCGGCACCAGTCCCGCCTTCACTCCGCAGCCGGCGATCGCGAGCGCGGCCAGCGCCGCGGCGAACCACGGAGCGGGCGGCTGCATGCGCAAGAACGCGGCGAAATCAGTGCCGCCCGCCTGCCGCATGACCAGGACGAGGAACGCGATCACGAACGCGGCGCCGATCTGCATGGCGACGAGGTAGACCCAGCTCGCGCGCCGCACCTCCGGCTCGTCGTGCTGGAACCCGATGACGAGGAAGGAGGTGACTCCCGATGCCTCCCACGCGACCAGGAAGAGGATCGCGTCTCGCGCGAGCAGCACCAGCAACAGGCTCGCGACGACGAGGTTGAAGAAGAGCGCTGGCGGGCCCAGCGGGCGCCGCTTGCCTCCGAGCAGATAGGCCCGCCCGTAGACCGCCGTCGCGGCGGCGAGGACGAGGAGCGGAATGAGGAAGAAGGCGCTCAACCGATCGAGGCCGACCACTATGTCGCCATAGGGCGCGGTCCAGGCGACGCGGATGACCGTCTCGGGACCAGAGAGCGCCGCGATGGCGGGCCAGAGCCCGAGCAGGGCGGCGACGACCACGCCGGCGGCGGCGATGCCGGTCGCCCAGCGCGGCGATCGGGAGAAGGCCCCCGCGAGGACGGCGGTCGCCGCCAGCACGGCCAGCGAGGAGAGGAGGAGCGCCATCGTTCAGCGACCCGCCTTCGCCGCGGCATCGAGGCGGCGCGCTTCGGCGAGGATGTCCTCCTCGGGTGCGCGGCGCAGGACGGCCGCCTTGAAGCCCTCGTCGTGCAGCGCGGCGGCGAGGCGCGCGAGCATCTGCAAGTGCGCGCCCACGCTCGGCGTCAAGAGGAGGAAGAGGGTGTGGACCGGCTTCTGGTCGCGCGCGCCGAAATCGATCGGGCGGGCCAGCGTGCACAGCGCGATCGCGGGCCGCGCGCCGCTCTGCACCACCGGCGCGCGGACGTGGGGAATGGCGATTCCGTCGCCCACCGCGGTCGACCCCGCCGCCTCGCGCGCGAGCATGATCTCGATGAGGGTCTCGCGGTCCGCCTCGGCTCCGAGAGGCATCCGCTCGACCATGGCGCGGATGGCCGCGTCGCGATCGGGTGCGGAGAGGCCATGGTGGATGCCGCCGAGCGCGAGCGCATCGGCGAGGCTCGGACCCTCCTGGGCGCTCGCCGACACCAGCTCGTGCGAGGCGCGTAGCCGCCGCCCCGTGGCCCACTCGAGCAACTCCGCCTCGTTGAAGCGGATCCCTCCTTGCCCGCGGGAGAACGGGATCTCGCCGCCGTCGATCCAGGCGAAGATCTGCCGCTCGGGCACGTCGAGGAACTTCGCCGCTTCCTTCACCGTTAGCTGCATCGCGCTTTCCGGGCGGTCACGTCTGCGGCAGACCGAGGACCGCGCTGACCGATCGGGCCAGCGCGTCGGGCAGGAGGGGCTCCCGCAAGATGCCGACTCCCCGGGTGCGCCACGCGGGAGGCTCTTCGGCGTTTCGCCGGCGCACCGCCAGCACCGGGATGCCGGGCCGCGTCCGCTCGATGGCAAAGAGCAGCTCGTCGATGGCGGCGGTGGTCACCTCGGCGGAGACGATCGCCGCCTCGACAGGCGTGATGCGCAGCACGGCGGCGGCGGCGGTCGCGGACGAGGCCGCGACCAGCTCGAACGACCCGAGCTCGCGCCGGACCTCGTCGAAGCCTGCGGATGGTCCGAGCACCAGCAGGGCGGGCGCGCGGCGCGGCGTTCCCTTCGCCATGGGCAATGCGCCACAGCACGAAGCGAGCCAACGAGCCCCTCCCGAGGAAGGGGTCGTCTCAAGCGGGTCGCCGGACCCGCAGTTCGGGCACCCTGCGTGCCGTTTCGGCACCATAGCCCGCGAGCTTGGTGTAGAGCGTGCGCAGGCCGAGGCCGAGGGCGCGCGCCGCCTCCGCTCGCGTGGGGTGGCGCCGCATCGTGGCAAGGATGAGCTCCCGCTCCGCCTCCGCGAGCGTGGTACCGACGGGAAGGACCAGCGCGTCGCCCGGGGACGCGCCGCGCGGCTTTTCGGGCTCGCGCACCGCCACCAGGTCCGCGAACGCTTCGGAGCCGATGGTTTCCCTCCCGGCCAGGATGGCGGCGCTCTCGATGGCATTCTTCAGCTCGCGGACGTTTCCGGGCCAGGGATACTCCATGATCAGCTTGAGGGCGCTCGGGGAGATGCCGTGGATCTTGCCGCCGTGGCGGCGGTTGAAGTCGGCGATGAACGCCTCGATGAGCGCGGGGATGTCCTCCTTGCGCTCGCGCAGCGGCGGCAGCGCGATCGTCACCACCTTCAGCCGGTAGTAGAGGTCCTCGCGCAGCTTTCCGACGTGGATTGCCTCGTCGATCTTGCGATTGGTGGCGGCGATCACCGTCAGGTCGACCTTCACCTTGACGGTACCGCCGACGCGGCGGAACTCGCTCCGCTCGAGCACCCGGAGGAGCTTCGCCTGCGTGCCCGGGTCCATCTCCACGATTTCGTCGAGGAACAGCGTCCCGCCGTCGGCAAGCTCGAAGAGGCCCTTCTTGCGCTCGCCGGCGCCGGTGAAAGCGCCCTTCTCGTGCCCGAAAAGCTCGTTCTCGAGGATCTCTCTCCCGAGCGTGGCGCAGTTGAGCGGCACGAAGAGGTGCTGCCGCCGCGGACCGCGGGCGTGCAGCGCGCGGGCGACGATCTCCTTCCCCGTCCCGGATTCGCCGAGGACGAGGACGTTCGCCTTGTAGCGGGAGATCTTCTCCACGCTGTCGAGGACGCGGCGGATGGCAGCCGAGTTGCCCACGATCCCCATGAACCCGGGCTGCAGCGAAGGCGCGGCGCTCGCGGCCGCCGTGGCACGGTCGAGGAGGGCGCGAAGCCGCGAGAGGAGCAGGTCCGGGTCGGCGGGAAGCGCGACGTAGTCGGCGGCTCCGTTCTGCATCGCGTCCACGACGTCCTGCACGGCGGAGGTCGAGCCGAGCACGACGACCGGGACCTGGGGATGGATGTTGGCGGCGTGGGCGACGATGGTACCGAGGGCAAGCGCGCCCATGGCCTGGGCGAGGAAGGCCGCGGCGATGGGTCCCCGCTCCAGCGCCGCGAGCGCCGAGGCCTCCGTCGAGGCGCGCTCCACCTCGAAACCCGCCGAGACGAGGGCGTCGACGACGGGCTCGATCCGGGCGGCGCGGGGAGAAACGACGAGGCATTTCCGACCCTTGCCCCAGGCACGAACGCGCCGCATGCCCTGCACTATGCCGATTCCGCAGTCCAAGGCAAGGTCACTGCTGATTCGGCAGGGCCGCACCTCGTCCACTTGCGCGCCGACCCGCGACCTGAAAACCGCTCAGTGCAGGATCGGCTGCGCCGGGGCGCCCGGCTTCTGCGACCCGCGCACCTTCGCGAACGTGAGCACGTCGCTCGACGCGCCCGCGTCCACGCGGACCGTGTCGCCCGGCGAGAAGTCGCCCTGCAGCACCTTGATGGCGAGCGGGTCGAGCACCAGGCGCTGCACCGCGCGCTTCAAGGGCCGCGCTCCGTAGACCGGATCGTATCCAGCGCGTCCGATGGCCTCCTTCGCGCGGTCGGACAGCTCGAGCTTGAGCTGCTTGTCGGCGAGGAGCTTCGAGAGCCGGGCGAGCTGGATGTCCACGATCCTCGTCAGCTCTTCGCGCCCGAGGCTGTGGAACACGACGATGTCGTCGATGCGATTCAAGAGCTCGGGCCGCAGCTCCGCGCGGATGACGTCGTTCACGCGGCGCTTCTCGTCGTCATGATTGCCGCCCGCGACGTGCTGCGAGCCGAGGTTGGAGGTGAGGATGATCACCGTGTTGCGGAAGTCGACCGTGCGTCCCTGGCCGTCGGTCAGCCGACCCTCGTCGAGAATTTGCAACAGGACGTTGAACACGTCCCGGTGCGCCTTCTCGATCTCGTCGAAGAGCACGACGCTATACGGCCTGCGCCGCACCGCCTCCGTGAGCTGGCCACCCTCGTCGTAGCCGACGTATCCCGGAGGCGCCCCGATGAGCCGGGCCACGGAGTGCTTCTCCATGTACTCGCTCATGTCGAGGCGGATCATCGACTGCTCGTCGTCGAAGAGGAACTCCGCGAGCGCGCGGGCGAGCTCGGTCTTGCCCACGCCGGTCGGACCGGCGAAGAGGAAGCTGCCGATGGGCCGGTTCGGGTCCTGCAGCCCGCTCCGGGCGCGGCGGACCGCGTTCGAGACGGCGCGCACCGCCTCTTCCTGGCCGACGACGCGCTTTTGCAGCCGCTCCTCCATGTGGACGAGCTTCTGCATCTCCGCCTCCAGCAGCTTGGACACGGGGATCCCGGTCCACTTGGAGACGACGTAGGCAATGTCCTCGGCGTCGACCTCCTCCTTCAGCATCTTTTGCTGCTTCTGCAGCTCGGCGAGCTTCTGGTTCTGCGCGTCGACCTCCTTCTGCAGCGCGGGGAGATCGCCGAACTTGATCTTCGCCGCGGCGCCCAGGTCGCCCTTGCGCTCGGCGTCCGCCATCGCCTGGTTCGCGTCCTCGATCTTCTTCTTCACCGCGCGGATGGCGGCGATGGCGTGCTTCTCGTTCTCCCAGTGCGCCTTCAGGCCCGAGAGCTTCTCGTTGAGCTGCGCGAGCTCCTTCTCGATGTCGGCGAGACGGCCCTTGGAAACCGGATCGGTTTCCTTCCGCAGCCCCTGCTGTTCGATGGAGAGCTGCAGGACCTTGCGGCGCACCTCGTCCATCTCCGCCGGCATGGAGTCGATCTCCATGCGCAGCCGGGAGGCCGCCTCGTCGATGAGGTCGATGGCCTTGTCGGGCAGGAACCGGTCGGCGATGTAGCGCTGGGAAAGCGTCGCGGCGGCGACGAGCGCGGAGTCCTGGATGCGGACGCCGTGGTGCACCTCGTAGCGCTCCTTCAGGCCGCGCAGGATGGAGATGGTGTCCTCGGTGCTCGGCTCGCCTACCATCACCGGCTGGAAGCGGCGCTCGAGCGCGGGGTCCTTCTCGATGTGCTTTCTGTACTCGTTCACGGTGGTGGCGCCGATGCAGTGCAATTCGCCGCGGGCGAGGGCGGGCTTGAGCATGTTGCCCGCGTCCATCGCGCCCTCGGCGGCGCCGGCGCCGACGATGGTGTGCAACTCGTCGATGAAGAGGATGACCTGGCCTTCGCTCGCGGTGACCTCCTTGAGGACGGCCTTCAGGCGCTCCTCGAACTCGCCCCGGAACTTGGTGCCGGCGATGAGCTGGCCCATGTCGAGGGCGACGATGCGCTTGTCCTTGAGGCCCTCGGGCACGTCGCCGTCGACCACCCGGCGCGCGAGCCCCTCGACGATGGCGGTCTTGCCCACCCCGGGGTCTCCGATCAGCACCGGGTTGTTCTTCGTCCTTCGGGAAAGCACCTGGATGACGCGGCGGATCTCCTCGTCCCGGCCGATGACCGGATCGAGCTTCCCCTTGCGGGCGCGCTCGGTGAGATCGATCGCGTACTTCTCCAGCGCCCGGTACTGCGACTCCGGATCCTGGCTGGTCACCCGCTGCGAACCGCGGACCGCGGTGATCGCCTGCGCGATCCGGTCCTGCGTCGCGCCGCTCGCCTTGAGCACCTCCGCTGCCGCGCCGCGCTTCTCGCCGGCGAGAGCGAGGAGGATGTGCTCGGTCGAGACGTACTCGTCCTTGAGCTTCTTCGCCTCGTCCTCGGCCGCATCCAGCACCTTCAACGTCCGCTGGGCGAGGTGGCCGCCCTCGCCGCCGTGGACCTGGGCAACCTTCTTCAGCTCGTCCTCGAGCCTTCCCTGGACGAGCTTCGGGTCGGCGCCGATCCGCTGCAGGAGCGGAACCACGAACCCATCCTTCTCCGCGAGCAGGCTCGCGAGGATGTGCTCGGGGAGGATTTCCTGATGGTCGCGGCGACGAGCTACCGCCTGCGCCTCCTGGAGCGCCTCCTGCGCCTTGACCGTGAACTTGTCGATTTTCATGGCGGCAACGTAACGCAGCGACGCATCGTGGCAAGGCACGTGCCATTCGTTTGTTGGCGGTAGAGTGCGGCCTTTGGCCATGGGGGCCGGGCAAGGGAGCTAGCGATGGCGCGCTGGGAGTTCGAGCCGGGCCACACCGCCGCGGAGTTCTGCGCGCGGCACATGATGGTCACCTGGGTGCGGGGTCATTTCAAGAACGTCCACGGCACCCTCGAATTCGACGCGGACGCGCCGGAGCGATCGTCCGTCGAGGCGGTCATCGATGCCCGCGGCCTCTGGACGGGCGAGCCCCAGCGCGACGCTCATCTGAAGAGCGCCGATTTCCTCGACGTGGAGAAACATCCGACCATCGCCTTCCGCGGCAACGAGGTGAAGGTGCTGAGCCCTACCGCGTTCGCAGTCGCCGGCGACCTCACCATCCGCGGGATCACCAAGCGGGCCACGCTGCGGGTCAACTACCTCGGACAATGGACGACCCCGTACTGGGAGGACGGCGTCGACAAGGGGCCGATGCTCCGGGCGGGCTTCACCGGCGAGATCCTCTTGAATAGGCACGATTTCGGGGTAAGCTGGCAGGCCCCGCTCGCGCGCGGCGGGGTGGTCGTCGGGGACGACGTCCTCGTCACGCTGGACGTCGAGGCCCTGCGGAAAGCCTGAGCCCTTCCAGGCGCAGGCCCGAACCCGGATCACTTACGACGGGAGGCAGGCGATGCGGCTCAGGGTGGTCCTCCTCGCGGCGGTGCTGACATCGCCGGCCCGCGCGGATCTCGGCTTCTGCGACAAGATGCTCGAGTACATCGTCCGCTCGTACGTGAGCGAGGCGACGCGCAAGGACTTCGGAATGGGAGCGCGGGCCGCCGCGTACGATTCGCTCTGCCCGATGTTCCAGAAGGCGGCGAAGGGGAAAGACGCGGATCGCCGGCAGGCCTTCGAAGCCGTCGGCGGTGAGGGAAAATACGATAGCGCGAAGTTCGACAAGTTGAAGAAAGCGTATTGCACCCTCGCCAGGAGCATTGCCGAGGAGCAGGCGGCATATCAGAAGACCGCGAGCGCCTTGAAACCGAAGGCAATGACCGAATGGAAGCACTGCACCGAGGCCGAGAAGGGAGAATACGGACCGCCGATGGAGATCGAGCAGATCGACGACTTCATCCTCAGCTTCACCCTCAAGCCCGGCGAGCGCGACTTGCGATCGGTGCGGATCAAGTTCGACGGCTTCCGCAAATGCTCGGGCTTTTTGCAGTGGAACAAGCCGAGCGAGAAGGGCACGCTGGTCGAGGTTCCCGTCCTCCCGAAGGGCAGGGAGGCTGACCTGGCGTGCTTCCGGGAAGCCAAGAAGCCTCCCTGCGGCACGGAAGCGGCCGGTCCCGCGCACCTCACGCTCGAGTTCGAGGACGGCGGGCGCAAGGTGAAGCACCAGTTCGACTTGGTCCGGGTGATGTCGACGCAATGCCCGCTGCCGGCGTCGCCGTAATGAACCGCGGCGCTCCGTTCGCGGCGGCTGTTCCCTCCGACGGAAATCCGGGACTGGCGAACCGGTGGTGGTTGCGGTAACGCTTTGCGAGCAATCACGGCGCTGCGGTTGGCAGCAAGGCAGGAGCAGCGTCCGGCTGCGAAGTCGTGCGACACACCACGGGTATTTCGCAGATGAAGAGTAGTATTTCGCTCCAGGTCGCCCTCGGATGCCTGGTCGCCGCCGGCTGCCGCGGGAGGCCCACCTACGACAAGGACGTGGGCCCGATCCTCGCGCGAAGCTGCGTCCGTTGCCACCGAGCGGGCGGAGTGGCGCGTTTCCCTCTGCTGGAGAGGGGATCGCAGGCGGTCGCGGCGGCGAAGGAGATCCGGCTGGCCGTCGAGCGGCGCGACATGCCCCCCTGGCTCGCCGACA
>JBJMQD010000281.1:0-5857 GCA_045802855.1 Myxococcales bacterium | reverse complement strand
GAGATGCTCGCCGGCATGTACCGCGGCGCCGGCAAGGAACAGGTCGCCTGGGCCTCGGCGCTCCTCTACGACATGATCTTCACGCAGCCCGTCTTCTACGAATTCGAGCACATCGCAACCCCGACGCTGCTCTTCATCGGGCAGAAGGACAACACCGCCATCGGCAAGGACGCGGCCCCGCCGGAGCTGAGGCCGAAACTGGGCGACTACCCGCGCCTCGGCAAGGAAGCCGCGCGGCGGATCCCGCACGCGACGCTGGTGGAATTCGCGGAGCTGGGCCATGCGCCGCAGATCCAGGACCCGGCCCGGTTCCACGAGGCGCTGCTGCGGGAGCTCGGGAAGGCGCGGTGAGGCGCCCCTGATTCGCGAGCTACCGACCCTTCTCCGCCGCTCGCCGCTCGGGCCCGCAGTCGCGGAATTCCCGCGCGCACTCGACCGCTGCCAGCTCCTCGGGGCGAAGCCGGTCCAGCGACGCCGCTCCCGGGAGCGGCCCGTCGGTGGGAATCGGATCGAGATTCTTCGAGCGCAGCTCGTCGTTGACCGGGCGAATCCCCGATGCGACCAGCCCGTCGAACTCGCGCCGCGCGTCTTCCAGCTCGCGCTTGAGGGCAGAGAGCCGCTCCACCTGGTACTTCCCGGGCCGGCCCTCCCAGATGTTCAACGCGCCGTACAGGATGTCGGCGTGCTCGCGGATCCGCTCCTCGCCCGTGACCGCCCCTCCCTCCTTGGTGGCGACGATCTGCTTGCGCACGTCCGCGACCTTCTCCCGCACGGCCCGCAACCGCCCGGACAGCGCATCGCCTGGGCCCATCTGCTTCTCCCTCGCCTCCGCCGCGTTCTGTGCCGATTCGAGGCGGTCGACGAGCGCGCTCATGTCGGCGAACAGCTTGTACATCTCCATCATGGCGTCGAACTGCTGCTTGCGCGCCGCCACGTCGTAGGGCGCGCGGCGATCGAGCCTGACCTCGATCCTGGTTTCCACCACCGTCGCGCCCTTGGTCAGCCGCACCGTGTACGTCCCCGGCAATACCCGCGGCCCCTGCGAAGCGCTGAACGCCACCTGCGCCGCCCGCGGCACCCGCGGCGGCTTCAGCAACATCGACCAGGTCACCCGCGCGATGCCCCGCCGCTTGCTCGGCGAAAGCGACTCGACCAGCTTGCCCTGCGCGTCGAACACCTCGAGGCGCATCGGCCCGTACACGTGCCGCGCACGCTGGTAATAGGTGATCACCGCGCCGCCCGACGGGTTCTCGCCCACGAAGGTCGCGTCGCCCTCGACCCACCCGCCGCTCCCTTGCATCCGCTGCTGCGCCGGACGCCCCGGCAGGAACGTGGCCTCCTGCGCGAGAACCGCCCCGGTCAGCGCGCGCAAGGGCGAGAGGTCATCCACGATCCAGATGCCACGGCCGTGGGTGGCGAGGACGAGATCGCCCTCGCGCGACTGCACCTGCACCTCGCGCACCGCGACGCCGGGGAAGCCGTTTCCCTTGAACTCCGCCCACGTCGAGCCACCGTCGATCGAGACCCAGAGGCCGAATTCCGTCCCGCAGAAGAGCAGGTCCTTCTTGACCGCGTCCTCCTTGACGACGTGCACGTACCCGCGCACGCCGCTCGAAGGCGAGACGAGGCGCGTCCAGGTCCTTCCGTAATCCGTCGTCCGGTAGACCCAGGGCGTCATGTCGCCGAAGGTGTGGCGATCGAACGCCGCGTATGCGGTCGCTTTGTCGAATCGGCTGGCCTCGATCCAGCTCGCCCAGGAGAACGCAGGCAATCCGCCGACGTTCGGCGCCACGTTCGTCCAGGTCTTCCCGCCGTCGCGCGTCAGTTGCACGTTGCCGTCGTCGGTGCCCACCCAGATCGTCCGCGCGTCGAGCGGCGACTCGCTGATCGAATAGATGGTCGTGTGCATCTCGGCCGAGGAATTGTCGACGGTGACGCCGCCCGACTCTTCCTGCTTCTGCTTCTCGGGATCGTTCGTCGTCAGGTCGGGAGAGATCCGTTCCCAGTTGTCTCCCCGATCGCGCGACCGGAAGAGGAACTGCGCCCCGATGTAGATGACGCCCTTCTGCGTCGCGCTCGCGTGGATGGGCGAGTTCCAGTTGAAGCGCAGCTTCTCCTTGTAGAGCGCCTTCGGCTGGATGTCGCGGATCGATTGCCGCGCGCGATCGATCCGCCCGATGTAGCCGCCCTGCGACTCCGCATACACCGCGTTCGGATCGCTCGGATCGGGAACGGCCCAGAACCCGTCGCCGCCGTACAGGTTCTCCCAGCGCTGGTTCGAGATCCCACCCGGATACGACGAGTCGCCCACCCACGAGCTGTTGTCCTGCAGGCCGCCGTAGACCTGGTACGGGTCCTTGGCGTCGACGCTGACATGGTAGAATTGCGAAATCGGCAGGTTGTTCGACTTCCACCAGCGGCTGCCGCCGTCGTAGGACATCCAGAAGCCGCCGTCGTCGCCGCCCAGGATGTGCTTCGGGTTCGCGGGATCGATCCAGAGATCGTGCCAGTCGCCGTGCGCCCGGCCTTGCGCGCTGGTGAAGCTGCGGCCGCCGTCGTCGCTGACGATCAACCGCAGATTCGTCTTGAAAAGCCGCTCCGGATTTGTCGGATCGACGACCAGGCGGGCGAAGTAGAAAGGCCGCCAGACCATGTTCTGGCTCCGGTCGCGCGCCTCCCACGTCTCGCCTCCGTCGCTCGATCGGTAGAGCGCCGAGTCGGTGGACTCCACGAACGCGTACACGACGCGCGAATTGGAAGGCGCGATCGCGACCTCGATGCGTCCGTAGGGCTTCGGGCCGAGGCCTTTCGATACTTCGGTCCAGGTCTTGCCGCCGTCCGCGCTGCGCAGCAAAGCGCTGCCGCTCGTCGCGTCCGCGCCCTCCCCGCCGGATCGGAACGTCCATCCCTTGCGGCGGAAATCCCACAGGGCGGCAAAGAGCACCTCGGGGTTCTTCGGGTCCATCGAGACGCTGGAGCATCCGGTGGAGAGATTCGGCCCCCGCAAGATCTGCGACCACGTCTTCCCGCCGTCCGCCGTTTTGAAAAGTCCCCGCTCCGCCGAGTCGCTCCAGAGCTTTCCCGGAACGCAGGCGTAGACGACATTGCCGTCGCGCGGATCGACGACGATGCGGGCGATGCGCTCGGATTCGCGCAGCCCCATGTTCGTCCACGTCTCGCCGCCGTCGGTCGATCGGTAGATGCCGTCGCCGATGGACACCGAATTGCGCGTCCACGCTTCGCCCGTTCCTACCCAGATGGTGCGCGCATCCGAGGGATCGATGGCGATCGCTCCAATCGACTGGACGGGCTGCTTGTCGAAAACGGGTTTGAACGTCGTCCCGCCGTCGAACGACTTCCACACGCCTCCGCTCGCCGCCCCGACGTAGACGGTGGTCTTGCCGTCCTCGGTGCGCGCGGCCACGGCGGAGACGCGCCCGCTCATCGCCGCCGACCCGATGTTGCGGGCGCCGAGGCCCGAGAGCACTCCCGAGTCGAAGACCGCGGCGCGCGACTTCCCTGGAGCCGCGCGGTTACCGGGGGGCGCCTGCGTCGGCGGCGGTCCGGCGATGATCGCAAGACCAACCTTCGTGCCCGCGGCCGGGAAGCGGAAGAACGCTTCGTCGACGGGCACGTTTGCCTCGCCGCGCTCGATGGTCACCCGCGTCGTCTTCGGCGCGCCCAGGGGTCCCGACTCGATCGAGAACGGCACCAGCACCCCGCCCACGTCGGTGTAGCTGCCGATGTCCACCTCGACGAGCCGCTCCGTTCCGCGCACCTGCCTCTGGTGCAACTCGCGGATGGCGAGGAAGGTGTCCTCGTCGAGGAAGTAGGTGACGACGTCGCCGTCCTTCCGGACGACCCGCAGCTTCAGGGCCTCGGTCCCATCCACGTCCTCGGAGCCGAGGAATTCGATCCGGTTCCCCTTCTCCTTCCACTCGACCAGCGGACCGTCGAGATCGGCGGACTGCGCAAGCTCCTTGGCGTCGTCGGCCGAGGCGCGGAACGGGTCGCGCCGCCCGCCGAACGGCTGGAGCCTCCATGCTTCCTTGCCGTCCCACGCGTCGACGGCCGTGAGGCCCTGCAGCGTCGTTTCCTCGCGATACAGGCCGGGCCGCGCGATGAGCTGCCCGTACCGGGCCTCGATGGGCGAGTCGCTGCCGAAAAGCACCTTCCCCGTCAGCCGCAAAGAGCGCAGCGCGCGCAGCTTCTCGAGCCCGCCCCGCGCGTCGATGTTCTTCTGCACGAGCTCTTCGGCGGTGAACGCTCGCGCCGGCGCGGCTGCGATCAGCATCGCGACGAGGCAGATCCTCGAAGTCATGCGAAACCCTCCCGGAAGAAACGGGCATTCTGGCACGAACTTCACTCGGAGATCGGCTCTCCGTCGCGGAACACACCGCCGGTCGGGCCCGACGGAGGGAGCCTGCACGCCCAGAGGACGGAGGCGGCGCCTTTCGCGACGGGGCGGGGCGCGCCGGTACCACCCATGTCGGTGCGTACCCAACCTGGATCGGTCGCGTTCACCAGGATTCCGCGCGGCCGGAACTCCTCCGCGAAGAGCCGCGTCATGGCGTTCAGCGTCGCCTTGCTCGCTCCGTAGCCGCCCGGCATCTCGTCGCAGAGCGCGAGGATGTCGTCGAGGGTGAGGGAACGATCGCGCAGCCTGCGCGAAAGCGCGTCGGACTGGCTCCCCAGCGAGCCGAGTCCGCTCGTCACCATCACGACTCGCGCCCCGGAGCTGAGCCTGGGAGCGAGAGCGCGAGTGAGGAGCAGGGGCCCGCGGACGTTCACGCCCCAGACCTGCTCCCGGGGCGCGTGGTACACGCCGGCGTTGTTGACGAGGACGTCGAGAGCCGGCACGCGCGGCGCAAGCTTCGCGATGGAGTCCGGCGAGGAGACGTCGATCTGCTCGACGCGCCCGCCCCGGAGCGAGGGAGCGGAGCGCGGATCGCGGACGCCCAGCAACACGGTGTACCCCTCTCGCGACAGCTCGAGGGCCACTTCCCGGCCGATTCCGCGGCTCGCTCCGGTGACCAGCGCAGTGGGCATTCCGCAAAGCGGAACTATCCGCGGTAGCGTTTTCTTGTCCAGCGCATTAGTAGAACCTCAGGAGGTGCAACGTGAAACGGACCATCCGCGCCGCCTTGCTCTTCCTCGGGCTCGCCACGGCCGGACGAGCGGCGGAGAAGACCGAGACGCTGAAGGTCGACGGCTGGCACAGCTCCGGAGACGCGTACAAGACCGAGGCGGCGCTGCGCTCGGTGAAGGGCGTCAAGCAGTGCGCCACAGACAAGGGAAAGGGCGAGGTGATCGTGACGTACGACGACGCCGCCACGAACCGCGCGGCGATCGAGAAAGCGGTAGCCAGCGCGGGTTACTCGGTCAAGAAGTAGCGCTCGGGCACGAATGTTGCGGTACAAGATCTGGTGCGCTTTCGCGCCCGGATCCTGCCGCTCGTCGCGATCGCCGCCGCCGCGTGGCCCGCGCTCGCCCTGCTCGGGCGCTGCCTTTCCCGCCCGGCGAGTTTCGACCATCTCGATTACACGCTGTACTACGCCTTCGCGCTGCAGGCGCTGCAGGGAGGCTGGCACCGGCTCTACGATCTCGACCTCCAACGAGCAACGTTCCGCGCCATCAGCCCCGGCCTGGGGTGGTTTCCCACCGTCTACACGCCGGCGATGGCGGTCTTCATGGTGCCCTTCGCGCTCTTGCCGCTCGACGTCGGGTACCGCATCTGGGCGGCGCTCCTCTGCGCCTCCTACGTGGGATGCGGGGTCGCGCTCGCGCCGGGCGCAGCGCTTGAAAAGACGGCGCACGTGGCGCTGTCCCTCGTTCCCTACCCCGTGGCGCTGGGCCT
>JBJMQD010000256.1:0-2812 GCA_045802855.1 Myxococcales bacterium | reverse complement strand
GGCTTCGCGATCCAGATGGGCGGCTCCGCCGGCAACGCGAACCTGGGCGGCCTCTCGCCGCTGAACGCCGAGCACACCATCTCGTTCCTGGGCAAGACGTGGGGAATCTTCGGGCAGACGGGGTACTTCCTCGCGGGGACGTCCTACGACGTCGGCGTGATGGTGATCTTCCTCTTCCAGATGGTGTTCATGGACACCGCCCTCACCATCGTCACCGGCGCCTGCGCCGAGCGGTGGAAGTTCATCACCTTCTCGGTCACCTCCGTCATCATGGGCGCGATCACTTATCCGCTCTTCGCCAACTGGGCCTGGGGCGGCGGATGGCTCGCGCAGCTGGGAACGAATCTCGGCCTCGGCAAGGGATACGCCGACTTCGCCGGGTCGGGCGTCGTGCACTCGGTCGGCGGGCTCACCGCCTTCGCCGTGTGCCTCATCGTCGGCCCGCGCATCGGCAAGTTCAACCGCGACGGATCGGCCAACCCGATCGTCGGCCACGACATCTCGGCCGTCATGATCGGCTGCTTCATCCTCGCCTTCGGCTGGTTCGGCTTCAATCCGGGCAGCACGCTCGGCGCCGCGTCGAACGGCAACCTGCGCATCGCCACCGTCGCCGTGACCACGATGCTGGCGGGCTGTACGGGAACGTTCGGCGCCATCCTCTACATGTGGATCCAGAAGGGGAAGCCCGACGCGTCGATGTCCGGGAACGGCCTTCTCGCCGGCCTCGTCGCCATCACCGCGCCGAGCGGATTCGTCAGCGCGCCGAGCGCGGCGATCATCGGCCTCATCGCCGGCGTACTCGTCTGCGTGACCGTCGGATTCGTCGAGAACGTCCTCAAGGTGGACGATCCGGTCGGCGCCATCTCTGTCCACTGCGCGAACGGACTGTGGGGAGTCCTGTCGGTAGGTCTCTTCGCGGACGGAACGAGCAACTACGGCGGAAGCTGGAACGGCGTGAGCGGTTCCGTCACCGGACTCTTCTACGGCGACGCGGGCCAGCTTGCGGCGCAGCTCGTCGGCATCTCCACGCTGCTCGGCGTCGTCTTCACGCTCAGCTTCGCCATCAACATGGTGCTCGAGTACACCATCGGGCACCGCGTCTCCGCGGAGAGCGAGCTGAACGGCCTCGACATTCCGGAAATGGGGCAGCTCGGGTACCCCGAGTTCGTCTTCCGTCCGGAGACTGTGTTCGCCAAGGCAGCCTGAACAAAAGGTCGGGGGGGCAGGGCGACTTGCCACCCCGATCTTCTCGCTCGTCGAATCGAACGCCCAGGGAGGACCTCATGGAAGCAGAGCGTCAGCAGGAGATCGAGGAGACGATGGCACCCCGCGAGGCTTCGCTGGTTCCGGTTACCGAAAGCGCCCGGACGTTGTTGACGAGGATGTTCGCGGACCCGTACGCCCTCGAACCGGACGAGCGGGTCGCACTCGTCGAGCACCTTAGGGACGCCGTGCAGGCGCATCCTCAGGTGGCGCAGGTGCGCGTGCTGTACGGCATGGCTCTTTGCGTGAACCTCGAAGTGCAGGAGGCGATCGAGCAGCTCGGCGAAGGCGTGAGGCTCGATCCGGAAAGCTTCGTCGCCCAGCTGAAGATGGGCGAGCTGTGGATGAGGCTCCGCGTCTGCCGCAAGGCGGAAGAGCACACGCACAAGGCCGCCTTGCTCGCGCGGAATCCAATCCAAGCCGATCTGGCGCGCAAGCAGGCCGCGGCGATCCGGACCATGCTGCGCGAAGGTATCGAGCGCGGCGGGTACAAGAGCCCGTTCCAGATCTTCGGCCGGCTCTTCCGCCGCAGGCAGACCGCGCTGGCGGTGGACGGCTAGCGATCGATGCAGCCCGCACTGCAGCTTGCCCTGCTGGTCGCCATCGTGCTTCCGGCGGTGAAGGTCGCGGCATCGATCTGCGGTCGCCTCGGCATCCCGCCCATCCTCGGCGAGCTTCTCGTCGGAGTGGTGCTGGGTCCCGGCGTCGTCGACCTCCTGCACATCCGTCTCTTCGAGGGAGGAGAGGCGACCTCCACGCTGATGATCCTCGCCCAGCTGGGCGGGTACGTGCTCATGTTCATCGCCGGCGTCGAGACCGACATCGAGCGGATGCGCAAGGCGAGCGGAGTCGCCTTCCTGGTGGCGCTCGCCGGCGTGGTGGTGCCCTTCGTCCTCGGGGCGGGCGTAGGGCGGGCCTTCGGGCTCTCCTGGACCACCGCCTGCTTTCTCGGCGGTGCGCTCACGGCGACGAGCGTCTCCATCTCCGCCCGCACGCTGATGGACGCGGGGAAGATGGCCACTCCGGAAGCGTCGGTGATCCTCGGCGCCGCGGTGATCGACGACGTGATGGGCCTCTTCGTCCTCGCCGCGCTCGCGGCGTCGAGCGCGAGCGGGAAGGGTTCCGGATTCGGCGTCGCCAACATGGCGAGCCTCTGGTTGCAGCAGCAGACCGCGTTCGCGGCCGCGCACCCGCTCCTCGTGCAGATGCTCGCGATCACGGCCTGCGTGGGCTTGTTCTTCGTCGCAGGGTACGGCGCAGCCAGGCGCTGGCTCGATCCTTTGATGCGAAAGCTTCGCAAGCTCGACGTGAACGAGGCGGTTTCCGCGTCCGTGCTCGCTCTGGTCCTCCTCTACGCGATCTCCGCCGAGTGGCTGGGGAGCGTCGCCGGAATCACCGGCGCCTACCTGCTCGGCTACGTCTTCGCCGGATCGCAGTACAAGTCCGACGTCGAGCGAAGCTTCCAGGCCATCGGCCACGGCCTCCTCATTCCCCTCTTCTTCGTCTCGATCGGCCTGATCAGCGACTACCGCGCGCTGTCCGGCCACTG
>JBJMQD010000160.1:0-5604 GCA_045802855.1 Myxococcales bacterium | reverse complement strand
CGTGGGTCGCGCTGAAGACATCGAGCGAGGAGACGAACGCGACTACCCAGTCGACTTCCGTATGCTCCGGCCTTCGGCCTCCGCCCGTCACCGGCAAAGCCGGCTCCTCCGCGCCGCCTGGATCTCGCGCGGTCAGATCGGCCAGCGCACTCTCGAGGCCGCGAAGACCGCCGTGGCGATCCCAGACGCGAATCGATTCCACTTGCAGCCGCACGGAAAGCTGCGCCTCGAGGACGCGATTCGCCCGATCCAGTTGATCTTCGATATGCGATTCCCAGCGCGGCGTCTGCGCCTGGTAATCGCGGTCTGCGTAGACCCGCACGCGCAGGAGCTTGATCTGACCTTCCGGGCGCGCCTTTGCCTCTGGCGCCGCGGCCGGAAGCAACGTCTGCGCGTAGTCCCTTTGCACTTGCGCCGGGGTCCGGTACCAGCAGCCCGCGAGCATCGCCAGCAGAAGTGGCGCGAAATGCTTCATACGCGTTGTATTGCAGCGAACGCGAGCGGAGATCAAACCGCGGCCCGTTCGGATAGACTGCGTCCCGACAGCGCGCCGACTCGCGGCGCAGTCGAGGAGGAAGGCATGCTTCGAAGCATCTCGCGCGCTCTCCACGTCGCTCTTCTCTCGCTCGTCCTCGCGGGGCCCTCCGCTGCGCGCGCCGAGGCGGCGCAGTCGAAGAACGGGGCAAAGACGGTGAGCAAGACAGGCATTCCCTACCTTCCCGACGACGACAGCGCGGGACCGCCGGAGCTCGTCCAGGCGATCCGCGCGCGGCGGCACGGAAAGCTCCTGAACCTCGATCGCATCCTCTTGCACAGCCCCAACTACGCCCAGGCCTGGAACACGATGTTCGGCGCCATCCGCAACAAGCTGTCGCTCGACGGAAGGCTGCGGGAGACCGCCATCATGTCGATCGGCGTCCTCAACAACGCCGACTACGAGTGGATCCAGCACGAGCCCGAGTACCTGAAGACCGGCGGCTCGAAGGAGCAGCTCGCGGCCCTCAAGCAGAACATCACGGGCGCCGAGAAGAACGGCAAGCTCTTCAACGAGCAGGAGCGGGCGACGCTCGCGCTTACCCGGGAGATGACGAAGAACATCAAGGTCTCGCCGGCGACCCTGAAGCGCGTGCGCTCGTTCCTCAACGATCAGCAACTCATCGAGCTCATCGGGACGATCGCGGGCTACAACATGGTTTCCCGGTTCGCGGTCGCGACCGGTCTCGAGAGGGAGAGCGATGGCGGACCGGCTGGCGGAAAATAAGAAGACGGCGATGGCGTTCTACGATCTGGCCTTCAACCAGAGCCGCCCCGCGGACGCCGTCGAGAAGTTCGTCGGCGCGAGGTACACGCAGCACAATCCGGGCGTCGCGGACGGGAAGGATTCCTTCATCGCCTACTTCACCCGGATGGCGAAGGAGTACCCGGGGAAGAAGGTCCACTTCGTACGCTCCATCGCCGAGGGCGAATACGTCGTCCTGCATTGCCGGCAGGAATGGCCAGGCGATCGGGACTGGGGTGGGATCGATATCTTCCGCTTCGACGAGAACGGGAAGATCGTCGAGCACTGGGACGTGCTCCAGCGCGTGCCGGAAAAATCGGAGAACCCCAACACGATGTTCTGAAGTAGGATCCGGTCCCGGCTCGAGATCACGAGCCCGGGAGGCTGCCATGGCCGACCAGATCCGCCGCGTCGACTATTACTACGTCGAAGTTCCCGATCAGCCCGGAGAGGGAGTGAAGGTGCTCGTCGCCCTCAAGGAAGCAGGGGTGAACCTGCTCTCCTTCACCGCGTTCCCGACCAGCGCGGGAAGGGCGCAGCTCGACCTCGTCACCGACAACCCGGAGGGACTGCAGAGAGCGGCGAAGAACGCTCGCCTCACGCTTTCGCAGCGCAAGCAAGCCTTCTTCGTGCAGGGCACGGAGAACCGTGCGGGCGCCGCCGCGGACGTCCTGCGCAAGCTCGCGTCCGCCGGCATCAACGTCCGCGCGGCGAACGGCGCGGCGTCGCCGGCGGGTTTCGGCATCATCGTGTGGGTAGCCCCGAGCGACTACGCGCGGGCCGCGCAGACGCTCGGAGCGTAAGAGAGTCTTCAGCCTGTCGTGATCTTCGCCGCGAGCACGTCGACCTGCTCGAGTTGCGGTGGCTCGGAGAGCAATTCCGGCGCCTTGGCCATCAAGGCCGAGGCGATCTGGCCGGAGAGGTGTGCCTTGCGCCCGGACTCGTCGGGGAAGGCGTCGAAGATCCCGAACTCGCGCGGTCCGATCTTGATGGCGAACCAGACCTGCGTCTGCCTCTCGGCCTGGGCGAGCGGGAGCGCTCCTTCGAGCAACTTCTGTACTTCGTTCTCCTTGCCGGGCTTGGCGCGAAGACGAGCCAGGATGCCGACCTTGACCGCCATGGGGTGCCCCTCCTTGGGTTGATCCTGTGTTTGATTGCGAAACCCGCGAGGCGATTCGCGGGGCGTGCGAAACGGCTACCATGCCCGCGGATGCCGCGCGTCATTTTCGCCAGGGCACGGCCGTGACGCAGCACCTGCCGCCCAGATACGCGGTAAGATTTGCCTGATGCTCGCGTACGTCTTCTGGCACTGGCCCGCTTCAGGAATCGCGGCCGATCGCTATGTCGAGCGTCTCGTCGCGTTCCACCGGATCTTCGCCGCGAATCCGAGCCCCGGGTTCCGCGGGAGCGAGGTGTTCGCCATCGAGGGCGAGCCCTGGTCCGGAGCGGCCGCGGCGGGCGGGAATCTGTACGAAGACTGGTACTTCGTCGACGACTTCACCGCTCTCGGCGCCCTGAACGAGGCGGCCGTGACCGTCGCCCGGAAGGACCCGCACGATACGGTCGCGAAGCTCGCTGGCGGAGGCGCCGGGGGCGTCTACCGGAACATGATCGTGGGCCGGGTGGGCGACGAGGTGAGCTGGTTCGCGAAGCCGCCCGGGACCACTTACGAGGAGCTCTTCAAGCGGATGCCGCACGGGAACTCGCTCTGGATGCGGCAGATGGTGCTCGGCCCCGCTCCCGAGTTCCGCCTGGCCGGCCCGCCTCCGCCGGGAATCGCGGCGGCCACGGTCCGGGTCCGGCAGCTGTACCGGACCGAGAGCTGAATTACCGGCGCTCCACGTTACGCCCGGGAAAGAGGTACAGATCCGCCAATGACCGGCCGGCCGGCATCGGAGGCCGGCATCCAGTTCGTCGTCTCGCTCGCGGTCTCCGCCGGGTTTGCCACCGTCTACATCACCCAGCCCGTCCTGCCCGTGCTGCAGCGCGAGTTCGGAGTGGATGCCAGCACCGCTTCGCTCACCGTATCGGCGGTCGTGCTGGGGATCGCCATCTCGAATCTGCCTTTCGGCGTGGCCGCCGACCGGTTCCCGATCCGGCGGATCATCCTCGCCGGCGGCTTCGTCGTCGGGATGGCGAGCCTGGTCTGCGCGGCGACCCGCAGCCTCCCCCTCCTCGTCGCCGCCAGGTTCGTGCAGGGGCTTTTCATCCCGGCGCTCAGCACCTGCATCGCGGCGTACCTCGCGCGGACGGCCAGCCTGGAGCGCCTCGACGTGGTGATGGGCTCGTACGTCTCGGCGTCGGTGACGGGAGGGCTCGGCGGCCGGCTCCTGGGCGGGTTCGTGGTGCCCGCGGAGCGCTGGCGGATGGCTTTCGTCATCGCCGCCGGCCTGCTCTTCGCGATCACCTTGGTGACGGTCGGCCTGCTTCCGCGCGAGGACGCTCCGAGGCGCGCTGGCGCCGTGCAGGTGGGATTCGCGGCCCTGTTGCGCAGGCCGGCGCTGTTGCGGATGTTCGCCGTCGGCTTCTCCAGCTTCTTCGTCTTCTCGGCCATGTTCAATTACATGCCGTTTCATCTTTCCGCGCCGCCCCTGAATGCGCCGATCCGCGTCGTGACGCTGCTCTACCTGACGTACATCGTGGGGATCGTCATCGGGCCGCTCGCGGGAAAGCTAGCGGGGAGGCTCGGGACGGGCCCGACGCTCATGTGCGGATCCGTCGTGTTCGCGGCGGCGATCGCGCTCACCCTCGTCAACTCGCTGCTCGTCGTGGCGGTGAGCCTGGCGGGGATCTGCGCCGGATTCTTCGGCATGCACGCGGCCGCCGTCGGGTCGTTGAATCGGCGCGTGGCCGAGAGCCGCGGCCGGGCGAACTCGCTGTACGTGCTGCTCTACTACCTGGGAGGCGCGGCCGGGATCAGCGCTACCGGCGCGGCCTTCGTGCACGGCGGCTGGGGCGGCGCCGTCGCCCTCGGCCTAGCGGGGCTGCTCGTCCCGTTCGGGATCGGCCTCTTCGAGCTCCGCGCCGCGCGGGCGGGCTGACCTGCCTGGCCGCCTTCCGGAGGCGGGCGATCGGCGTTCGTGCGCCGACCGTTGCGTGTGGCCAAGCTCTCGTAAAGAGGGTCGAAAGTAGCATGAAGAGCATCGTTGGCGCCGCCTCGTGTTTGCTCGTCGTCGCCTGCGGCGGTGAAGCGGGCAGCGGATCCGTGGCTACGCCACAGCGCACCCTGCACATCACGGTGACCGGCAGGGGCACCGTTCGCGCGGGCGCGTCGGACTGCGCAACCGATTGCCGTCTGCCGTTCCCATCGGCGGGAGCCGTCCACCTCGAAGCCGTCGCCGACAGCGGTGCGACGTTCGCGGGGTGGAGCGGCGCCTGCTCAGGACGAGGCGCCTGCGATCTCACCATGAATCTGGACGCCGAGGTGGGCGCCGCTTTCCAGGGCGGCACGCCGACGGATCCGCCGCCGCCGGCGAACCCGCCGAGCGGGGTACGGTATTCGGTGTTGCCCCTCTCGGCCATCGTCGGTCCGGAAACGCAGCCCGTGGCGATGAACGCGCGCGGCCAGATCGTCGGCAATGGGGAGCGCGGACCCTGGGTCTACGACTCCGCGAGGGCCACGCTGCGCAGCGTCTTGTCCGCTTCCGAGACGCGTACCTTCGTCGCGAACGGCATCTCGGCGCAGGGCGATGTCGCGCTGGACCTGGTGGGGACGGACACGGTGGGAAAAACCACCCATCGCGCCTTCCTCTTCACCTCCGGCCGGCTCGTGGATCTGGGGACGCTCGGCAGCGGTTACAGCACCGCGAAGGTGGTGAATTCGGCAGGCCTCGTCGCCGGCGATTCCCAGCTGGCGAACGGAGAGTTCCGCGCCTTCCTCTTCGACGGCGCGATGAAGAGTCTCGGCACGCTCGGCGGCGCAAACGACAGCCTCGCCTTCGCCATCAATGAGAAGGGATGGGTGACCGGACAGGCGCAGCGCGCGGACGGGACGCGGGACGCGTTCCTGTACGACGGGGCCATGCACGACCTCGGATCGCTCGGCGGCGCCTTCGCCCGCGGGCAGGCGGTGAACGAGAAGGGGCAGGTGGCGGGAATGTCTACGCTCGACCGGGGCGCGGACGAGCCGGTGCACGCGTTCTTCCACGACGGTACGTCGATGAAGGATCTCGGCGTTCTTCCGGGGCTGCCCTGGAGCTCGGCGACGGGTCTGAACAACCAGGGCGTAGTGGTGGGGAACGTCTACGCGGAGATCAATGAGGACGATTACGATACTCACGCGTTCGTCTTCCGCGACGGGAGGATGTGGGACCTGAACGAGCTCA
>JBJMQD010000106.1:0-7084 GCA_045802855.1 Myxococcales bacterium | reverse complement strand
CCTCGCATCGCCTCCCACAGGAGCCGCGATTCCTCGTCCGCGAAAGTGAGCGTCTCCACCCGCAGCTCGGTCGCACGCCTGATCCGGCTCGCGGCGCTCACGAGGAGGACGGTGAGGATGAAGATCGAGGAGATGATGACGCCGTCAGGGCGCTCGATGACGTTGTCCACGAGCGTGTAGGCGAACACCGCCGTGACCAGCCAGAAGAAGGCGCTGGCAAGCCGCCGCCCGCCCTCCTTCGCGAGTGAGATCGCCACGGCGACCGCCGCGGAGAGCATGAGCGCGAGCACTCCGGTCGCGTAGGCGCCGCCCTGCGCCTCGACCCCGGCGCGGAACACCCAGGTGACGACGAGGTCCACCCCGAGGAGGATCAAGACCAGGGGCCGGCGATGCTCGAGCCAGCGGGGCGCCATCCCGAACCGCGGTAGATAGCGCGGAATCAAGTTCAGCATTCCCGCCATCGCCGAGGCGCCCGCGAACCAGAGGATGGCGATGGTGGACGCGTCGTAGACGGTGCCGAACGCCTCGCCGAGCAGCTCGTGCGCGAGCCACGAGAGCGCGCGACCTGACGCGACCCCGCCGGGGACCATGGCCGTCGGAGGGACGAGCAGCGTGGTGAGGAGGCTCGAGCTGAGGAGAAAGACGCTCATCACCAGAGCCGCGGTGAGGAGCAGGAGCCGCGTGCCGCGGATGCGAACGCGCGGAGGGACCGGATTTCCGGGCAAGCCGCGCACGAGGGGCATCATCGCTACCCCCGTCTCGAAGCCGCTCATGCCGAGCGCGAGCCTGGGGAAGACGAGAAGCGCGGCAAGCGCGAGCGCACCGGTGTCGCCGCGCGCAGAAAGCGCGACCTTCCAGCCCTCGAGGAGGACGGGATGCGAGACCAGCTCCAGGCAGCCGCGCACGATGACGATCGCGTTGACGACCAGGTACGGGATGCAGATGACCGCCGCGAACCGGACCGCTTCCTGGAACCCCCTGAGGAAGACCGCCGCGAGCGCACAGAGCAGGACGCAGGTGACCAGCATCTGGTGCGGACCGAGAGTCTCCTTCAGGAAGGGGTTCTCCACCGCGTGCTGGGCCGCGTCCGCGGCGGAGAGGGTCATGGTGATGACGAAGTCGGTGGCCGCGAACCCGAGCAGCGCCAGCACGAACACCTTTCCCCACCAGCCAGGCAGGAGCCGCTCGAGCATGGCAATCGATCCTTGCCCGACGTAGGACCGGGAAGCGACCTGCGAGTAGATGGGCAGGGCGCCGCCGAGCGTGACCAGCACCAGCACCAGCGTCGCGACAGGCGAGAGCGCGCCAGCCGCGAGAAAAGCGATTCCCGGCTGGTAGCCGAGGGTCGAGAAGTAGTCGACCCCGGTGAGCCAGAGCACGTGGTACCAGGGGTAGGTCTGGTGTGGGGTGTTCTCCTCTCGGGTACCGGAGGGAACGAGGAAGCGCCCGATCGGGCCGAGCGACTGCGCCCGCTTGCGGGGAGACGGAAGGCGCGGAGTGTCGAGCCTCGGCAGCGCCATCCTCAGGACGCTAGCGAGAGAAGGGTCATCGGCAAACTGTACCCGGCTCCGCGGCCCGAGGCACCCCGGAGGGGCTGCTTCTCCAGGGCATGGGTCGGAATGTGAGGGTCCGCCAGTTCGTTTGAGTACCAACTAAACTGCTTGCTGCTCAAACGATCCTGGCGCTACCATGCCGTCCACGGAAGGCCTCCTCTGATGATGGAACCACTCCTCTCGTCCCGCGTGCTTTCGACCCTCGGAACCGCCGAGGTCCTCCTCGCCTTCGACTTCGACGGGACCCTCGCACCGATCGTGGACGATCCGTCTTCGGCCGCCATGCGGACCACCACCCGCCACTTGCTCGCGCAGGTCGCGCAGGTCTATCCGTGCGCGGTCATTTCGGGGCGCACCGAACAGGAAGTGATGCGGCTCCTCGGCGGCGTGACGGTCTGGTACGTGATTGGAAACCGCTTCCTGGAGGCGCCCGAGGTGGTCGAGCGCCGCTGCCGCGAGGTGCAGAGCTGGCTGCCGCTCGTCCAGCGGGAGCTGACCGGCCTGGAAGGAATTTCGATCGAGGACAAGGGCGCGTCGCTTGCGATCCATTATCGGCACGCGGTTGATCGCGACCGCGCGCGCGAGGCGATCGGCAACGTGGCCCGGCTCCTCGAATCCGCCCGCGCCGTCGCCGGCAAGGAAGTGGTGAACCTGCTTCCCGCCGGCGCGAACAAGGGCGCGGCGGTAGACCGCGTACGCCGGCAGCTCGGTTGCGAGGTCGCCATCTACGTCGGCGACGACGGCACCGACGAGGACGCTTTCGCCGCTGGACCCTCGGTCCTCGGTGTCCGGGTCGGCCCGGCGGCAGATTCGGCGGCCCGCTACTACCTGCGCGATCAGGGTCAGGTCGACGAGCTCCTCGAGCGGCTCCTCTCGCTTCGCGCCCCCAGACCGACCCTGCGGGAAAGCAGCCGCCACGGCCGGGCAGCAGGACGGGCGCGCGATCTGGGACTCGAGTGACGAGCCGGCCGCTCCCCGTTCCGGTCGCAGGTTCAGACGCGTCGTCCGGCAGGGACGTGCTCGGCTTCCTTCGCCTGCTGTGGGCAATCGACCACGGACTGCAAACGCATTCGAAGCGGATGTCGCGCGCGTTCGGCGTCACTGGACCGCAGCGGCTCGTGCTCCGCATCCTCGGCCGGCATGGGCATCTCACCTCGGGGCAGCTCGCGGCCCTCTTGCATCTGCACGCGAGCACGCTCACCGGCATCGTGAGACGGCTCCAGCTCCGGGGCTTCGTCACCCGTCAGGTGGATCCGCGCGATCGTCGCCGCTATCACCTCGCCTTGACCGACCGCGGGCGTGCCGTGAATTCGATGCGGGTCGGCACGGTGGAAGCGGAGCTCGAGGCCGCCCTCGCCGACCTCACTCCCGCGCAGCTGGCCGCGGCCGAGTACGCTCTCGAATCGATCGGGTTGCGGCTATCCGAGAACCGCCAGCGGCGTCGTTGATTACCGGGATCGCGCCCGGCGCAGCTTCCATCCGTTGACGACCAGCGTGCCCCCGAGCCAGACGGCGGCGATCGCGAACGGTAGAACGACAATCCACGGAACGAGCACCGCGATCACCGCGCAAGAGACGAGCGCGACCCCCACGCCGAGGAGGAGGCCCGCCTCCGCCGGCCGCAGTACCCGGTGGCCGCCGAGGGAGGCGGTGACCGCCGTGCCCATGCGGATGGCGCCCGCGGTGGCGACGGCGGACCCTTCCCGGGCGCGGCGGGCGAAGCGCGGCCGATCGACGCTCGGCGGATGCCGCTTTCCGAGGACCACCTCGGTGGCGTTGGCGAGGTCGTGCTCGTAGCAGCGCTCCATCTCGGCCGCGAATCGCTGGTCCTCGATGGCCACGTCGAGCTCCCAGTTTCCCATCCAGCTCGCGATGTTGAGGTTGGTCGAGCCGACGCGCGCCCACGTTCCGTCCGCGACGGCGGTCTTCGCGTGGAGCATGGGGCCGTTCCATTCGAAGACGCGGATGCCGGCCTCGAGAAGCGGACGCAAGCCGGCGGCGCCGAGCCTTTTCACCACTCCGAGATCGCTCGAGCCCGGCACGAGGAGGCGCACGTCGACGCCGTCCATCGCGGCGGCCCGCAGCGCCTGCGCGTAGGTAGGCAGCCCGATGAAGTAGGCATCGGTGAGCCAGAGCGAGCGGCGCGCGACCGTCGCGACCAGGCTGTCGAGGCGGAACATCCCGGTGGTCGCGGGCTCGGTAGCGACGACGCGCAAGGAAACGTCGCCGGCGGGGGCGATCTCTTCGCGACGCGGAGGCCGATCGGGGTCGGGTGATCCGGCCTCGCCCCACGTCCCCGCGAAAGCGTGCGCGAGATCCGCCACGGCGGGCCCTTCGATCTGCACCCCCGTGTCGCGCCAGGCGGGGATTCCCCGCGCCGGATCGCCTGCCCAGCGGGCCGCGATGCAAAGGCCGGTGACGAATCCGATCCGCCCGTCCACGACGAGGCTCTTGCGGTGGTTGCGGCGGAGCCAGGCGAGCGGCGCGCCGAACTGGAACGGGTTGAAGAAGCGCACCTCGACGCCCGCGTCCTGCAGTCGGTCCCAGAAGTCCGGGGTTGCCTCGCCTCGCTCACCCAGCCAGTCCTGGAGGATGCGCACCCGGACGCCGCGCCTCGCCGCGTCCGTCATCGCGGCGGCGAATCGGTTACCGACGGGATCGTCGGCGAAGATGTACATCTCGAGCGTGATGCTGTTCTTCGCGCGCTCGATGGCGGAGAGCCAGGCCGGATAGTTTTCCCCGGCGTCGCGGAGGAGCACCACGCGATTGCCGGCGACGAGCGGCGCGCCCGCGGCCCGCATCAGGGCGTGCTCCGCGGCGGGCCGCAAGGAGCTGCGGGCGGCGAAGGGATCCGCTCGGATCACCGGGGCGGCGCTGCGCCGTTCGAGGCCTCTGCGTCGGTCGCGAGTCAATGGGGGGAGAGTCCGACACCTTGCCGGTGTCGTCCAGCGCGGCGCGCGGCGTCTCGAGCCGCGCGCGGCGGGAGAGGATGCCGATCTGCAAAGCGCGAAGTTCCCTGTGCATCGGTCGAGGGCGCCGACACTCACACCAGAGCATATCCGAGCGTCGTGGCGGCGCGGTTCAAACGCGGAAGAAGCGCCGGATCGGAGAGCGGCCTGTGGAAGGAGGGCGCGATGGGCAATGAACTTCCTGCGCGCTCATACAGCGCGATGGACCGCCTGTTTGCGTGCATCGACGAGGCGTAGAGGAGGCCAAAGACTCTCGGATAGGCGTCGTAGATGGCTCGCGACCACCGGCGCGCGCGCGGCCGCGGCCCGGAATTGATCGCCATGGAAGCGCCCGCTTTGGTGGGCCACGCCCCCGTCAAGTCAAGGAGCGGAAGCGCCCGGCGGATTTCGAACGCCACGAGCCAGGGAGTGTTGGCTCGGCGATCGATCGTCCTCGTGGCCTGAAAGAACTCCGCGAGACAGGTCAGCGGATGCTCGGCCACGTACAGGATGCCTCGGTGCTGCTTTTTCGGCGGCGGATCGTGATGATCGAACCGGGACCTCGTCGGTCCGAAGAACCGGAAGCTGTTCCATGCCGTCGGATAGCCACCGCCCGCTTCGTAGACTCGCCAGAGTTGCGTGCCCGGAGGAAGCCTCTTGATCGCGGCCTTGACGCCCGCGAGAGACCTGGGGGGCTCCGGGAACTTCGCCATGCAATCCGTCAGACCTCTTCGGCGAGGTCGGCGACTACGTCCGGAGATTGGCCGGCCGCAAGCCACGCCAGTGGCGCCACGCGCCTTTCTTCCTGGCCCAGGACGAGGTCCTGATGAGGTGTCGTGAACCACTTCTTGACAGCCAGCGGATGCGCATCCCGGCGGATCCGCGGCAAGACCCTGTCGATGCCGCGCACAAGCTTGTTCCTTCCCTCGAATTGAAATTTCGGAATCAGCCAGGCCCCCTGGTCCTTGATCCCGTACAGGGTGCGTTTCCCGGGCGATAGCCTCTGGCGAAGACGAGAAGCGCTGACGCCCAGCGCCTTGGCGGCGTCCGCGAGCGTGAGACTATCGCGCCGCAGGAGGACCTCGAATTCGATCCGGGACCGGACCAGCGCGCCGCGGTCTTCGTCGTCTCCCGCGGTGAATCCCGCCTTGTCCAGGAGGGAAGCCTCCCCTGGTGAAAGCTGGATGGATTGCGCCGCCGGTTCCGCGCCCATTTCCGCGATCGCCGCTTCTGCGCTCGAGAGCCACAACCTGAGGTCGCGTGGCGTCACCGACATCCGCCGTACTTTTCTCGTCCCCGCGATGGCCCCTCTCGAGCTGAGTACGACGATCATCACTTCGTCGGCCTTGACCGGGCGGGCGCTCGCGGGTAGCCGCAGCTCGGCGCGAGCCCGGCCCTTGACGGCGCGACGGAGCTCGACCAGCCCCCGGCTGGCACGTTCGTTGAGTGTCACGCTCCGCGTCGCCATGTCCCGCCTGGGCTAACGGCTACTAGTGGCGTTAGCTCGCGTTAGCTTAAGTGGCTCCGCACCTTCGTCGCAAGCTCCTGGCTTGCGTCCGCCGCCGATGGACCGATGCCAGTCCCCTGCGCGGCTCGCACGAGGACCTGCCCCGCCCGAACCGCGGCCCGAAGAGGGGGTCGGGAACGTGAACAGCAACTTCGGCCATCGAGATGATCGTAGCGCCCTCCGACATTCGAGGGACGTCTCGGAATTGCGTCATCGACCATCGGTCTTCGAGCCGAAGATACGCTCCAACCCTTGTTGGCATGCGAGCCGGATCTGATCCGCAGCAGGCGGAGACGCACGACCGCTCTCTCGTGCAATTCTCTCGGCGTTTCGGAGCCGATCGTCGAGACTGCCAAAGAACTCTGCGCGACGCTCGTGGAAGGTCCGCATCCACCGCGGGTGCATGCTCTTCGCAACGAGCTTTGCTTGAACGTGGAGCTCATCGAAGGCGTTGCTGAACATCAGGATGGTGTCGTGGATATAGAGGACGTCCTTTGGCTGCTTTCCAGACTGGCGGTCGCGCAGCACCAATATCTTGTGCATGAGATACGCGGGAGGGTTCGCAACCTTGATTGAAATCCCATCTTTCCCGAGTGGAAACCCATTCGTGTCGTTCAAACGAACCCGCCACGGCTCGGTGAGAAGGACTTCCAGGTACTTGAGCTTCTGCGCCGTGATTCCAGCTACCTCGATGGTCGCGTCCGAGCTGCCGTCTCGGCGGGTCGGGCCGCCCGCTTGTGGCGCCAAGAACTCGACGTATAGCGCACCCTCCTCTTCTCCCAGCCTGTACCCGGTAACAGGAGGTCTCTCGTCACCGCTCAATTCCTCCGTGAAACCGTTCTGCCGAAGCAGATCGCGCATCGAGGACCCTTGGACGCGCGATCGGCCTGGTGTGGCGATGTCCGCGTCCGAGGTCATCAGCGGTTGGAAGTCGAGGGCGCCCGCCAGTTCATGAAGAGCAAGAAGGCGATGCGCCCATCCGCCGACGAACACCAGTTCATCGAGATAGGGGTGCAGAGCTCTCACGACCCGCGCCAACGCCGTACGGTCCTGACTGGAATCCGGCAATCAGCTCT
>JBJMQD010000078.1:0-14126 GCA_045802855.1 Myxococcales bacterium | reverse complement strand
TTGCGCCAGCACTTCCACGACGAGGAGACGGTCCTTTATCCGGTGGCCGAGCACCAGCTGGAATCCGGGGCCAAGGCGGCGATCGACTCGTCTTGCGAGGAAATCGACCCGGCGGAGGACGGCCCGTTGCGACTTCTGGGCGAGGACCTGATCGCGCGCCGCCCATCGCCGCTCCGCGCCTGAGCGGCCTTTCGCGAGTCCGGGCTTCTGATCATGCGAACGCGTGGTAGTTTGCGCCGCCGATGACACGTCGAGCGGATGTTCCCCGGGCGATCTTCTGGGGCGTCGTGGCAACGGCTCTCCTGGCGTTGCTCATCGTCGTCGGCTCCCGGAACCTGAGGCACTTCGACGCCGCCCTGGTCGGCTACACCTTCGCGACGCTGTTCGCGGCGTTTGGAATCACCTATCGATACACGATGTGGCTGCAGCGGCCGCCGACGAAGCTGTACTGGAAGCGCGGCTGGCAGGTGTTCTTCGACGGCCGGTTCCTGACGGGAAACCTGCGGCAGATCGTACGACGGGCGGTGGTGGAGTTCGCCGGAAACCGCTTCATCTTCCGCCGCGGCCTTCTGCGCGGCGCCGCGCACTGGTCGATCATGTGGGGATGCGTCCTCGCCGGCGCGGTGACCTTCCCGCTCGTGTGGGGGTGGATCCATTTCGAGACCGTTCCGGGCCACCCCGAGATCTACCGGACTTTCGTGTTTGGGCTGCCGGCCGGAACGTTCCCCGTCGACTCCGCGCTCGCCTTCGTCGTCTTCCACGCGCTCGTGTGGGCTTCGATCCTGGTCGTCGCAGGGGTCATGCTGGCGTTCCGGCGCCGGATGATCGACCACGGCGCCGCGGCCGTGCAGCAGTTCGGGGAGGACATCCTGCCGCTCGTGCTGCTCCTCGCCATCAGCGTGACGGGCCTGATGCTGACGGTGAGCTACACGTGGATGAAGGGCTACGCGTACTCGTTCCTCGCCATCCTCCATGCCGTGACGGTCATCATCACCCTCCTCTGGCTTCCGTTCGGGAAGCTCTTCCACGTCTTCCAGCGTCCCGCCCAGCTCGGGGTCAGCTTCTACAAGGACGCCGGCAAGCGGACCGAGCAGGCGAAGTGCGCCCGCTGCGGCGCCGCCTTTGCCTCCCTGGCCATGGTGCGCGATCTCATTCCGGTCGAGCGCGACCTCGGCTTCCGCTACGAGCTTGCGGGCCCTTTGGAGCACTACCAGCACATCTGTCCGCGCTGCCGGCGAGTCCTTTTCGGGCTCGCGCAGGGCTCGCTCTGGACCTCCAGGGAGTGACTTGGCGACCGTTCCCGTCGACGATCTGAGGATCACCCACGCGTTCGGGCCCCACCTGTCCGGGAACGTGCGCGAGAGCTCGAGCGACGAGCCCGACCGGCTGGTGAAGACGCACTGCTGCTTCTGCGGGCAGCAGTGCGGGGTGCAGCTGAAGGTGAAGGGCAACGAGGTGATCGGGTTCGAGCCCTGGGAGGACTTCCCTTTCAACCGCGGAATGCTCTGCCCGAAGGGCGTGAAGCGGTACCTGCAGGGATCGCATCCGGATCGCTTGCTCACCGCGCTGCGGCGCGATCCCTCGCACCCGGCGGGGTTCGCGCCCATGCGCTACGAGGATGGGATCGCGCGGGTAGCGGGTGAGATCGACCGGCTGCAGAAGGAGTACGGGCCCGGCTCGATCGCCATGCTGGGGGGCGCGAGCCTCACCACCGAGAAGACGTACCTGCTGGGCAAGTTCGCGCGCGTCTGCCTGCGCACTCCGTATATCGACTACAACGGGCGGCTCTGCATGGTGAGCGCCGGCGCGGCGAACAAGAAGGCGTTCGGCATCGATCGCACGACGAATCCCTGGTCGGACATGGTCGGCACCGAGGTGATCTGGGTCGCCGGCTCCAACGTCGCCGAATGCTCGCCCATCACCACCAACTACATCTGGCAGGCGCGCGAGCTCGGCGCCAAGGTGATCGTGCAGGACCCGCGCATCACGCCCATCGCCCGGACTTGCGATCTCTACCTGCCTGTACGACCCGGTCGCGATGCGGCGCTCTTCGCCGGCGTTCTCTCCTTGATGATCGAGAACGGGTGGATCGATCGCGAGTTCATCGCCGCGCACACCGTGGGGTTCGAGGACGTCGCGCAATCGTGCCGCGAGTGGACGCCCGCGCGGACCGCGGACGTAACCGGCGTTCCGGAGCGGTCGATCCGCGCCGCGGCGGAGATGTGGGGCAAGGCGAAGTCGAGCTTCCTCTTCCATGCCCGGGGCATCGAGCACCATTCGATCGGGGTGCAGAACACGCTCGGGAGCATCAACCTCGTCCTCGCCAGCGGCAGGCTGGGGAAGCCGAAGAGCGGATACGGCACCATCACCGGCCAGGCGAACGGGCAGGGCGGCCGCGAGCACGGGCAGAAGTGCGACCAGCTCCCCGGGATGCGCGACATCTCGAATCCCGACCATCGCCGCTACATCGCGGGGGTCTGGGGCGTCGACGAGAAGGACATTCCCGGGCCGGGCGTCGACGCGTACGAGCTGTTCCGCAAGATCGACAAAGGCGAGATCAAAGGCCTCTTGTCGATCTGCTTCAATCCCAAGGTGTCGCTGCCCGACAACCAGTTCGTCGCGCGCGCCCTCGACAAGCTCGAGTTCTACGCAGCGATCGACTTCTTCCTGAACGACACCGCCCGCCACGCCGACGTCGTCCTGCCCGGCAGCCTCCAGGAGGAAGACGAGGGCACCGTCACCCAGATCGAGGCCCGGGTCATCAAGATCAACAAAGCGATCGATCCGCCCGGCGAGGCCCGCCAGGACTGGCGCATAATTCAGGACCTCGCCCGCGGTCTCGGTAGACCTCACGGATTCACGTTCGAAAGCCCGCGCCAGATCTTCGACGAGCTACGGACCGCGAGCAAAGGCGGGATCGCCGATTACTCGGGCATTACCTACGAGAAGATCGAGCGGCAGATGGGCGTCTTCTGGCCTTGCTACTCGCACGACCCGAGGACCGGCGAGCCCACGCCCGACCATCCCGGAACTCCGCGCCTGTTCGAGCGGGACAGCTACAATCCCGTCGCCAGGGGCAAAGGCCCCTTCTGGTTCCCGGACGGGAAGGCACGCTTCAACGTGGCGGCATACCTGCCGCCCAAGGACGACGTATCGGCGGAGTTTCCCCTCTTCCTCACTACCGGACGCGTCGTCAGCCAGTTCCTCTCCGGCACCCAGACCCGGCGCATCGGACCGCTCGTGCACCAGTACCCCGAGCCGCGCCTCGAGATGCACCCGAGGCTCGCCGCGAAGCTCGGCATCGCGGACGGCGAATGGGCGGTGTGCGAGAGCGGGCGCGGAGCGATCACCCTGCGGGCGCAAGTCGTGACCACCATCCGGCCCGACACCGTATTCATCCCGTACCACTGGGCCGGCCCGAAGAGCGCCAACGTGCTGACCGTCGCGGCGCAGGACCCCATCAGCAAGATCCCCCAGTACAAGGTGTGCGCCTGCCGGGTGCGCAAGGCGGAAGGCGCGCCGGCGTACGCCGCCGAGCTCGAGCCGCAGCAATAGGAGGGCTTCGATCGATGCCCGTACCCCAGCACCTCGAGTTCTTCATCGATCCCTCGCGGTGCATCGGGTGCCAGGCCTGCGTGCAGGCCTGCCAGGAATGCGACACCCACAAGGGCGAGTCGATGATCCACCTGGAGTTCGTCGATCGCGGGAGGAGCACGCAGACGGTGCCCGTCGTGTGCATGCACTGCGAGCAGCCCACCTGCGCGGAGGTGTGCCCCGCGGACGCCATCAAGCGTACCGGAGACGGCGTCGTCCAGAGCGCCCGCAAGCCGCGCTGCATCGCCTCCGGCAACTGCGTCGTCGCCTGTCCGTTCGGCGTTCCCGAGCTCTACGAGGACCGGCAGATCATGATGAAGTGCGACATGTGCTACGACCGCTCGACCGCCGGCAAGCGGCCGATGTGCGCGACGGTCTGCCCGAGCCAGGCGCTCTTCTTCGGAACGCGCGAGCAGATCCTGGCGCTCAGGCCGCAGTCGATGCCGACGAACCGGTTCCAGTTCGGCGCCCAGACGATCACCACCCGGGTGACGGTGATGGTCCCGCGCAGACCTTCCGCGCCGCCCCTCCTCGACGTCACCGCCGCGCTCGACGAGGAGCCCGCCCCGAGATCGATCCGCCTGCCGATCGCGGGTACCCCCGCGCATCCCGATCCTTTCGCCGAGGTGGAGGTCTGAACGATGCCCGACGATTCCCAGCGACGCTTCGAGGAGGATCTCCGGCTCGACCGCAGCGTGAGCACGCCCGGCCGCGAGGGGCTCGCCGGTACCGCTCCGGCGGAGATGTACGGACGCGCGCGGTCCACCGAAGAGGTGACGCAGCCGCCCGACGGACGCCCCTGGGACGTCCAGCCGCAGTGGCGGAAGGATTTCCCCATCGACTGGCCGCAGGACCAGTTCGTGGCGCGGCGCGACTTCGCCAAGTTCCTGGTCTTGACGAGCGCCTCGTTCGCGGCCGGGCAGGCGTGGATCGCGGTGAAGAAGCTCGCGCGGAGATCGGGCTCGCCGCCGCGCATGCGAATCGCCCTCCTCGCCGAAGTGCCGGTCGGAGCATCCCTCCAGTTCTCCTATCCGGAAGAGCACGATCGCTGCATCCTGGTCCGTCCGCGCGAGGACCAGCTCGTCGCCTACTCGCAAGAGTGCACCCATCTCTCCTGCGCCGTGGTGCCGGAGGTGGAGAAGGGCGTTTTCCGCTGCCCGTGCCACGAGGGCTTCTTCGAGCTTTCGACCGGACGGAACATCGCCGGACCTCCCACGCGCCCGCTTGCGCGCGTCGCGCTTTCGGTCGAGCACGGCGAGATCTGGGCGACCTCGGTGGACGAGAGGACGGTGTGAGATGCGACTGCGCGTCGAGCGCGAATTCAGCCGCGAGCAGCGCACGACGGTGGTCTACGGCGTCCTCTGCTTCGCCCTCATCATCGTCGTCCTGCAGCTCTGGCTCCTCACCGCCACCATGAACGCGTGGCTGGGCGGGGACGGCTCCGTCGTCTGGCCGGCGCTTTTCGTGAGCGTCGCCCTGTTCTTGCTGAACCTCGGACTGTTGCGATCGCTGTTGTGATCGCCCGCCTGCATCCGGCGACGTTCGCGCTGGTGATGGCGACGGGGATCGTCTCCATCGCCTGCGAGCTGAACGGGCTCCGTCCGATCGCGATCGCGCTCCTCGTCTTGAACTGCGTCTTCTACGTCGCCGTATGGGTACTGACCGTCCTGCGCGCGGTCCTCCATCGCGACCGCCTGATCGCGGACTTCCTCGACCACGGCAGGTCGGTCGGGTTCTTCACCACCGTCGCGGCTACCTGCGTGCTCGGCTCGCAGCTCCTCATCGTCGGCGGGTTCGTGCGGGCGGCGATCGTGCTCTGGTGCGTGGGCGTCGTGCTCGCCTTCGTCCTGACGTACACCATCTTCGGCATCCTCACCGTCAAGGAGCAGAAGCCGACGCTCGCCGAAGGCATCAACGGCGGGTGGCTCGTCGGTGTGGTGGCCGCGCAGTCGGTCGCGGTGCTGGGCGCGCAGCTCGCGCGCGAATTCACAGGTCACGAGGAGAAGGTGGCGTTCTTCTGCCTTTTCATCTGGCTGGGCGGGTGCATGCTCTACCTCTGGATCATCTCGCTCATCTTCTACCGCTACACGTTCTTCGTGATGAGCCCTTCCGACCTCGCGCCGCCCTACTGGATCAACATGGGCGCCGCGGCCATCTCGACGCTGGCGGGCGCGATGCTGATTCTGGCGGCGCCGATCTCTCCGGTGCTGCAGCAGATCCTCCCCTTCGTGCGCGGGTTCACGCTCTTCTGGTGGTCCATCGCGACCTGGTGGATCCCGATGCTCGTCATCCTCGGGATCTGGCGCCACCTCTACCGGAAGTTCCCGCTCCGCTACGACACCCTCTACTGGGGCGCGGTGTTCCCGCTCGGGATGTACACGGTGTGCACGGTGCGTCTGTCTCGCGCGGTGGACGCCGCCTTCCTCCTGGCGATCCCGAGGGTGTTCGTGTACGTCGCGCTCTGCGCCTGGGCGCTCGCGTTCTTCGGCCTCCTTCTCGAGCTGAGGCCAGAACGGGGCGTCCCGACCCCTTCAGGCCGTTTTTGACCAGTAGTAGGGAACTTCACTCATGGTGTCTGCAAAACGGTCGTGGGAAGATGCATGCACGTCGCATGGGAACTTCGCCTCTACGTGCCCTGGTGGTGGACGACTACGTCGACGCGCGGGAGATGTACGCCGAATACCTCTCCTTCAAGGGCTTCGAGGTGGTGCAGGCGCAGAACGGGCTGCAGGCGGTCGCGCAGGCGACGTCGCTGCTCCCGGACTTCATCCTCCTCGACCTCGCCCTTCCGGACATCGACGGCATCGAGGTGACGCGCAGGCTGAAGAAGGCGCCCGAGACCGCCGCGATTCCCATCATCATGCTGACGGCGAACGCGCAGCCGAGGATGCTCGAAGAGGCGCGCAAGGTGGGATGCGCCGCCGTGGTGGTGAAGCCCTGCACGCCCGAGGAGCTGCTCGAGATCGTGCAGGGCTTCGCGAAGGTCAGAACAGGCTGATCCCCGGCGACTGGTACCGGTTCATCAGCAAGGTTCCGGTCTGGAAGTGGAACGAACTGCCGCACGTCAACGAGACGCGTGAAAGGATGCAGGGCGATAGCGTCCCGAGGAGGCCCTGCAGGTCGATGACCCGATGGTTCGTCACGCAGGCCGCTCCGGTGTCGTCCCACTCCGCCTCGAAGAACCAGAGCGGCCTCGTCTGCTGCTGGATTCCGACGCTGTCCCAGAGATCGATCCTGCGCCCGTCGACGGTCCAGGAGTTGCCGTCGCCGCAATAGTCGGCGCGCAGGGCCCGGGTGCAGGCCGCGTGATACGGGGCGAGCGAGGTGCCGTCGTCGAGCGTCGACCAGGGCTCGTAGCCCATGGAGACGCACTTCCCGAGCGCGCCGAGGCCCTTGCAGGCGAAGGTGAAGGAGGCGGGATCCACGACGTGATCGCCGCCGCCCGGCACTCCACGCCCGTAGTTCCAGCGCCCATCGAGAGCGATGGCGTAGATGGCGTTGTTGTTCGCGTCGAGGCAGAGCGGATGCCAGTTGTTCCGCGCGTCGCGGAACTGCACCAGGTACGTCCAGACGTCGCTCCCGAACGGCGGCCGGTTGACGTCGGTGATGCGCAGCGTGAGAGGCGTTCCGTCGAGCAGCGTTGCCTGGAAACGCGCATTGTCGAACTCGAAACCGGTCAGCTCGTTGTTGCCGGCGAACCCGTGGAGCATGGAGCCGTCGAGGTAGACCGAATCGAGCGTGCGGCCGTTGACGGTCGCGCCGTCGAAGAGCGCGTGATCGACGTTGAGGGCCATGCCAGGCCCGTTGCTGAACGGTCCGTTGAGGTTCTCGCCGTTGAGGTTCTCGCCATTGAGGTTCTCGCCGTTGAGGTTCTCGCCGTTCGAGGTGACGAGATCGGACGACGCGGTGCCGCGACCGTTGGCGTCGATTTGCGGCGAGCAGGCGACGGCGAGAGCGCAAACTGCCAAGAGCATTTTCATCGAGAATCTCCCGGTGGAGGGGGATGGACGGGGTACGAGGCGCAGATCCGTGCTCCGAGGACGGCAGCGCGGAACGAAGGTTCGGGGGTCTCGCGATTCGGGATCCGGCAGGTATTCGCGGCGGCCCAGGCGCTGCCGCCGCGCGCGACCGCTTCGCCCTTTGCCAGCGAGGATTCGACCCATTCCCAGACGTTTCCGGCGAGATCGTCGACGCCGAACGGGCTCCGCGAAGCGGGATGTGAGCCGACCTCGTCCGGGCCGAACGAAGCGCCCTGCTTGCCGTAGGTGGCGTCGAAATTCGCATCGGCGGGGCGGAGGACGTTCCCCGAAGGGAAGTCCCGATCGTCGGCGCCCCGTGCGGCGCGTTCCCATTCGATTTCCGTGCAAGGGCGCGCGCCCGGCACACGGCCGGTGCGCGAGAGCCAGTCGGCGTAGGCGCGGACGTCGTGGAAGGAGATGCCCGCCACCGGCAAGAGCAGCCAGTCCTGCTCCCCGCGGTCCGCGCGCGGAAGCCGCAACCTGTCGCCTTCGTGCAGCACCTGCACGCGCGAGCCGGTCTGGAGCGCGAGCACGAACGAGCCAGAAGACTCCCGCAGGTCGAGCTGGCCGCTCAGCCCGGTGCCTCCCACGTGCGGAGTGCGCCTCTTGCGTTCCGCGGCCGGCAACGCGCGCAGGTACTCGATCCATTCCGCCCAGGTCGTCTCGTGCCGGGCGATGAGGAAGGCCGGAGTCTCGATGGCGTGGAGCGGAACGGTGTTGAAGAACTGCCGGACGCTCTCGTCGGCCGAGGTGCCGAACCAGCCGCGCCCCCTCGGCACATAGGCGAATCCGGACGGAATGGCAGAAGGGATGTCGACGTCGATCCGCCTCTCCTCGCCCGGGTCGAGCTGGAGCGGAAGATCGACCGCCGGCCGGCCCTCGAGAGCGATGGAGAGCTGGTACGTGCCGGGTTCCAGATGCGCGGTCGCGACCGGCGAGATGCCGAGGTCGCGCATCGCGCCCGCGGTGCGCACCCCGTCGTTTTCGACCACGGGCGCGACACGTACTTTCGCTCCGGGCGGGGTGGTAGCGAGAGAGAGCACGGCGTCGGCGCGGAAGGCCCGGAGCCGGTCGCCGGACGGATCGTACAAGCGCAGGCGCTGGAGGAGCTCCTCGCGCTCGGGCTTGCGATCCTCTCTCGCGGCGCGAGCGGCGAGGAAGTCGGCGAACGCGGCGCGGACGTCGCCGCGGTTTCCGCCCAGGAGGAGAGCGTCCTCGAAGCTCGTAGCCGCCTCGGCGAACGCGGCGGTGGTGCTCGCCCGCAGGCCGAGCGCGCGCTGCCACTTCTCCTCGCCGGAAGCCTTGCGGCCTGCGTCGAATTCGCGGAACGACTCCGCGCGTGCCGAGGCGAGACTGTCGCCTTCCGCGCGCGCCTTCTGAAGCGCGGCGCTGGCGTCGGCGAGCCGGTCCGCGACGTGCGCATCGAGCTCGCGCTCGCGCAAGAGGCGCGATCCGGCGACCAGCGCGACGAGAGCGAAGATCCCTCCGGCGACGAGCGCGCGGCGGCGCCACGCGGCGCTCGCGATGGCCTGCTGCGACTTGCCGAGGAACTCGCGGGCCGTTTCGGAAAGGAGGCGCGGATCGAGCGCCCGCGTCTCCGGGAGCCTGCGCGATCCCCAGAGCGCCTCGGTGTCTCGTCCCGAGCGCACCCATTCGGCGGCCGCCGCTTCCACTCTTTGCCGGACGAGCTCGTGACCCGATTCCTCCTTGATCCAGCGGGCCAGGGTCCCCCAGGCCGTGAGCAGCGCCTCGTGCGCCAGCTCCACGGACTTTCCCTCGTGGACGACGAGGAGCCGTCCGCGGATGAGCGCCTCGAGCGCTCCTTGCGACGCCGGGTCACCTCCGGTGAGCTCGTCGTAGGAATGTCTCGTGCGGGTGAGCTGCGGGGTGGCGAGCCGGAGCAAAAGCCGCCTCGCTGCCTCGCGCTCCTCGGGAAGGAGTCCCGAAAGGACGGTGTCGGCGTGGCGGGCGAGGGCGCCGGCGACGCCGCCCAGGGCATCGATTCCAGCGGCCGTGATGATCCCGCGCTCGCGGTCCCGCGCTTCCCAGACCTGCGAGAGCATGAACTGCAGGAGCGGCAGGCCGCCGAGCGCCGTCGCGGTGGCCGCGGCCAGCTCCCGGACGAGGCCGTCCGACTCGAACCGGAAGCCCTTGGCGGCGGCAGGACCGGCGATGGCCTCGCAGAGGTCGTCCTCGGACAGGCCGCGGAGCAGGTAGAGGGCGCGGGGGATGAGCTCGCCGAGGGACGGCAGCGAGGTGAGCGGTCCGAGGAAATCGTTGCGCGAGGTCGCGAGGACCCGGATGCCGTCGTATCCCGCGGCGAGCTCGGCGAGCGCAGCCGCCATGGCGGGCGCTTCCTCGCGACCGAGCGTGATGAGCTCCTCGAGCTGATCGACGAAGATGACGACGCCGCGCTCGTCCGTGAGCTCCCGCTGGACCTTGCGCGCGAACCCGCCAGGATCCTCGCGCAGCAGCTTCTCCGCTCCTCCCGCGTCGTGCGGCTCGAGCGCGTTCGCCAGGGCGGCGAGGGGACGGCGTCCGGGAACCAGCCGGGCGATGCGCCACGTGCGCGCCGGCCCGAGAGCGCCGTCGCTCACCGCAGGGACGACGCCGGCGAGGCAGATCGAGGATTTGCCGATCCCGGAATCGCCGGCGACCAGCACGAAGCGCTCGACCCGCATCCGCTCGACGAGCGAGAGGCAGTCTCCCGCCCTCCCGAAGAAGAGCGCGCGGTGCTCGGGCTGGAAGGCCTGCAGGCCGCGATACGGATTGCCCTCGGGCAGCGGGATGCGGCGCCCGGGCCGTGCCCGATCGAGCGCCTCGAGAAGCTCGTCGGCGGTGGCGAATCGCTCCCGCGGATCGCGGCGCAGGCAACGGTCGACCGCGGCGGCGAGGCCGGGGTGCAGGTCGGGGACCCGCGAGGAAAGCGGCGGCGCGTCCCGCTCGGTGACGACGTGCCCGACCAGGTGGGGCGGGACGTCGTGGAACGGCCCGCGGCCGGCGCACAGCTCGAAGAGGATGACGCCCAGGGCATAGATGTCCGAGCGGAAGGTCAATTCTTCCCCGCGCCACGCCTCCGGGGGGATGTGGAACGGCGTTCCCAAGAGCTGCCGCTCGGGTTCGTCTTCCAGATCGGCGCCCGCGGCGGTGGGGAGCAACATCCGGGCGAGCCCGAAATCGACGATCTTGATCTGCCCTTCGTCGGTGACGAGGACGTTCGCGGGCTTCAGGTCGCAATGCAGGACGCCGCGGCGGTGCGCGGCGGCGAGGCCGCGGGCGAGGCCTTCCGCCATCTCCAGCACGCGGGGGAACTCCACCGGCCGCGCCACGCTCGCGAGCGGGCGGCCCTGGACGTACTCCGAGACGAGGTAGGCGCCGTCCTCCACCCGGCCCACCCGGTACAGGGTCGCGATGTTCGGGTGCTGGATGCGGGCGGCCGCCCGGGCCTCGACCAGGAAATGGTCGAGCGATCTCCGATCGGCCGCATGCACGAACTTCAACGCGACCAGACGGTCGAGGAGCGTGTCGCGAGCGAGATAGACGCGGCTGTCGCTGCTCTCGCCCAGGGGGCGCAGGAGCCGGTACTCGGCGAACTCGTCGGGGGGGATCGCCATGACTCCCGTTCCGAGCAGGTGCCACCGTTTCGTCGTGGACGATTCCATGCCGCGCGCTCTGCGGAAAGAGTGACCCGGGCGTCGCCGCCGGCGGGGATCGAGAAAGCAGATTCTACGCCACAGTACGGCTTCCGGCCCACGTCGCACCGGCCGCGCCGGCGCTGGTTGGTCTGGTTCATAAAGAAACAGAACGACGCCGCCGGCGGATCCGGGCAGCCCGGTCATTCACTCGCAGTGAAACGGAAAACCCAGGCATTTCTTGTATTTGCAAAATAGCAGCAAGAATTACCGAAAAAGTTTCACACAGAGTATGGATCGGTACGAATTACTGCCGGCAAGACCACGGCAGCGGTATCACGCGACCATTCCGCTCTTCTCGTCGTCCTTGAGGTCCTGCTCGAATTGTTGAACATCCAACTCCGTAAGAAGGGCGATGAACGGAATCGGGGTCTTCGCCAGGGCGGGAAAGAGCTCGCGGATGAACGCTTCCGCCTCCCAGGGCGGCAAGAGGCCGTCCGCGACGCGCAGCCAGGTGCCCGGCGGAAAGCGGACATCCTTCGCGATCAGGGCAAGCTGCGGCAGCTTGCCGTTCAGGAAGTACGCCGTCTCTTCAGCCCTGCCCGGCAATGCGCGCGCTCCTCCCCGGTCCGTTGTCGAACGTACGCGGGCGTTGCGATGCGCAGGTACTCGAATGCAAAACGGTGTCCACGCACTGCGAGTGTAAACCGCGGCGCGGAGTTCGCTGGATGACAAAAAATCAGGCGTGCGCCGGCAATTTTACCCAATGGTGCAAGACACGTTGCAAATCCGCCGGGTGGACGGGTTTGCTCAGGTAGTCGTTCATTCCGGCCGCGAGGCAGCGCTCGCGGTCGCCCGCCATCGCGTTCGCGGTCATCGCCACGATGGGAACTTGCGCGTGCGGTCCGCCCTTGCGGACCTCGCCCGTTGCCGCAAAGCCATCCATCTCGGGCATCTGCACGTCCATCAGCACCATGTCGTAGGAGATGCCGTTGATCATCTCCACCGCTTCCCTGCCGTTGGCGACCACGTCCACCGTGCAACCGAGGTTCTGCAAGAGGCGAGCGGCGATTCGCTGGTTGATGACGTTGTCCTCGACCACCAGTACCCGCGGGGAGTACCCGTTGAAGAGAGGCACGGTCGCGGGCGAAGGCGCGCCCAGCCGGCGCTCTCCCTTGGCGGGCGTCGGGCGCCGGTCGTTGCGCGACGCCCAGGCGGCGGCGAGCGTGTTGAGCAGTTGCGACTGGCGCACGGGCTTCGTCAGGCAGGCGAAGATCCCGGCCTCGCGCAGCGCCACGGTCTCGCGGGTCTGCCCGACCGAGGTGAGCAGCACCACGATCGTGCTCGAGAGCTTCGGGTCCGCCTTGACGGCGCGGGCGAACGATTCGCCGTCCATGTCGGGCATCTGGAAGTCGGCGATGGCGATGTCGTAGGCGTCGCCTTCGTCGACCGCCTTGCGCATCGCTTCGAGCGCCTCGGGGCCCGATCCGTAGGATCCGTTACGCATGCGGAAGGTGGTGATCTGCTCGTGCACCACCCGCCGGTTCACCTCGTTGTCGTCGAGCACGAGGACGCGCAATCCAATGAGATCGACCGTGCGCGGCGGCGCGGAAGGCGCGCGCCTGTCGATGCGCAAGGGCAGGGTGACGGTGAAGGTCGACCCCCGCCCGAGCTTGCTCTGCACCTCCACACGGCCGCCCATCAGATCGGTGAGTTGGCGGGTGATGGCGAGCCCGAGGCCCGTGCCCCCGAAGCGGCGGGTGGTGGAGGCGTCGGCCTGGGTGAACTTCTCGAAGATGTGCCGCAGCCGATCGGGAGGAATGCCGATGCCCGTGTCGCTGACGGCGAAGCGAAGGTGGACTTCGGAGTCGTTCGTCGACGCGGTTTCGACGTCGAGGAGGACGTGGCCGTGCTCGGTGAACTTGATGGCGTTGCCGATCAGGTTGGTAAGGATCTGGCGGATGCGGCCCGAGTCTCCCACCACCCTTCCGGGCACCTGCGGCGCGACGCGCAGGACGAGATCGATCCCCTTGCGCTGGGCGGCGATGGCGAGGAGGTCCATCGCCTCCTCGAGCGCCGGCCGCAGGTCGAAGGGCAGCGGCTCGATCATCATCTTGCCGGCTTCGATGCGGGAGAAGTCGAGGATGTCGTTGATGACGGTGAGGAGTGCCTCGGCGGAGCTGCGAACCGTCTCCGCGTACTCGCGCTGCTCCGGATCGAGGTCGGTGTCGAGAAGGAGCCCGATCATGCCGATGACGCCGTTCATCGGGGTGCGGATCTCGTGGCTCATGTTGGCGAGGAACTCGCTCTTCGCCCTCGTTCCCGCCTCGGCGGCGTCCTTCGCGGCGCGAAGCTCCTCCGCCGCCCGGTGCCTCGCCGCCAGCTCGGCGCGCAGCTTCTGGTCGGCCTCGCGCAAGGAGGCCACCATGCGCTGCAGCGCATGGCCGAAGGCGTCGCTTTCTCCGCGCGGGCGCACCTCGACGTGCAGATCGCCAGAGGCGATCGAGTTCGCCACTCGCACGTTGTCGCGCAAGAAGTCGAGGAAGTGGTTGAAGGCGCGGCTCATCTCTCCGATCTCGTCGGTGCGCCTGTCGTAGGAGAGCTTCACCCCGAGGTCGCCCTCGGCGGCGGAGGTGGCGAGCTTCGCCGTGTCGGAGAGCGGTCCGACCAGGTTTTGCGTGACGACGTGTGCGGCCATGGCGCCTCCGATGGCCATCACCGCGACGAGGACGAGAGCGCTGCCGACGGCGAGCCGGGTGGCCCGGCCGACCTTCGCCATCGCTTCCGATTTGAGGGAGTCGGCCGCGGCCGAGACGCCGTCGATGAGGTCCACCTGTTTCTGGCGGATGGGCAGGTACTCGTGGAGGTATTGCGCCTTCGC
>JBJMQD010000073.1:0-10761 GCA_045802855.1 Myxococcales bacterium | reverse complement strand
GCGAGGCTCCGCCGGACGACGGCTTGGCGGCGGGCGCTCCGGAACGCGCGGGGACGCCGACGGACCTCTGCCCAGGCTGCGAGCGTGCGATCGGAGCAGTCTTCGGCCGGTACATGGGCACCGCGCCGGACGGCATCACTTGCGGATGCGTGCGGGTCCGGGCGTCCACGACTGGTACGGCCCTCACCGGAATGCGCGTGTGCTTCTCCACGATCCGGGGCGGCGGCCCGGCGTGCGGGCCGCGGCGGACGGGAATCGGCCGGACGCGGGGGAAGGTCACCTGTGGCATGGGAACCGCGTGGCCCCGCACCGGCTGCAGGAAATTGCCTGCGTCCACGAAGACCCAGTAGCGCGGATTGTCCCAGACCGCGCCGTGAGGACCGAGCGGGCACCAGCCGGCGAAGCCGTCGCCGTATCTCCAGGCGACCCAGGCGGGCGCCCAGACGCGTCCGGGCAGCCAGATCCATCCCGGCCCACTCAGGTAGGCCCAGCGACCGTAGTGATACGTCGCCCATCCCCACGGCTCAGTGCTGACCCAGGTCCAGCCCGCCTCGGTCCACACCCAGCGGCCGTCCCAGTAGGGATGCCACGAGTAACCGACGGACGCCGGCTGCCAGACGACGCCGTACTCGGGGGTTTCGACCCAGCGCCCGTATCCGTCGAGTCCCTCGTGGAAGTCGTCCATCGTGGGGCCCGCGTCGCTGTAGTCGAGGGGAGGCGGTTCGGGCTCCGCGTACCCATCGCGCGGGTCTCCGGCCTGAGGCTCGGAATAGGAGTACTCGTCGTCGCCGGACCAGGTCCCGTCGCCCCAGCGGCCGTCGCCGTACTGGGCGCGGGCGGCGAGGGGCAGGATCAGGACGGAGACAGCGAGGACGATGCGGGTCATGGCGGGCCTCCCGTCCCTTTGGACTGCGACGGAGGCCGGAAAGTCAAGGGACGGCGTCTACGCCGTCTTCCGGTCCTTCTCGAAGAGCAGCGTGGGCTCTTCGCCGCGCATGATCACGCCCTCGGTGATCTTGCACTCCTTGATGCTGTCCCGGTACGGGACGTCGTACTGGATGTCCAGCATCGCGTTCTCCATGATGGCGCGCAGGCCTCGAGCGCCCGCCTTCCGGCGCATCGCCTCGTGCGCGATGGACCGCAGCGCCTCCTTGGTGAACGAAAGCTTCACGCGCTCCATCTCGAAGAGCTTCTGGTACTGCTTGACGAGCGCGTTCTTCGGCTGGGTGAGGATGGTGACGAGATCGTCCTCGGTGAGGTCGTCGAGCGTCGCGAGCATGGGCAGGCGGCCGACGAACTCCGGGATCATGCCGAACTTGATCAGGTCTTCCGGCTCGACCAGCGCCAGAAGCTCGCCGACGCCGCGGTTGTCCTTCGAGGACACGGTGGCGCCGAAGCCGAGGCCCTTCTCTCCGGTGCGCCGCTTCACGAGGTTCTCGATCCCGTAGAAGGCGCCGCCGCAGATGAAGAGGATGTTGGTCGTGTCGACCTGGATGTACTCCTGCTGGTTGTACTTCTTGCCCCCGCGCGGAGTGACGTTGGCGCGGGTGCCCTCGATGATCTTGAGGAGCGCCTGCTGCACGCCCTCGCCGCCGACGTCGCGGGTCGGGCTGGGCGTGTCGCCCTTGCGGGCAATCTTGTCGATCTCGTCGATGTAGACGATGCCGCGCTGGGCCTTCTCCACGTCGTAATCGGCGGCGTGGAGCAGGTTCTGGATGATGTTCTCCACGTCCTCGCCGACGTACCCCGCCTCGGTCAGGCTGGTCGCGTCCGCGATCGTGAAGGGAACGTTCAGGAACCTGGCGAGCGACTGGGCAAGGAGCGTCTTTCCGGAACCCGTCGGGCCGATCAAGAGGATGTTCGACTTCTGCAGCTCGACGTCGGCGTCGGTCGGTTGCCGGGCCGCCTGCATCCCGGGACGCTGGCGGGCGGGCTTGCGCGAGTAGATGCGCTTGTAGTGGTTGTAGACCGCGACCGCGAGGATCTTCTTGGCCCGGTCCTGCCCGATCACGTAGTCGTCGAGGAAGGTCTTGATCTCGACCGGAGCAGGCAGCGCGACCGCCGGGCGGTTCTCCTCCCGCTCGGACTCCTCCGCGATGATGTCGTTGCAGAGCTTGATGCACTCGTCGCAGATGTAGACGGTGGGACCCGCAATGAGCTTCCGGACTTCCCGCTGCCCCTTCCCACAGAAGGAGCAGGACAGGTTGCCGTGGTGATGGCTGTCCTTACGGCTCATCAAGACCTCCTGCCCACCAGTCTACAAGTCGCCACGGCAGCGCGGCAACCGCTGGGGAGCGCGTACCACCCCTGTGTACGGAAACATAGAGATGTGACGCTCGTCCTGCCAGGAAACGACGCTTGACGCGGGGCGTGGGCGTCTTGCTCGCCGCGTAAATTGTTCGTACGAGGACTTTTCGGTCCTCCCCCCGGCCACGATGCCGTGATTGCGAGGATCTACGCACGCATCTTCGACGACGGAAGGGCGGTCGGATGGAGCGCTTGACGTATGCCCTGGCGCTCGACTACGCGGGGACCGGGTACACGGGGTGGCAGCGCCACCCCGGCCGACCCACGATCCAGGGTGCCCTCGAAGAGGCGCTCGCTTCCTTTCTCGGCGAGCGCGTTCAGGTACACGGAGCCGCCCGCACGGACGCTGGCGTGAGCGCGGAGCGGCAGGTGGCGTCGTTCTCCGTTCGCCGGTCCATTCAACCGGAGGCGCTGCTCGCCCTTCCCCTCCCGCGCGGCATCTCGCTCCTCGCCGCCGCGCGAGCGCCGCCAGGTTTCCATGCGCGCGCCAGCGCGGCCGGCAAGCGGTACCGGTATCGGTACGCGTGGGGCGAGAAGTCGGATCCGGCCGCCTGGTTTCTCGGCACCGACGCGGCTCCGCGCTGGGAAGGGGCGCTCCGTGCCCTCGAGTCGCTGAAAGGGCTTGCCGCGTTGCCGGGGCTCGCCTCCCCCTCGACGCACAGGTCCGCCGCGCCGCCGCTCACCGCGTGGTCGCTCGAAGAGGGACCCAGATGGGCAGAGCTGACGGTCTCGGCTCCCGCCTTCCGGAAGCACGAGGTCCGCAACCTCGCCGGGCACCTTGCCGCCGTGGCTCTCGGTCTCGCGAGTCCGGATTCGCTTGCGCGTCTCGCCGGTGGATCGCGCCCCTGGCACGGCGCGACGGCGCCGGCTCACGGGCTCCTGCTGGTCGACGTCGAGTATCCGGCGGGACTCGACCCGTTCCGGGTTCTACCCGCTGCGCAGCGGCACGAGTCCGGCGGCCTCGTTGAGCCGGCCGGATCGGAAGGGCTCCAGATCCACGGTGACGAAGCGGAATCCCGCCTCGCGCAGCGCGCGGCCGGCCTCGGCCCGCACCGCGACGAGCCGTGAAAGCTCGCCTTCCGCGACTTCGATGCGGGCAATCTCGCCGTGGAACCGGACCCGGAATTCCCGCAGGCCAAGCGCGCGAAGCGCCATCTCGGCCCGGGCGAGCTGGGCGAGGCGTTCGCGGGTAACTTCGGTGCCGTAGGGAATGCGGCTCGCGAGGCAAGGCTGCTGCGGCTTGTCCCAGGTGGGAAGGCCGGCCGCCCGGGAGAGGAGGCGGATCTCCGCCTTCGAGAGCTTCGCCTCGGCGAGCGGATGGACGACCTCGTGCTCGGACGCAGCGGCGAGGCCGGGGCGATAATCGAGGAGGTCGTCGGCATTCGTCCCGCTCACCACCGCGGCGATGCCGCTCGCACGGGCATGCCGCGAAGCGAGCTCGTACAGCTCCGTCTTGCAGAAGTAGCAGCGGTCCGAGGCGTTGCGGACGTATCGCGGGTCGTCGATCTCCGCGGAGGACTTCTCCACATGCTCGGCGCCCAGAGCGCGGGCGAGATCGCGGGCGGCGGCGAGCTCGTCAGCGGGAACCGCCGCGGATAGCGCCGTGAACGCCATGGCGCGGGTTCCCAGGACCTCGCGCGCAAGCCACAGCAGGTACGACGAGTCGACCCCTCCGGAATACGCCACGAGCACGCTACCGAGGGAACGCAGCCGCTGGCGGGCGACGTCTTCCTTGGATCGCGCGAGTGTCAGGTCGACCTGCACGGCGCGCTTGTAGCACGCCTCCGATGCTGCAGCCTCCGCCCTCAGCGGCGCTTGCGGGAGGCGGCGCGGGCGGTGCGGGCGGCTGCCCGCTGCTTCGGCGCGGTTTTTTTCGCGCCCTTCGCCTCGGGCTTGGACGCCGCGTTCTTCGGCGCTGCCGGTTTCGCGGCGGGGCGCGCTGCCGGGCGGGAGGGCGCCGTCTCCCCCTTCGAGCGGGCGGAGACGCGCGGGCGGGACCTCATCGCCGCGACGGCCGGATCGAGCAGATGCTGCGCGACGAGCTGCCCGAGGATGTGCTCGACGGCCTCGTCGACACCGGTCTTCGAGGTGTCGATGATGACCTCGGGATGCTGCGGTGGCTCGTACGGCTCGGAGATTCCGACCAGGTTCTTCAGATCGCCGGCGAGCGCCTTCTTGTACCGTCCGGTCTTGTCGCGCTCGATGAGCTTCTCGATCGGGCACTCGACGAACACTTCCAGGAACCGGCCGATTTGCCTGCGTGCCTCGTCGCGCGTTTCCTTGTAGGGGCTCTCGACAGCGGCCTGCAGGACGATCCCGCCGCCCCTGGTCACCAGACGGCAGACCCAGGTGAGCTTGCGAGTCTCCGCGTTCCGCTCGTCCTTCGTTTCCGCGCGGCCGACGCCGAGGAACTGATCGACCTCGGCACCGTCGAGAACCTCGATAGTTTTCCCTAGTCTTCTCAGACGGTTGGCGAGCGCCTGGGCCAGCGTGCTCTTACCGGAACCCATCATTCCGGTGAACCACACGGTGAAGCCGCTGGGAGAGGTGCCGTTCATCGGGCGTCACGCTCCGAGGGAGGAGGAATACGTACACTACCTGTCCGGTACCGGCTTTGCAAGAAAATTGGACGGTTATTGCGGGGATTTACCGAAACACGGACGTTATCGGAACTTGCCATTCTTGAAAATCGGCGCGCCCTGGGTCCCAGGAGTAGAGCTTCGCGTCATCGACCGTTCCGCCCCGGCAGGAGACGACCAGATACTCGACCCCTGGCCAGAGTGGGCTGCTCCCTCCCCCGAGCGCCATGTCCTTGTCCTCCTTGGAAAAGTACGCGCCGACGTCCGGATGCGAGTGGACGATGACGCGAAGGCCGCCCCCCTGCTCCTCCGCGCTGGTGAGCGTTTCGAGCAGCACCTTGGGATCCATGACGTACCCGTCGCGCCCTCCGCGACGGCTCGTTCCCAATGCCTCGGGAGTCCCGGCGATGTTGCGGATCGGGACGAACTTCGGACGCCCGTCCCGCCCGTCGACGACGACGCCGCAGCACTCCGCCGGATAGGTCGAGCGGGCGTGCGCGGCGATCTCCCGGAGCACCGTTTCAGGTAGCTCCGTCATGGGGCCTCCGCGAGATACCGATCGGCGCGGTCGGGAAAAATCGTCACCACCACCCCGCTCTCCCCTCGCGCGGAAAGTTCCCTCGCGACGAGCAGCGCGCCGCAAGCCGCGGCACCGGCGCTGTGGCCCGCGAGCAGTCCCTCGTCCGTGAGGAGCCGTTCGGCCATGTCCCATCCCTGATCGGTCCCGACGGAGAGCTTACGGTCCAACTCGGCCTCCCGATAGATGGGCGGGACGATGCTCGAGGGCATGTGCTTGAGCCCTTCGAGACCGTGGAGCGCCTCGGCCGGCTCGACGCCGACGATCTGCACCGATCTGGAAAAGCCCTTCAGGCCGCGTCCGGTTCCCATCGCGGTCCCGCTCGTCCCGAGACCGGCGACGAAATGGGTCACCCTGCCCTCCGTCGCCCGCCAGATTTCGGGCGCGGTCGTCTCCTCGTGGGCCCGGGGATTGGCAGGGTTCGAATACTGGTCGGCGTGGAAGAAGCGGTCCGGCGCTTCGGCGACGAGCTTGCGGCAGAGCCGGATTGCGCCATCCGATTGCTCGAGCGGGTCGCTGAAGATGGTCTCGGCGCCGAAGGCGCGGGCGATGCGCTTGCGCGCAGGCGAGACGTTCTCGGGCATGACCAGGGCCACGGGGACTCCCAACGCCGCGCCGATCCACGCATATGCGATTCCGGTGTTGCCGCTCGTCGAGTCGATCAGGGTGCGGCCCGTTCCCGGACCGACGAGGCGCTGGGCGAGCGCATCGCGGATGATTCCGAGAGCGGCCCGATCCTTCACGCTGCCTCCGGGATTGCACCATTCGAGCTTGCCCCATAGCTCGACGCCGGGGGATTCGTGCTCGAGCGCGCGCAGGCGCACGAGCGGGGTGTTGCCGACGGCCTGCGCGAGCGATTCCAGGATCACGGGCGACCCGCGAGCGCGCGGACGGCCTCGACCGCGATCCAGCATCCGGCGAGGGCCGCAGACGCCGGGCCCGCCCCGGGCGGGTCGGCCGGCGACAATTCGAGATCGACGTCCTCATCGTCGTGGAGCAGGCGCAAATCGGGGGAAACCGAGCAAAGCTCGCGAGCCAGAGCGGAATCGACGGAAAGTGCGCCAATGCCTGAGGCGGCGAGATACGACGCGCACGCTTGCGCCGCCGACCCCGTCCCTCGTACCCGCACGCGAGAGGAAAGAAGCTTCTCCTGGCCGTCGCCGCCGATCCCGTCGAGAAGGATGTGGCGCGCGTACCGCTCCTGTTGTCCGTCCGTCAGCCGCACTTGGTCTCAGCCGCCCGCGATGGCCGGCACGATGGTCAGCTTGTCCTCCGCGCCGAGCGAGGTGTCGAGCATCTTTCCGTGGCGGATGTCCTCGTCGTTGCGGAAGATGTTCACGTAGCGGCGCAGGGCTCCCTTGTCGTCGAGGAGCCGCTCGCGCAGGCCGGGGTACCGTCGGGAAAGCTCCTCGACGGCGGCCTTGACGGTGGGAGCGTTCTCGAGGCTCACCTCGGCCTGCCCCTGGGTGAGGGGACGAAGCGGAGCAGGAATCTTCACGGTCACGGGCATGGAATTCCTCCAGAGGATGGATGCCGAACGGCGCGGGCGGACGCGCCGCAGGTCGGACAGCCAGGATCGCGGGGGATGGTGATAGCGCGCTGCCGGCCGCTCGCCCCCTCCCAGACGTGGAGGCGGCCGGCCGCCTCTGCGGCCTCGCCGCGCAGGATTCGCGAGGCAAGAGCGGCCATGGCCGCCCCGACGACGCCGCAAAGCGGCGTCAGGACTCCCGCCTCCGCGCAGGACGGAAGCGACCCTGGTGGGGGCGGTCCTTCGAACAAGCACCGCAGGCACGAACCGACCCGGGGGAGGACGGCGAGGAGCTGGCCGCGCCAGCCGAGCACCGCGCCGTGCACCAGGGGGATTTCGCTGTTGCAGCAGGCGTCGTTGGCGGCGAAGCGCGTCTCGAAGGAATCGGTTCCGTCGAGGACGACGTCGGCTCCGCGGAGAAGCTGCGCGGAAGTCGATGCCTCGAAGCGCACGGGGCGGGGTACGATCTCGACCCACGGAGCAGACATCGAGAGGCGCCGCCCCGCCGCCACCACCTTCAAGCGGCCGACGTCGTCTTCGCGGTAGAGGATCTGGCGCGACAGGTTGGAGCGTTCGACGCGATCGTCGTCGACGAGCAGGAGCCGCAAGGAAAAGCCAGCCACCCGGGCCTCTTCACAAAGGAAAAGCGCGGCGGGGCAGCCAAGCCCTCCCACTCCGAGGATGACGGCAGTCTGCGTCACGCGAGAGCTTCCAGGCTGAACTCCCGCTCGCCGCTCGAAATGAGAGCGAGGCCTCCTTCCGCCGCGGCGAGGAACGCCGCCGCCGCGGAAGCATGCGAGGCGAGCACACCGGTCTCCCGAGCGAGCCCGGTGCGCGCCCGTGCGCAGAGGGCGCGCGGCACCGGCCTGCGCTCGACCGAGCCGGGCAAGTCCACCTCGCGGGGAAGCCCTGGCAGCTCGTCGTCGGCGGCGACGAGCGCGATGCCGCGCGATCCCGGCAGCGCGCGCAGGGCGGCCACCAGGGCGGCGCGGGCTCCCGCCGGAGCGATCACCGCGCGAACGTTTCCGGCGTCGCGGACCAGCTCGGGTCCGAGCGTACGCTCGATGGCGCTGGCCGCGGCGTCTCCGTCCAGCGCCGGAAGCACCGTGTCGCGGCGCGCCGCCGCGCGGGCCAAAGCTTCTGCCGGCGACGAGCAAAGCTCGACCTCGGCACCGAAAAGCCGCAGCGTCTCGCGGGTCTCGTGAGTTGCGACGCCGTGCAGCGCGACGAACAGGCTCACGGCGTGCGTGCGGGCCCAGCCGGCCGCGGCAATCGCCGCTCCGGCGGCGCCGGCGAACGAAGCGGACACTCCCCGAGGCAAGGCCGGAAAAAGCGAAAGCGCGCGATCGTCCGGTTCGCCCGAAGGTCGCATCGATTCGAGCTTCAGGAGCGCGCCCCGGAAGCGCAGCAGAGGAGTCGGCCGTGCGAGAAGCTCTTCTCTCAATCCGCCTCCGGAAAGGAAGTCCCCAGGATACGGAGCAGCGCGTCGTGGGGCAACGCCCCGCGCGCAAGCATGCAGAGGAGGGCAGTTCCGTGGCTGCTGTTTGCTCGCGCTGCAAAGCGTCTGGTAATGGTCAAGACGTGACCGGACCAGGGGCGGCTGCGCTGGATCCGGAGGCAGTTCGCGATTCTTCCGTCGCACGCGCCGACTCGACCGGCATCGGGTTCACCCAGGAGCGGTTCCTCACCCGGGCCCGCGCCCTCTTCTACGCGCGCATCGCCTTCCTCACGCTCGGGCTCCTCGTGCTCGGAGTTCCGGGATGGTCGAGCGCGCTGGGGATCGGCGGGACGGGCGCCGTCGCCGTCTACCTGGCGATGCTGGGGTACAGCGCCGCCAATCACGCGCTCCTGCGCAACCCGAGATTGGGACGGCCGGTCACCTTCGCGACGCTCTGCGCGGATCTCGGCGTGCTGGTATGGATCGCCGCGCTCACCGGCGGGCTACGGAGCCCCTTCTTCGCCGCGCAGCTCCTCTTCACGACGCTGTTCGTGGTGCTCTTTCCCACGCCGCTCGCGCTCCTGCCGCCGCTCCTCACTTTTCCTGCCGTTTTCAAGCTGGAGCGGCTGCTCGTCGGCGACGGCGGCGGCCAGCTCGACGGGTTCGTGCTCGTCTGGTACGCGGCCATCAACTGCATCCTCGTCTACCTGATGGTCTATCTGAACGACCGCGATCGCGCCCGGCATCGGGACCTGCGAACGCTCCACCGCGCCGTCCGCGAGGTCGCGGTGGCGGAGGAGCGCAACCGGCTGTCGCGGGAGATCCACGACGGCCTCGGCGGAGTGCTCTCGGCCGTCGTCATCCAGAGCGAGTACCTCCTCAACATGATCGACGGCTCGGAAATCCGGGCAAAGCTCGGCGGAAACACGGAAGTGCGGGCCGCCATCGTCCCGACGCTGCGCAAGGAGATTTCCGATCTGCACGGCGCGGCGGAGCAGTCGGTCGACGAGCTACGCAGATCGCTCCGGATGATGCAGGACAGCTTCGACTTGCCGGGATCCCTGCGCGACTATTGCCAGCTCGCCGCGACGCGGCACCGCCTCCAGGTAAGGTTCTCGATGGCAGGAGCCGAGGAGCCCATCGGCCCGGAGAGCTCCTTCGCACTGTTCCGCGTGCTGCAGGAGTCGCTCACCAACGTGAGCAAGCACTGCGGCCGCGGGACCGCCGTCGACGTAGCGCTCACCTTCCAGCCGGGCGAGGCCAGGCTCAGCATCCAGGATCACGGCCCCGGGTTCGATATGCCCCGCGATCCCGGTGAGCTGCAGCGGCAGGGACATTACGGGCTCGCCAACATGCGCGAGCGCGCCGCCAAGGTGCACGGCAGGGTGCAGATGACCTCCGCGCCGGGCCGGGGCACGCGAATCGAGTTGACGGTCCGCACCACCCAGGGAGCAGCCAGATGAGCGCCGAGCCGACGTCGAAGATCAAGGTGATGGTGGTCGAGGACCAGCCGCAGATCTTGAAGAATTTGATGAAGATCCTGCACGACTCTCCGGAGGTGGAGGTGATCTCCTCCGCCCTGTCCGGCGAGGCGGCCCTCGAGGAGCTGGCGAAGACGCGGCCCGACGTCATCCTCCAGGACCTCGGCCTTCCGCGGATGAGCGGAATCGACGTGACGCGCGAAGTGAAGAAGCGATGGCCCGGCGTCGAGGTGCTGGTCTTCACTGTCTTCGACGAGGAGGAGAAGGTCATCGAGGCGGTCAAAGCGGGGGCTTCCGGCTACCTGCTCAAAGGCGCCTCGACGAGCAAGGTGATCGAGGCCATCCGCGAGGTGCATGCGGGGGGCAGCGTCATCCAGCCGACCCTTGCGCGGAGGCTCTTGCGGCATTTCCACGTGCCCGAGGATCCGAAGGCTCCCCCGCCCGCTTCCCCGAAGCTTGCGGAAGAGCCGCCGACGCGGCCGCTCACGGAACGGGAAATCGAGATCCTGCGGCTCATTGCAAAAGGGCTTTCGAACAGCGAGGCGGCGCACGTGCTCGACCTTTCCCGGGCGACGGTGCGCACCCATCTCGAGCACATCTACCAGAAGCTCGACGTCACCAACCGCGTCGAGGCGATCACCGAAGGGCTGCGCATGGGCATCATCGAGATCTGAGAAGATTTGAGCGACCGCTCGTTCGTCCGGTCGTGAACGATCGATTTGGGCGGGTCCTTCCGCGGCGTACGTTCCGGAATGCATTGGAAATTATAGAATCGTTGTCACCTTCCTCCGGCTCGGCGCTCCTTTGCAGCACCGCCGGAGGAAAGCACTCATGAACCAGATCGCATTCCC
>JBJMQD010000199.1:0-6529 GCA_045802855.1 Myxococcales bacterium | reverse complement strand
TCGAGCGGGATCGGAGGCGGCGGCTTCGCCCTCGTCTACACGGCGCGCGACAGGCAGGTGCACATCGTCGATTTCCGCGAGGTCGCGCCGGCGGCCGCCCGGCCCGACATGTACCTTCGCGACGGCCAGGCGCGGCAGGATCTCGCGAACGCGGGGGCCCTGTCCGTCGCCGTTCCCGGCGCGGTCCGCGGCTACGTCCAGTTGCTCGAGCGCTGGGGAAAGCGGCCGCTGCGCGAGGTGCTCGCTCCCGCGATTGCGCTCGCGACAAAGGGCTTCCAGGTAACTCCATCCTTCGTCGCGGTGTCCGAGGAGCGGCGCGACTGCCTCGCCGCCGACGACGAGGCCGCGCGGCGCTTCCTGCGCCGGGGCGAGGGCGGCGAGCCGGAACCGCTCGACCCGGGCGACAAGCTCCTCCAGCCGGATCTCGGCCGGACGCTGGAGGCGATCGCATCGCGCGGCGCCGACGGCTTCTACAAGGGCGCGGTCGCGAAGGGCATCGTGAAGGCGGTGCAGGCGAAGGGAGGAATTCTCACCGAGAAGGATCTCGCTGCCTACAAGGTTCGAGAGCGCACGCCGATCGAAGGGACGTACCGGGGGTACCGCATCGTCAGCATGCCGCCGCCGTCATCGGGGGGGATCCTCCTCATCGCGCTCCTCAACGTGCTCGAGCGGGAGGACCCGCGCGCGGGAGGCTATCGCCCGGAGCACTTCGTCCACGTCATGGCGGAGACGGAGAAGCGGCTGTTCGCGCTCCGGCAGGGATGGGGAGATCCGGACTTCAATCCCCAGATGGCGCGGATCGCGCACGAGATGACGACGAAGGATTTCGCGGGCTCTTTGCGGGCGCAGATCGGCGAGCGCGCGACTCCGGCCGCTCCGCTCGTGCAGCGCGAGACCGGACACACCACCCATCTCTCCGTCGTCGACGAGGAAGGAAACGCCGTCGCCATGACCACCACCGTGAACGACGGGTTCGGGTCGTGCATGGTGGCAAAGGGGACCGGGGTCCTCCTCAACGACCAGATGGACGATTTCGCGGTCGCTCCCGGCATCCCGAACGCGTACGGATTGCGCGGGGGCGCAGAAAATGCGCCGGACGCCGGGAAGGAGCCGCTCTCGTCGATGGCTCCGACGTTCGTGTTCGCCCCGAGCGGCGAGTTGCGGCTCGCGGTGGGCGCGGCCGGCGGTCCCACCATCCCTACCACCGTCGCGCAGATCATCGTCCACGTCGTCGACGACAAGATGAAGATCGACGAGGCGATCGCCGCGTCGCGCCTGCACCACAACTTCCTGCCCGACGCCATCCGCATGGAGAAGAACGGACTCGAGGCGGAGACGCAGAAGGCGCTCGAGGCCCGCGGGCATGTCTTGCGGGCGGGAAGGTATCCGCTCGGCAAAGCTTGCGCGGTGGAGGTCGACCCGGCGACAGGTTTTCGCGCCGCCTCCGCCGATCCTCGCTTCGACGGAGCGGGCGCCATCCCGTAACCGGTGTTAGTGTCGAGGGCATGGCGCATCTGATCGCCGCCATCCTTCTCGCCACTTCCATTCAAGGTCCCGCCGACGTCGAGGCCTTGACGTTGTCGTCCGATGCCGTGCTGCACGGCCGCGTCGTCGGGATCCGGGCCCGTTCGCCGAGCGGAGGCGGGCTCATCTTCACCGAGGTGTCCGTCCTGCCGATCGACTGGTGGAAGGGGCCGACGAGCTTCGCGCCGATCTCCGTGCGCCTCGAGGGCGGCCAGCTCGGCGACATCGGCCAGACAGTCGCGGGAACGCCGGTCCTCACGCCGGGCGACGAGGTGGTGCTCTTCCTCCACCGCCTCGCGACCGGGCTGTACAACGTCGAGCGCTTCGGCATGGGAAAGTTCTCCCTCAAGCCCGGGACGGACGGGCGCCTCCACGCGATGCGCGACCGCCGCGGGATCTCGTGCGCGGGATGCACCGCGAACGACGACGATCTCAGCTTCGACGAGCTCCGCGAGCGGGTCCGCCGTACCGCGGGACCGATGGCGCGCTGATGCGGTTCGCGGTGGGGGCAGTGCTCCTGCTCTCCGCCATCAGCCCCGAGGCACGCGCGTACGTCCGCACCGAAACCAAGCAGGGTTCCGGCATCTATCTCTTCTGGGGGACGCGAGGGCACACGTTCCAGATGGACTCCCTCGGAACGCCCGATGTACCCGGCACCGCCGCGTTCGATGCCATCCGGAAGAGCTTCGCGACCTGGAGCGGGGCGGCCTGCTCGGATCTGGTGTTTCCCGAAGTGCTCCCGCTCGAGCAGGGCGATCGCCGTATCGGCTACTTTCCCGACGGGTACAACCGGAATCTGATCCTCTTCCGTACCGTGCGCTGCGATGCTCCGGGCGTCGTACCCCCCGGCGATCCGTGCATCACGGAGGGCGGGTGCAACAACAAATACGATTGCTGGCCCAGCGGGCGCGAATCCGGGACCATCGCCACCACGCTCACGACGTTTCGCGTCTCGACGGGGCAGATCCTCGACGCCGACATCGAGATCAACAACGCGCCGAACGGGGCCGGCAGCAAGTTCACTTTCACGACCGCGGACGCGCCGCCCTGCTCTCCGGGCGCGGCCATCGCCGACTGCGTTTCCATCGACGTGCAGAACACCATCACCCACGAGGCCGGTCACACCCTCGGCCTCGCCCACACCAGCGATCCGGCTGCGACGATGGCCGCGAGCGCCCCGCCTGGCGAGACTTCCAAGCGCGTTCTCGGCGCGGACGACCTGAACGGCATCTGCGCCATCTATCCCCGCGGCGCGCAGACGGCGACGAGCCTCGGGGACCCGATCGACATCTCCCCCTCGGCGTCCGGTTGCGGCTGCTCGTCTCGCGACGGTGGCCCGGCGAGCGCGCTCTGGGTGGCACTCGTGCTCGCGTTCGCGAGGCGGAAGCGGCCTCAAGCCGCCGGCACCACCTGACGCCGCAGCGAAAGAATCCAGCCCGCGAACGCGAGCAGGCAAAGCGCCGTGGCCGCCGCCGGGAGCCGCGGACCTTGCGAAAGCCACAACATCGCGGTCGCCGCGACCAGGCCGAGCCGGGCGAGCTCGACAGGGAACGCCCACTTGCGCCGTTCGAGGAACCCGCCGAACGAGAGCAGCGTGAGGAGGAGGAGGAACGCGAGCGCCGCCTGCCGCGGCAGGTCGAGCGTGAACTGTGTGAAGAGGAGCGCGGTGGTACCGATCACCGCCAGGAGGAGGTTGGCGGCGAGGTAGGCGATGACGCCGCGGGAAGGCGCGGGATCGTACTTGCGCATCGCCGCGCGGCTCACCTCGCGCGGCTCGACTGCGCCACCCGATCGCCACGCCGGGTTCTCCAGCAGCGCCCGCAACCGATCGCCACCGCGCGATCGGTGCACGAGCTTCGCCAGATCGGCGAACGGCTGCAGCTGCGCGCCGATGGGATTGAAGCTGCGCAGCGGCTTGACGAGACCGTACACCGGCTCCTCGCGCTCGGGCTCGAACGTACCGAAGAGCCGGTCCCAGACGCAGAGGGTGGCGGCGTAGTTCTTGTCGAGATAGCGGGGGTTCACCGCGTGGTGCACGCGGTGCTGCGAGGGCGTGTTGAAGAGCCATTCGAAGACGCCGAGCTTTCCGCACAGCTCGGTGTGGATCCAGAACTGGTAGAGCGTCGAGAACGACTCGACGGTGGCGAAGACCACCGGCGGAATGCCGGCGAGGGCGAGCGGAAGATGAAACGGCAGGATCGTCCACGGTGAGAGGACCGCCTGGCGCAGCGCCACCGCGAGGTTGAAGTCCTCGCTCTGGTGATGCACGACGTGCACCGCCCAGAGGAGGTTCACCCGGTGGCTCAGCCGGTGCCAGAGATAGTAGGTGAAGTCGACCGCCAGGAACGCGACCAGCCACGACCAGGGCGCCCGGAGGTCGAAGAATCGGTGCCCGTACATCCACAAGTACGCGGACGACAGCACCCCCACCCCGAAGACGACGCCGATCTGCTGCGCCATTCCACAGGAGAGGTCGACGAGCGCGTCGTTGAAGCGATACAGCCTCACGCCGCGCCGGCGCGCCCAGGCGATCTCGATCCCCATGAAGAGGAAGAAGAAGGGGATGGCGAGGGCGATGTAGTTCGTCACGGATGCTCCGGCCTTGTGGCGTCCACGCCCTTTTCTAATCCTCTTCCTCCTCGGCGCCTTCCTCCTCGTCCGGCTCGGTGAGCGGCGCGGGCGCGAGCTTGCTCCGGTCGGGTTCCTCCACCTTCTCCACGCGCAGCTTGCGATCGCGTTCGCGCGCCGTGACGGAAACAGTCCCCTGCGGATCGACCTCGAAGGTGACGAGGACGCGAGGGTGACCGGCAGGCGCCGCGGAGACGCCGTCGACGACCCACCAGCCCTCGTCGCGCAGCTTCTGCGCGCTGCGCCCCGGTCCGCGGACGACGTGGACGGCGATGCTTCGATCGCCCTCGTGCAGCGTGGTGAAGCTCTCCGTGGCGCTGGTGGGAATCTCGCTCCCCCGCTCGATGAGCTGGGTGGCGGACCCGCCGGGCTGCTCGACGCTGATCGGCTCCGCAAGCGATGGAGGCGGAGAGCTCTTCTTGCAGGCCGGCATCCCCGCGAGCGCGACGGCGGCGAGGCAGCAGGGAAGGGTAGCGCCGCCGGCGCGAAGGACGCGCCTGGCAGCGCCCGCCCTCAACGAAGCGCCTCTTCCAGCGACTCCGCGAGGATGCGGAGCGCGTCGTCGACCTGGCCCTTGGACACGATGAGCGGAGGGGAGATGCGGAGGGCGTTGTTGTAAGTGCCGCCCTTGCCGACGAGGAGGCCTCGCTTCTTGGTCGCCTCGAGCAGCCGGTTCGTGCTCTCGCGATCGGGCTCCTTGGTCGTGCGATCCTTCACCAGCTCGATGGCCTGCATGAGGCCCATCCCGCGGACGTCGCCGATTCCGTGGAAGCGCTCCTTGAGCCCCTCGAGCCCGTCGCGCAGCACCTTGCCCATCATCTGCGAGTTGAAGAGGAGCTTCTCCTCCTCGATCACTTCGAGCGTCGCGAGCGAGGCGGCCATGGAGACCGGCGAGCCGCCGAAGGTGGAGATCTGCGCGAAGCGTCCCGCGTCCGCGATGGGCGCCTTCGCCATGGTGAGGCCGATCGGCTGGCCGTTCGCCATGCCCTTCGCGCTGGTGAGGATGTCGGGCTCGGCGCCGAACTGCTGGACGCCCCACCACTTCCCGCCCGTCCGGCCCCACGCCGTCTGTACTTCGTCGGCGATGAAGAGGCCGCCCGCGTTGCGGACGATGGGCAGCGCGATGTCGAAGTATTCCTTGGGCGGCACGATGAACCCGCCGACGCCCTGGATGGTCTCCATCAGGAACGCGGCGATCTCTCCGTGCGTCGTGGTCTCGATGAGCGGCTTGAGATCCTTGGCGCAGGCGACGCCGCAGTCCGGGTATTTCAAGTCGAAGTCGCAGCGGTAGCAGTAGGGCGAATGGGCGTAGCGCACGCCGGGGATCTCGCTCTGCACGCGGGGCCGGTACTGCTTCACCCCCATGGTGCTGAGCGCGAGCGTCCCACGGCCCCCGTAGTTGTGCCGAAGCACGACGAGCTCGGTGCGTCCCGTCGCCTCCTTCGCGAGCGTCACCGCGGTCTCGTTCGCCTCGGTCCCCGAGTTGGTGAAGAACACCTTGGCGGGGTCCTTCATCGGCCTGATCTGGACGAGCTTCTCGGCGAGCTTTACTTGAGGGATGGTCGGGTAGAGCGTCGAGACGTGAACGAGCTTGCGCTGCTGCTCGATCGCCGCCTCGGTCACCCGGGGATGGCAGTGCCCGACCTGCACGGTGAGGATGCCGGCGAAGAAGTCGAGGTACTCCTTCCCGTCGACGTCCTTCAGAAACATGCCCCGCCCCGACTCGAGAGCGAGTGCCTGCTCGTAGTAGGTGCCGACGTTCGGGAAGAGCAGTTCCTTCTGCTTCGCCCTGACGGTTTCGCTCGTCCAGCGCTCCATTCGGACCCCCGGTTTGGCGATCCGTCTAGCACGATACGGGACACCTGTGCGGGTCGGACGGGGTCACCTGTCCCGGGACGGGTGACCCCGAAAGCACAGTCGTCAAGCAGACACGCCCGCCCGAAGCGACACGTCCGTCTTGCGTCTTTCTCGCGTTTGCGAGAGGCTTTTGTGTGCGAGCCGGCCGCGCGGCTAGTGCCCTGCCGCGGTGTCTCGCGCTGCACCACATCTAAGGAGGGCCGTATGGCCCAGAAGCCGACTCCCGCGTCGCGCGATTCGTCTCCGAGGCCCCGACCCGCCCCGCGGGCGCAGGAGGGTGTGAAGCAGGTCCGGAACGGCTCTGGCAAGGCCGTCGCCGAGGCGCGCCGCGACCTCGAGGAGCGGGCTACCCGCAACCGCGAGGGGGGCGTCCCGAACCGATCCGACCCGATCGCCGACGTCAGGGCTGCCCGGGCGGTGGCGGAGATCGCTCGCCAGCACGCCGCCGAGCTGTCGCGGCGCGGGCTCCCCTTGGCCTACTCGGAGGTGGCGGTCCAGCTCGCCGCCGAGATCGAGGATC
>JBJMQD010000053.1:0-6442 GCA_045802855.1 Myxococcales bacterium | reverse complement strand
TCCTCACCGGCGAGGTCGGCGCCGCGCTGCGGGCGCGCTCGACTTGAAACGTGCAGGCGGGGCCGGCTCCCGATATGAGTGTTTAATATGCGAAAGCCCGTCCTGCCCGCCCTGAGCGTCGAGCGGGCCGCGCACGGTTTGCGCGTCCGGGGGACACAGCTCTACGTCGATCCGGTCGGCCGGACGCAGATCGGCTTTCTCGCCCACGCCCGCGGAGCCCGCGCCACGCTGCCGGAGCGGACGGTGCTGAGCGCGCGCACCCTCGCGCTCCTGGAAGTGTCCCAGCAGAGGGCGCTCCGCAAGGCCGCTCCGCTTCCCGCCGCGTGGGGACAATCGTTCGCGCTGGCGGGCTTGCGGCTTTCGCTCCATCCCGCCGGACACGTCCTCGGAAGCGCGCAACTGCGGTGCGAGTCGATAGGTGGCCACGTCCTTCTGTACGCGGCGGACCTGGGGGGTCTTGGACCGCGTGCCCCTTCCACGGCCGAGCCATGCGAGCGGGTCCGCTGCGAGGCTCTCGTCCTCCGGGCGAGCTACGGGCACCCGCGCTTCTCGTTTCCACCGCGTGCCGAGGTGCTGCAGGATCTCGGGGCCTTCGTCCGCGCCGCCCTCGCCGAGCGGCGTACTCCGGTCGTGCTCGCCGCCTCGCTGGGAGGGAGCCAGGAGGCGATGCGCGCGCTCGAAGGCCATGAGCTGACCGCCCATCCCGCCATCCTCCGCGCCGCGGAGGTCTATCGCGCCCAAGGCAGGGCCCTCCCCGCGGCTTCCACGCTCGGGACGGTCCGGTTCGGGGAGGTGGTCCTGCTACCGGCGGATCCGCGGTCCCGCAGGCGCCTCGCGGAGCTTGGCCCCCACCGTACCTGCCTTCTGTCGGGCCGCGCCGCGATTCCGGGGTTCGCCGAAAAGCTCGGCGTCGACCGGATCCTGCCGGTGAGCGATCACGCCGGGTTCGAGGATCTCGTCGAGTACGCGATCCAATCCGGAGCGCGCTCGGTCCAGACGTTCCACGGCCACCCACAGGAGCTTGCGGACGCGCTGCGCAACCGCGGGATCGACGCCCACGCGATCGGCGAAGGGCACCGGCAGCTCGACCTGTTCTCCTGAATTCAGCGGCCGAGAGCCTTTTGACAGGCGGCCGAGACGTCCTTGCCGTGGAAGAGAAGGCAGAGGTGGACGTCGCCCTTTCCGGGCTTCTTGTCCGGGCAGAGGCGGCGCGCCTCGGAACCGCACACGTCCTTGCTCGCGGTCTCGCGGCGGGCGAAGTCGTCGAACACGGCCTGGCACCTCCGCGTCAGGTTGCCCTGGTGCTTGCTCAGGCAGGTAGCCATCGCCTCGCCGGGGCCCGCCTCGCGGCAGAAGCCGAATGCGTCCTCTTCGCAGTCGAGCTGCGCATTCTGTAGACCCGCGACCACCCGATCGATGCGTTGCTTGCATGCGTCGGAAAGGTCCGGCTGGTGCCCCTGGAGGCAGGAGAGGACCTCCACGGGCGATTTCCCTTCGCAGAAACGGCGGATGTCGTCGCCGCAGGGCGCGTCCGCCGCGAGCGCCGCGGTGGCGAGCAGCGCTGTAGCGATCAGGAATCTCGTCGACATTGGTCCCCTCCCGGCGGTGCTCATCGCGGCCGCGTCGAGTATCCCGCGAGGAAGCTCCAGATGGCCATCGCCGCGAGCCGCGCGGTGCGGCTGCCTTCGTCGAGCGGCGGCGATAGCTCCATCACGTCTAGCACGCGGACCCGGGGATCCGCGCCCGCCGCCCGGGCGCAAGCGAAAAGCTCCGCGGCGCTGAATCCGTCCGGGCAGGGCGCGGAGACCCCAGGCGCCGTGGCCGCTTCGACCGCGTCGAGGTCGAGGCTCACGGCGAGCGCCTCGGCGTCCTGTGCCAGCGTTTGCGCGAACGCCTTCGCAACTCCGACTTCCCGCGCTCGTGCAAGGGTGACGATGGGAAACCCGCGTTCCTCGCAGAACTTCCGGTGCGCGCCGGCATTGTGCTGCGGCTGGATCCCGAACTCGACCAGGCCGTACCGGTTTCCCCATCGCTCCGCGACGCGCCGGAACGGAGTGCCGCTGGTGATCTTCCCGTCGCGCAGCGGACGGACGTCGAGGTGCGCATCGACGTTCACCCCCGCGACCCGGCCGGAGACGGCGCGCAGCAGCGCGGAATGGCTCGCGAATGCGCCGTCGTGGCCGCCTCCCAGCAGGATGACGCACGCGCCCGCTCGTAGTGCGGCGAACGCTCCCTCTTCCGCTTGCTGGTGGGCCTCGTCGATCGAGGGCGCCGCGGTGTCGCCGAGGTCGCCGATCTCGACCCCGTCGAGCTCGCCCCCGTCGCCCGGAGTGAGCCGGAAGAAAAACCGGCGTATCTCCGCGGGGCCGAGGGCGGCGCCCGGCCTCCCGCGACCGTTCACGATCGCCCGGTCGTCGGCGAATCCCACCAGTGCGACGCCGCCTTGCGACGGCATTCCGGTCTTCACCCGCTCGCCCAGACGGGGGTCGTCAGGGGTGCCTGCGAAGAGAAGCGATGGGTCGCTCGGCCGCAGCCCGGAAGCCATGCCGTCCTCCACGGATACCCGTGCGCGGATCCTCGCACGGCCGCTGCGACAGTTCTCGTCTTGACAGCCCGCTGCAAGGTAGAGGAAATGCCCGTTCGTTATCCGCTGTCATGAGCTACCCGTAGGAGGCAGCCCGATGCTGCTGCGCCGTCTTGCGCCACTCGCCCTTCCGCTTGCTGTCGTTTCTTGCACCCCCGACGTCGGAGCGCGTCCGGAAGACAATCCAACGCAGATCCAGAACGCGGTATTCGATCCGGCGACGAACCAGATTCCGTTGCCCAACGATCTCGCGCTGACGCCGCAGGCGCTGGCTTCGCAAAAAGGCGCGCAGCTCGAGCTCCTCCAGAGCTTCGCGGCTCCGTGTCCCGGATCGGCGAGTGCGCTTCCCTGCGGATTCCCGAGCGATCAGGAAGTTCCGATCACCATCGACTTCGTGCAGATCGACATCGATCCGGCGACCGGCGCGCAAACCCGCAGCAAGCCCGACCTCGATCTGAGCACCATCAAACTCTGTACTGCCCCGGGATCCGCGTGCAGCCTCGCGGTCATTGGCCTGCCGAGGGGTCCGGGCGCACCGCTGACGTTCATCCCGGTCGATCAGCCCGTCGCCGCTGACTACGTCCAGAACGGGGATCACGGCACGCTCACGTTGCACCGCTCGTTCCACGCGGTCGCAAGCGGCGCGCCCGGATCGACGATCAACACGCGCGCCTGGGATGCGGGCCTGCACATCGTCGCCGCGGTGCGCGGAGGCCCGAACGGCGTGAAGGTGCAGGGCGGCAAGGAGATCCACCCCGAGCCCGCGATGTTCCTGCTCGAGCAGGGGAAGTCGCTGGCGGACCCGGCGAACCAGGCGCTCCTTCCGGGGAATACGCCGCAAGAGAAGGCGGCGAATGGCGCGGCGCTCGAGCAGATCCGGCAGCTGTACGTCTCGGGGCCGTTCCCCGCCGTCAACACCGTCTTCCCGACGACCGACATCGCGGTCATGACCACCTTCCAGGTGCAGCCCACCGGAGCCGCGGCGCCGGTAATCGACGCCAGCTCGGGGACGGTTCCGTTGCCGTCCAATCTCCTGCTCGACGGATCGACGCTTCCGGAGGACCCGTTTGCGCCCGCGACGAATGCGCGGGTCGCGAATCTTCCGGGCGCATTCGGTGCGCTCGCGCCAGGGTTCGCGACGCTCGACGGATTCAGCACCACCGCTCTCTTGCTCATTCCGCTCAGCGGTCCGGCGATCGTGGCGACGGGCGCGACGCCGACCTCGACGTTCACGAACAACGTGTTCCTCTTCGACCTGACCGATCCGAGAAACCCAGTGCAGGTCAATCCCGCTACCTACGACGAGCTTCTCCCGAGCGCTGCCCGGCAGCAGGTCCAGCCGGGGGTATTCGCCTCCTCGATCGTCGGCCTCCAGCCGGCATCCGCGGCAAAGCCGGGGACGATTCCGCTCAAGGACGCAACCGAGTACGCGGTCATCGTTACGAACCGAATCAAGTCGTTGCCGAATCAGGCTCCCCTCGCGCGTTCGTCGGTCGCGAACATCATCCTGTTCGATAATCCGGTGTACGCGAATGGCCAGTCGCTCCTTGCGGGCGTTCCCGGGCCGCAGGCGAAGATCCTCGAGCGGATGCGGGCACAGGTCGTGAACGTGTTGCCCAAGCTCGCCGCGTTCCAGCCCGCGACGACCAAGGCCGACATCGCGCTCGCGTACACGTTCCGCACGCAAACCATCATTTCACCCGCGCTGCAGCTTGCGGCGGCTCCCTACGCAGATCCTGCGAGGAGCACCCAGGTCGTTCCCATCGACGGCCTCACGGCAGTGCTCACTCCCGCGGATGCCTTCACGAAGTACGGCGTGGACCCGACGGTCGTTCCGGGGACGGCCCCCACCGACTTCATCGACGAGATCATCGAAACCGCGATTCCGACGTCGAACCTGCTCAGCGGTGCCACCGGTGCCTTCGATCCGGCGCTGCTCACGCCCACGGCCTCGCCGCCCGTCGAGGTGCTCAAGACTTTGATCGTCGTTCCGAAGGTGGGGCAGGTTACGCCGTGCCCGACCCCGCCGTTCCCGCCCGGCTCCCGGTGTGCGCCGCTGGTCGTCTTTCATCATGGCCTCAATGGCAGCCGTGCCCAGATGCTCCTCGCAGCGAATGCGCTGGCCCAGAAGGGGTTCGTGGTGGCCGCGATCGACGCCCCGAAACACGGGAGCCGCACGTGGTGCACCGCGGATACCGATTGCGTCGCGCCGCCGGGGGGGACGGCTAACGGTGGGCCGCCAACCTGTACGCCGATCCCAGGAGGAACCGCGCAGGGCGATGTGGTGCCGCCCGGCACTTGCACGAACGGCAGCGTCCCCGCGACCAATCCCGTGCTTTGCACGACGGCGGCGTGCGCCCTCGGTCCGGGTCGGACCGACGGAGTCGCGATCAAGTCGGCCAACTTCCTCATCAGCGGCAATCTGTTCCGTACCCGGGACAGCTTCCGGCAGGGCATCCTCGATAATTCGAGCCTCATCCTCGCGCTGGCCCGGCCGCCACCTTCTCCGGCGCTGCCCGCCACGCCCTCCAACATCGTGACGACCCTGCTGCAGGGGAAGCAAATCATAATCAATCCGGCGCAGGTCTTCTGGATCGGCCAGTCTCTGGGAGGCATCCTCGGCACGACGAACGTCGCCGCGAACTCGCGCATCTCGGAGGCGGTACTGAACGTAGCAGGTGGCACGTTCGTCGACATTGCAATCACGTCTCCTGCGTTCGCGAGCTTGCTGGGATCGGTGCTCGGTACCATTCCGCCGCCGCTCGGGCCGATCGCTCCGGGCTCGCCCGCCTTCTTGCAATTCGTGCAAGTTGCCAAATGGGCTTTCGACCCCTTCGATCCGATTAATTTCGGCGGGCATCTCCTCGGAGGCCCTGCGCATCCGACGCTGCCCGATCTCCTCAACGGCGGCCAGCCGCAGGTCGCGAAGAAGATTCTCGGCCAGTTCGCCGCGTGCGACGCGGTCGTTCCCAATGCGTGGAACGCGCTGCTCTTCAACGTAATCGGACTTGGCGCGACGAGCACGACCACGAGCACGATGCCGCTCTACGCGAACTCCGCCAATGCAGGCGCGGCGTGCGTGTTGGGCGTCAGCCCCAATCCAGGGACGGCGCATCATGGGTTCTTGCTCGATTGGGGTGCGACGGCCAATCCTCCGTCGCCTCTGCCCGTCATCAGCCCCAACGATGAGCAGCTCACCATTGCCGGCCAGGCCGATGCCGCTAACTTCCTCGCCAATCCCACCATTCTCCCGGCCCCGCTGATTACCAGGCCATGATCGCGACGGAGAAGCCCATGCGAGTTGCGTGCCTCATCGTGTTCGCAGTCGCCGGCGCCGCCCGCGCCGGTGGCTACGCCGTCCCCAATACCAATGCCCGCGATCTTTCCATGGTGGGCTCGCTGGTCGCCGCCCAGAAGGACGCCGCGGCGACGTACGTGAACCCGGCCGCGATGGCCGGCCTCGAAGGACTGTCGATCGTTGCCGATGCGAGTCTCATCGATTTCAAGAGCGCGTGGACCTCGCCACAAGGCGCTTCGATCGGACATACCGACGGGCTCCTCAAGGGCGCCTTCCCTCCCTCGCTCTTCGCGACGTACGGCGGAAGATCCGGCGAAATTGGTTGGGGCGTCGGCGTTGGCTTCAACATCCCCTTCGGAGGCAACGTGTACTGGCCGGGCGACTGGGAGGGCAGGCAGCAGGTGATCAGCGTCAACCGCCGGGTATACGCGTGGTACCTGAACGGTGGCGTGCAGCCCGTCCAGCAGGTGAAGGTCGGTGCGGGGCTCATCTATTATCGGACGACCGAGGACCTCACCCAGGCTCCGAACTTCGTTGCCCAGGAAGGCAGCGTCGAGCTC
>JBJMQD010000051.1:0-4638 GCA_045802855.1 Myxococcales bacterium | reverse complement strand
CTCCGCTCATCCTGACTTGCCCCGGGGCAAGCAGCGGGATTGCTCGACAACGATTCGGTAACGGTACGAATTCGTATCCGCCCGCTCCACCTCGCCCGTGATGTTCACGAACGCGAGGCGGGCCGGGACGTTCATCTCCAGATACCGGGTGTGCGATTTCACGGAACGACCTCGTTCACGGGATGAAGCGGCCGCTCACCGCGAAGAACCCGCGCCGCGTCGGTGAGCGCGAGCTCCGCCATCCGGGCCCTGGTCGCGCCAGTGGCGCTCCCGATGTGCGGGACCAGCACCACGTCGTCGCGGCCGAGAAGCCCCGGATGTACCCGCGGCTCGTCTTCGAACACGTCGAGCCCGGCTCCGCCGATCGTGCCCGCTTCGAGCGCCGCGCAGAGCGCCGCTTCGTCCACGATGGGGCCCCGCGCGGTGTTGACGAGCAAAGCCGTCCGCTTCATCCGCGAAAGCTGCGGCGGCCCGATGAGGTGGCGCGTCGCGGCCGTCAAGGGACAATGGATCGATACGATGTCCGAGCGAGCGAGCAGATCGTCCAGAGGCACGCTTCCGGCGGCGCTCCCGCCCGACCAGATCACCTCCATGCCAAAGCCGCGAGCACGCTCCGCGACGGCCCTCCCGATCCGTCCGTATCCGATGATTCCAAGGACGGCGCCGCGAAGCTCCAGCCCGAGGAGCATGGTCGGGGCCCAGTACTTCCAGCGCGCTTCCCGGACGATGCGTTCGCCCTCCCGGACCCGCCGCGCTACCCCGAGGATGAGCGCGAACGTCAGATCGGCGGTCGCGTCCGTGAGCACGTCCGGGGTATTGCAAACCCAAACGCGGCGCGTCGTGCATGCCGCCACGTCGACGTTGTCGTAACCGACGGCATGATTGGCAACGACCCGCAGCCGTGGCGCCGCGGCCAGGAGCTCCGCGTCGACGCGATCCGAGAGCGTCGCGACGATGGCGTCGGCGAAGGCGGCCCGGCGGAGCAATTCCTGCCTCGGAATGGGACGTTCTTCGTCCCACTGATCGATCTCGAGGCCGTCCCCGGCCACCCGCGCGGGATCGACCGCCAGACGACGTGCGATGAAGAGGCGCGGCACGGATCCGGATGCTATCATTCGAACGTTGGCCGCAGGTCTCAGGCCGCTTGAACGCATCCGGGTTTGCGCTCGTCAACAAAAAGGGGCACGCGAAAGCGGCGCCCGTTTTGCTGGATCCCTACCTTCGCTCATGCGGATCGGTGCTGCGGCGGCGGCGCTCGTCGCGTTCGTCGGTTGCGGAGGCAAGGACGCGAACCAGGTCAACGGATCCTACCGGGGGCAGTCGATCGACGTTGCGGACGGCCTGCTCCTGCCACCCCAGCGCGATCTGTTCGGCGGCGTGGTGTCGGTGGTGGTCCTGGAGTCGGCTTCCGATGTCTGCTCGCTGATGCAGACGGGCGTCATCAACAACACGCGGCTCATCACCATCGGGCTCGGCATCGAGACGCAGAAGGGGTTCCTCAAGCCCGCCTCGGAGATCGGCACGTACTTGATCGGAGGTCCGGCTTTCCTCTCGCCGGGTACGAAGCTCGCGGGTCTCCGATTCGGCCTCATCGACGACTGCGGAAGGAACAGCACGGCGGACGCCGTCTCCGGCACGGTGCAAATCACCAGCGTCGCGCCGAACCTGAGCGGAACCGTCGCATACATGGACGGCACGTTCCAGGCGGTATTCGAAAATGGAGAGACGCTCTCGGGCGCCTTCCACGTCTCGATGTGCACGGGCGCCCGCCTCTCCTTCGGCCTCTGTCGCTAGCGGCCGGGCGCTCGGTCCGTCGAGATTGTTTGGCGGCGAAATAACTGCGCCCTGCCGTCGCACTCCAATTGGCCCTCGGCCGTCGCGTTCCTAACGTTCAGACGGGACGGGGCTGGAGGGCCGCGTGGGCTTCCTCAAGGTGCTTGGCAGCTGGCCGGTCGCTCGCCAGATCGCCCGAGGCGATGCTACGGCGCTCGACGGGACGGCGTTCTCGGAACGGAGCGTGTCGCTGCGCGCCCGCACGGAGAGCGCGGACGAGACGGTCAAGAGCATTTGTCCCTACTGCGCCGTCGGTTGCGGACAGAAGGTCTTCCTCAAGGAGGGGCGCATCCTCGACATCGAGGGCGACGAAGACTCTCCCATTTCGCGTGGCCGCCTCTGTCCGAAGGGCGCCGCCACCTTCCAGCTCGTCACGGGCGCGCATCGCGTCCACCAGTGCCTCTACCGGCGGCCGGGCGGGACGGAGTGGGAAATCATCCCGCTCGAGCAGGCGATGGAGATGGTCGCCGAGCGCGTGAAGAAGACGCGCGACGAGACGTGGGAGGCGAGGGACCACAAGGGAAAGGCGGTCCAGCGGACGCTCGGCATCGCCCACCTCGGCGGCGCGACCCTCGACAACGAAGAGAACTACCTGCTCAAGAAGCTCTACACGGCGCTCGGGATCCTGCAGGTCGAGAACCAGGCCAGGATTTGACACAGCTCCACGGTCCCCGGTCTGGGGATCTCGTTCGGACGGGGCGGGGCGACGACGTTCCAGCAGGATCTGCAGAACGCCGACGTCATCGTCATCCAGGGATCGAACATGGCCGAGTGCCATCCGGTCGGCTTCCAGTGGGTGATGGAAGCGAAGGCGCGGGGCGCGACCATCATCCACGTCGATCCGCGCTTCACGCGCACGAGCGCGATGGCGGACATCCACGTCCCCATCCGCGCCGGGACCGACATTGCCTTCCTCGGCGGGATCGTGAACTACATCCTCGAGCACGATCGCGCTTTCAAGGAGTACGTGGTCGCGTACACCAATGCCTCTGCCATCCTGCGGGAGGACTTCAAGGACACCGAGGACCTCGACGGCGTCTTCAGCGGCTGGGACCGCAAGACCGCCACGTACGACGAGACCTCCTGGCAGTACGAAGGCATCGACGGCGAGGTCCCGGCCGCGGGTCACAAGGAGATCGTCCCGTCCGGATCGAAGAACGAAGTGCGCGGGAAGAAGGCGAAAGAGATTCCCCGCGATCCGACCCTCCAGCATCCCCGCTGCGTCTACCAGATCTTGAAAAAGCACTATGCGCGCTACACGCCGCAGATGGTCGCCGACATCTGTGGCATCACCCCTGACCTGGTGGTGCGCGTCGCCGAGGAGCTCTGCAGCAACTCCGGCCGCGAGCGCACCGGCGCTTTCTGCTACGCGGTGGGATGGACGCAGCACACGGTCGGCGTGCAGTACATCCGGACCGCGGCCATCATCCAGCTTCTCCTCGGCAACGTCGGCCGTCCCGGCGGCGGCATCATGGCCCTGCGTGGCCACGCCTCGATCCAGGGCTCGACCGACATCCCGACGCTCTTCAACCTGCTCCCGGGCTACCTCCCCATGCCGCACGCGGAGCACGACGAGTTCAAGGAGTACCTCAATACCAACACCGCCGGCATCGGCTTCTGGTCGAAGTTCGAGGCGTACTTCGTCTCGCTGATGAAGGCCTGGTTTGGCGATGCCGTGAGCAGCGAGAACGACTGGGGCTTCCACTGGCTTCCGGCCATCACCGGCGATCATTCGCACATGACGACCGTCGCCGAGATGGTCGACGGCCACGTGAAGGGCTACTTCGTGATGGGCGAGAACCCCGCCGTCGGCTCGATGAACGGCGCGCTCCAGCGCAAGGGCCTGCAGAAGCTCGACTGGCTCGTGGTTCGAGATTTCCAGCTCACCGAGACCGCCGACTTCTGGCGTACCGCGCCCGAGATCGAGTCGGGCGAGGTCTCCCCAAAGGACATCGACACCGAGGTCTTCTTCTTCCCGGCCGCGAGCCACATCGAGAAGGACGGCTCCTTCACGAACACGCAGCGCCTCCTGCAGTGGCACCACAAGGCGATCGAGCCGCCCGGCGATTGTCGCAGCGAGCTCGATTTCACCTACCACCTCGGCGTGCGTCTCAAGGAGCTTTACGCCGGATCGCGCGAGAAGCGCGACGAGCCGATCAAGCGGCTCATCTGGAGCTATCCGGTGAAGGGTGCGCGTCGCGAGGTCGACAGCGAGGCGGTGCTGGCGGAGATCAACGGATGGTCCGTCGCCGATCGCCGTCCGCTCTCGGCCTACACGGAGCTCAAGGAAGACGGCTCGACCGCCTGCGGCTGCTGGATCTATTGCGGCTGCCGCAAGGACGGCGTGAACCAGACGGCGCGCCGCAAGCCGGGGCGCGAGCAGGACTGGGTGGCGAAGGAGTGGGCGTGGGCGTGGCCCGACAACCGGCGCATCCTCTACAACCGCGCCTCCGCCGATCCTGACGGCAAACCGTGGTCGGAGCGCAAGAAGCTCGTGTACTGGGATGCCGCGAAGGGCCAGTGGACCGGCGCGGACACGCCAGACTTCATCAAGGATCGTGCCCCGTCCTACCGCCCGGCTCCGGGGACCACCGGCGTCGACGCGCTGGCGGGCGACGACCCGTTCATCATGGAGGCCGACGGCAAGGGCTGGCTCTTTGCGCCGAGCGGGCTCATGGACGGACCCTTGCCGACGCATTACGAGCCGCAGGAGTCGGTGGTCGAGAACTTCCTCTACCGCCAGCAGTGCAATCCGAAACGACTCGAGTTCTCGCGCACGGACAACCCCTACCATCGCGCCTTCGC
>JBJMQD010000034.1:0-2797 GCA_045802855.1 Myxococcales bacterium | reverse complement strand
CCCACGGCAGTACTTTACGAAGAACCCGGAGATCATAAATGAAGAGGCTTGCCGTTACCGTATTCCTCGTCGCCCTCGCCGCCCGCGCCACGCCGTCCACCACGTTCTGGGCCCCTTCCAATACCGCCATCCAGCCGTTTCTCGTCCCGCACATCACCTACGACACGTATTTCGGGGGCAAACCCGGGACGACCACCCCCGGCTCGCCCATCTATCCGGTCACCACCGGGCTCACCATGGGCGTCCTGCCGTGGGAAGACCTGCAGCTCGAGGTCGGATTCGACATGCTCCTGCCGGCGAGCGATCCGCTTCTGCTCAACGCCAAGCTGGGCGTGCCGGAGGACAAGCTCTTTGCCTGGCAGCCGAGCCTCGCGTTCGGAATCTTCGGCGTCGGCACCAAGAAGAGCACGGACACCACCCTGGGCACCGACTACAACATGCTCTACGCGCAGGCGCAGCACTCCATCCCGCAGGTAGGCGGTTACGTTTCGGTAGGCGGCTATTACGCGCTGCAGGAGAAGCTGTTCCAGTCGAGCGGCGGCGGGACGGCCCGTTCTGGGTTCATGGGCGGACTCCTCTCCCCCGACATCAACGTCAACCTGCCCTGGCTGTTGAAGATCAACTTCGCGGCCGACGTGCAGACCGGCAAGAACGTGTTCGGCGCCGCGGGCGGCGGAGTCGGCTTGTACTTCACCGACAAGATCGCCCTCCTCACGGGGCCGGTCTACTTCTTCGATCCGGCTTCGCAGCCCGGCGGGCGGCAGTGGTTCTGGACGGTGCAGCTCGATGTCGACCTGCCGCTCCGGCCCGCGCCGGCGGCAACGGCGCCCGCACCGGTCGCCGCGGCTCCCACTCCCGCCGCGGCTCCGGCGCCCGCCGACTCCCAACCAGCCCAGGCGGTGCCGGCCGTCGACAAGAAGGCCGAGGCCGACGCGGCGAAGAAGCCCTGACCGGGAGAAGCCCGTGGCGCAGGCCGCCAGCGCAGCTCCGCGACGATCCTGGGATCCGGGCGGTGCGCTCGGGTCGCTGCTGGAGGTCTCCGCGATCCTGGCGAGCCCGCTCGATCTGCGCCCAGCGGTGGAAGGCGCCCTCGCGAAGCTCGCGCGAGACGCCGGCGTCGTGCGCGCCGCGGTCCTCGTCCTGGACGCCGGGTCGAGCGAGATCCGCGTCGATGTTTCGCTCGGCTTCGACCCCGAGGCGCAGCGGACGAGTCGCAAGCTCGGCCAAGGCATCGTCGGCCGCGTGGTAGAAAGCGGCCGCGCCGCCTTTGCCGCGCCTGTCGCCCGCGAGCCGCTCTTCAGCGCCGCCGGCGGCGAGCGCGCATCGAACGGGACCTTCCTCTGCCTCCCTCTCGCGGAGGGAGGCCAGCCGCTCGGGGCGCTGGCGATCGAGCTTCCTCGCGGCGAGGTCCCCCTCCCCGAGGAGGCACGGCGCTTCTTCACCGTGGTCGCGACGATGATCTCGCAGGCCTTCCAGATCCGGCGGCGATTCCAGGACGGGACGGCGCCGTCGCCGCACGAGCGCCTGCCGGGCATCGTCGGGATCAGCCCGTCCATGTGCCGGGTCTGCGAGCAGATCGCGAAAATCGCTCGGACGGATGCCGCGGTGCTCCTCCGCGGCGAGGCGGGCACCGGCAAGGAGCTCATCGCCCGCGTCATCCATCGGAATTCACCGCGCGCCCGTGCGCCCTTCCTCACCGTAAACGTCGGGACGGCTACCGACTCGGGACTCTTCGGCCAGGAGCAAGGAAGCTCCGCCCCGAAGCAGTGCGGTCTCGAGCTGGCCGCGGGCGGCACCGTCTTCCTCGACGAGGTGGGCGACCTGGGCGCGGCCGCGCAGGCGAGGCTTCTCCGCGTGCTCCGCGAAAACCAGTTCGAGCGTGTGGGCGGCGGCGAGACCCTGCACGCAGACGTGCGCGTCATCGCCGCCAGCAATAAAGACCTCGAGCGTGCCGTCGCGAGCTACGAGTTCCAGAAGGAGCTGCTTCGCCGCCTGGTGGCCGTCACGATCTTCGTGCCTCCCCTCCGCGAGCGCGACTCGGACGTCCTGATGCTCGCGGACCATTTCCTCGCGCGCTACTCGCGCGAGCACGGCAAGCGCGTCCGCCGCATCGCGCAGCCGGCGATCGACCTGTTGACGAGCTACCGATGGCCCGGGAACGTCCGGGAGTTGGAGAACGCCGTCGAGCGGGCCGTCCTGGTTTGCGAGTCGGGATCCGTGCACGCCTACCATCTGCCTCCCGCCTTGCAGATGGCCGAGACGCCGAGGCCAGCGGCCGCGCGCGCCTCGCTGAGCGAGTCGGTGCAGGCATACGAGAAGGAGGTGATCCTGGACGCCCTGAAGACCGCCCGGGGAAACCGCCTGCGGGCCGCGCGGCTCCTCGAGACCACCGAGAGGATCCTCGGTTACAAGATTCGCAAATACGGGATCGACACCCAGAGGTTCCGCGACGGCGGCTGACGCGGCGCGAGGAAAAAAAGACGCCCGGGAGCGTCAGTGTCTCCCGGGCGCCCGGCCAATACCAAGATCGCTCGCGCTCGAGCGGGGCCCGACTAGCGGCCGGACTCCACCGAGGCGACGCGAATGGCAGCAGCCTTCTTTTCGCTGACCATTCCATCACCTCCTTTCGCCAACACGAATGAGCGTAAACGGTAGTGGCGGCACGCGCAAGACTCACATCAGTCGTGTGCGCGGATAGGCGACATCCCGGCCGACGCCGCCCGGGCGGGAGCCTTCCCGCTCCACCGGGGTGGCCGGGTTGGCCCATGGTCCAATGGCCGCGGCATTCCCCCCGACG